>NZ_JBVHUE010000089.1:0-1076 GCF_055565515.1 Streptomyces sp. NPDC028419 | reverse complement strand
CTAGGTGTATTGCCCTGTGAGGTTGGGGACGCGGCTGGCGGGTGGTTTGCCTGCGAGTGCGGTGTGTCCGCGGTGGTGATTGTAGGTGTGGAGCCATCCGGGGAAGGCGTCGCGTCGTTCCTGTTCTGAGCGGTAGGGGCGGGCGTAGGCCCATTCCTCGGCGAGGGTGCGGTTGAGGCGTTCGACCTTGCCGTTGGTTTGTGGCCGGTAGGGCCGGGTTCGCTTGTGGGTGATCCCGGCTGCTGCCAGGGCGTCCCGCCAGAGGTGGGATTTGTAGCAGGAGCCGTTGTCGGTCAGGACGCGCTCGACGGTGATCCCGACGCTGGTGAAGTAGGCGTGTGCCCGCTGCCAGAACGCGGTCGCGGTTTCCTTCTTCTCGTCGGTGAGGATCTCGCTGTAGGCGAGGCGGGAGTGGTCGTCGACGGCGGTGTGGATGTAGCTGTAGCCCAGGCGGGGCCGCTTTCTGCGGCCGGCCTGGCGGCCGAGGGTCCTGTGGCCGCCGCCGTCGGGGATGTTGCCGAGCTTCTTGATGTCCACGTGGACGAGCTCGCCGGGCTTGACGCGTTCGTAGCGGCGGATGACACGGCCGGTGGCCCGGTCCAGATGGGACAGGCGGGCCAGCTTGTAGCGGGTCAGGACGCGGTGCACGGTCGAGGGCACCAAACCCAGCAGGTGGGCGATGCGGGCCGGTCCCCACCGCCGGGTGAGTCGGACCTTGATGATCCGGCGTTCAGTGCGGGTCGGGGTCCGGCGCGGGCTGTGGTGCGGGCGCGAGGACCGGTCGGCAAGGCCCGCTTCAGCGTGGGAGCGGTAGCGGTCGGCCCACCGCTGGGCGGTCGTCGGCGAGACCTGGAAACGCTCGGCGGCCCGTCGCAGAGGCCAGCCGTCCTCGACCACGCAGCGGGCCAGGCGAAGGCGTCCGGTCTCGGTCAGGGGTGCATTACGGTGGGGCATGAGGGCCTTCTGTCGTTCGGTGGAGATGTCGCAATCCACACCGAACCCGGAAGGCCCTCACCCATTCAAGACGCCTCAGCCGAGACCTCCATCACCCGTCCACAACCTCCCGAGGCAATACA
>NZ_JBVHUE010000088.1:0-1233 GCF_055565515.1 Streptomyces sp. NPDC028419 | reverse complement strand
CCCGGAGAACCGAACACACCAGCAGCCGAGGAGAACAACACGAACAACGCGAGATCCCGGTCACGCGTCAGCTCATGCAAGTTCCACGCCGCGTCCAGCTTGGGACGAAGCACCGTATCGAGACGCTCCGGAGTCAGCCCCGAGACGACACCGTCATCCAGGGCGCCGGCGGCGTGCACCACACCACACAACCCGTCGAGCCCGTCCAAGAGCGCACCCAGAGCAGCACGATCAGCAGCATCGCAAGCCTCGACACGGACCGTGGCACCCAAAGCGGTCAGCTCAGCGACCAACTCCGCAGCACCCGCAGCCGCCGGGCCCTGACGGCCGGTGAGCACCAGATCCCTCACCCCATGCTCGACCACCAGATGACGGGCCACCGCCGACCCGATCACACCCGTACCACCGGTCACCAACACCGTGCCCGTCAACTCGGCCCGCGCATTGGTCAGGACGACCTTGCCGATATGCCGGGCCTGACTCATGTGCCGGAAAGCCCGCGGTGCCTGACGCGTGTCCCACGCCGTCACCGGCAGCGGCGTCAGCTCCCCACTCGCGAACAACTCCGCCAAGTGCGAGAGCATCTCACCCAGCCGGTCCGCCCCCGCCTCACCGAGATCGAACGCCCGATAACGCACACCACCATGAGCCGCAGCCACCTCATCCGCATCACGGATATCGGTCTTGCCCATCTCCAAGAACCGACCCCCACGCGGCAACAACCGCAACGAGGCATCCACATACTCCCGAGCCAAACTGTTGAGCACGACATCAACACCCCGGCCCCCGCTGTGCTCCAGGAACCGATCCGCGAACTCCACACTCCGCGACGAAGCAAGCCGCTCACCAGCCACACCACACTCACGAACCGACGACCACTTCGCCTCACTCGCCGTCGCATACACCTCAACGCCCAAGTGCCTCGCCAGCTGAACGGCGGCCATACCCACCCCACCCGCCGCCGCATGCACCAACAACGACTCACCCTCACGCAACCCCGCAAGGTCGACCAACCCGTAATAGGCGGTCAAGAACGTCACCGGCACCGACGCCGCCCGGGCGAACGACCAACCCACAGGCATCCCCACCAGCATGCGACTGTCAGCCACCGCCAACGGACCCGCATACGAACCCGACAACAGACCCATCACCCGGTCACCCACCGCGAGCCCCGTCACACCAGGACCCACCTCGGTCACCACACCCGCACCCTCACTACCGAACAACGCCTCG
>NZ_JBVHUE010000087.1:0-1438 GCF_055565515.1 Streptomyces sp. NPDC028419 | reverse complement strand
CTAGTAGGACTTCGTTAGGTTGTTCTTGATCTTGGGGTTGTGTGTGCCGTGTCGAGGAGGGGCCTCTGGCAGGTGATGCAGACCCCCGTCCAGCACCTCAGGATGTCTTGGAGAGCATCGAGGGTCTGGTAGAGGGTGAGGCCGGTCCTGGGACTTTTGGGATCAGTCGCTGTTCGGTGAGGAAGGCCTGGGCCGCGGTCACGAGGGTGACGTGGTGGTGCCAGCCGGGCCAGGACCGTCCCTCGAAGTGGTCCAGGCCCAGACCGTGCTTCAGTTCCCGGTAGTCATGCTCGATACGCCAGCGGACCTTGGCGAGGCGGACCAGCTCGGTGATCGGGGTGTCGGCAGGGAGGCTGGAGAGCCAGTAGTCGGTGGGGGCTTCAGCACCGTCCGGCCACTCGACCAGCAGCCAGCAGTCAGGCAGGACCCCGTCCCACCAGCCCTGCTCGGACGAGGCGGCAGCTTTGATCGGCCGCTCAACGGCCTTGCCGGCGGGCCGGACGCGCACGGCGGCGAAGCGCGACTTCAGCCGGCCTCGAGTGCCCTGCCGCCAGGTGACGGTGGTGAATGTCCTGGTCCCGAGGCCGGCGGCCAGGGTTGCCACCGATGGTGCGGGGTGTCGGTAGCGGGGCTGGGGCCAGCAGCCGACCGGCCCGTTGCGGGGCGGGGCTTCGGGCTCAGCGTCGAGCGGATGGGCGCTTACGTCCGCTCGGACGGCCAGGACGTAGTGGATTGCGCGGTCGGTGAGAGCGGCCCGGAAGTGTGCGTTGGTGCCGTAGGCAGCGTCCGCCACCACGGCCGGAGGGCTCATGTCCCACTCGGCCAGTGTGTCGATCATGTCCAGGGCCAACCGCCATTTCTCACGGTGCGTGACCTCGGCCGGGATGCGGGTGGACGTCCTGCGATCGTCGTCCGCTTCCCATGACCGAGGCAGGAACAGCCTCCATTGCAGAGGGCAGGAGGCGGTGTCCGTCGCGGCATGGACGCTGACCGCGACCTGGCAGTTGGCGCGCTTGCCCAGGGCTCCGCAGTACTGCGGGGCCACTCCGACCGACATTCTTCCGTCCTTGGGCAGTGACACATCGTCGATCACCCAGGCCGTCGGAGAGATGAGCGGCAGCATGCGTTCACAGATCCGGCGCTGCACCGGCACCGGATCCCAGGTGGACTGGTTCACGAACTGCTGCAGGTTCTGCTCGTTGCCGTCCGGCAGCCGAGCGGCCATGGCCTGGATCGACTTACGCCGACCATCCAGCATCAGTCCTCGCAGGTAACAGTCGCTCTTGGTCCGCTGGTCCTTGCGCCGCAGAGAGGCAAACACGTCAGCCACATACGAAGCCAACTCAGCCCGCACACGGTCCACTTCGCGTGTATCCACACATTCGGAATGCCCGCCCCCGAGCAGCCCGAACCGCAAGACCTAACGGAGTCCTACTAG
>NZ_JBVHUE010000085.1:0-2504 GCF_055565515.1 Streptomyces sp. NPDC028419 | reverse complement strand
CTTCAGAACTAACACAGTGGACGCGAGCAACTGAGGACAAGCCCTCGGCCTATTAGTACCAGTCAGCTCCACCCGTTACCGGGCTTCCACATCTGGCCTATCAACCCAGTCGTCTACTGGGAGCCTTACCCTCTCAAGGAGGTGGGAATACTCATCTTGAAGCAGGCTTCCCGCTTAGATGCTTTCAGCGGTTATCCCTCCCGAACGTAGCCAACCAGCCATGCCCTTGGCAGGACAACTGGCACACCAGAGGTTCGTCCGTCCCGGTCCTCTCGTACTAGGGACAGCCCTTCTCAATATTCCTACGCGCACAGCGGATAGGGACCGAACTGTCTCACGACGTTCTAAACCCAGCTCGCGTACCGCTTTAATGGGCGAACAGCCCAACCCTTGGGACCGACTCCAGCCCCAGGATGCGACGAGCCGACATCGAGGTGCCAAACCATCCCGTCGATATGGACTCTTGGGGAAGATCAGCCTGTTATCCCCGGGGTACCTTTTATCCGTTGAGCGACAGCGCTTCCACAAGCCACTGCCGGATCACTAGTCCCGACTTTCGTCCCTGCTCGACCCGTCGGTCTCACAGTCAAGCTCCCTTGTGCACTTACACTCAACACCTGATTGCCAACCAGGCTGAGGGAACCTTTGGGCGCCTCCGTTACTCTTTAGGAGGCAACCGCCCCAGTTAAACTACCCATCAGACACTGTCCCTGATCCGGATCACGGACCGAGGTTAGACATCCAGCACGACCAGAGTGGTATTTCAACGGCGACTCCACAACCACTGGCGTGGCTGCTTCAAAGTCTCCCACCTATCCTACACAAGCCGAACCGAACACCAATATCAAACTATAGTAAAGGTCCCGGGGTCTTTCCGTCCTGCTGCGCGAAACGAGCATCTTTACTCGTAGTGCAATTTCACCGGGCCTATGGTTGAGACAGTCGAGAAGTCGTTACGCCATTCGTGCAGGTCGGAACTTACCCGACAAGGAATTTCGCTACCTTAGGATGGTTATAGTTACCACCGCCGTTTACTGGCGCTTAAGTTCTCAGCTTCGCCACACCGAAATGTGACTAACCGGTCCCCTTAACGTTCCAGCACCGGGCAGGCGTCAGTCCGTATACATCGCCTTACGGCTTCGCACGGACCTGTGTTTTTAGTAAACAGTCGCTTCTCGCTGGTCTCTGCGGCCACCCCCAGCTCACGGAGTAAATCCGATCACCAGTGATGGCCCCCCTTCTCCCGAAGTTACGGGGGCATTTTGCCGAGTTCCTTAACCATAGTTCACCCGAACGCCTCGGTATTCTCTACCTGACTACCTGAGTCGGTTTAGGGTACGGGCCGCCATGAAACTCGCTAGAGGCTTTTCTCGACAGCATAGGATCATCCACTTCACCACAATCGGCTCGGCATCAGGTCTCAGCCTTAATGTGTGACGGATTTGCCTATCACACGGCCTACACCCTTACCCCGGGACTACCACCGCCCGGGCTGGACTACCTTCCTGCGTCACCCCATCGCTTACCTACTACCACCTTGGATCAGCGGCTCCACCACTTTCCTTTGCCCGAAGGCTCCGGAACGGCTTCACGGCCTTAGCATTAATGGATTCGATATTGGGCGTTTCAAAGCGGGTACCGGAATATCAACCGGTTGTCCATCGACTACGCCTGTCGGCCTCGCCTTAGGTCCCGACTTACCCTGGGCAGATCAGCTTGACCCAGGAACCCTTAGTCAATCGGCGCACACGTTTCTCACGTGTGTATCGCTACTCATGCCTGCATTCTCACTCGTGAACCGTCCACAACTAGCTTCCGCTGCTGCTTCACCCGGCACACGACGCTCCCCTACCCATCACAGCGGGCGTTGGCCCTATTGCTGCAATGACACGACTTCGGCGGTACGCTTGAGCCCCGCTACATTGTCGGCGCGGAATCACTTGACCAGTGAGCTATTACGCACTCTTTCAAGGGTGGCTGCTTCTAAGCCAACCTCCTGGTTGTCTCTGCGACTCCACATCCTTTCCCACTTAGCGTACGCTTAGGGGCCTTAGTCGATGCTCTGGGCTGTTTCCCTCTCGACCATGGAGCTTATCCCCCACAGTCTCACTGCCACGCTCTCACTTACCGGCATTCGGAGTTTGGCTAAGGTCAGTAACCCGGTAGGGCCCATCGCCTATCCAGTGCTCTACCTCCGGCAAGAAACACGTGACGCTGCACCTAAATGCATTTCGGGGAGAACCAGCTATCACGGAGTTTGATTGGCCTTTCACCCCTAACCACAGGTCATCCCCCAGGTTTTCAACCCTGGTGGGTTCGGTCCTCCACGAAGTCTTACCTCCGCTTCAACCTGCCCATGGCTAGATCACTCCGCTTCGGGTCTAGAGCGTGCAACTCAATCGCCCTATTCGGACTCGCTTTCGCTACGGCTTCCCCACACGGGTTAACCTCGCTACACACCGCTAACTCGCAGGCTCATTCTTCAAAAGGCACGCAGTCACGAC
>NZ_JBVHUE010000084.1:0-2514 GCF_055565515.1 Streptomyces sp. NPDC028419 | reverse complement strand
CACCTCCTCGAACACCTCACCGAACACCGGCAGGGACACCAACTCACGCCCCATACCCAGGCGCTGAGACCCCTGACCCGAAAACACCAGAGCCAAGCGACGGACGCCCGCGGTGACGTCGCGCACCACGTTCCCGGCCGGCTCTCCGGCGGCCAGGGCCTCAAGGCCCGCCAGGAACTCGGCGCGGTTCTCACCGAGCACGACGGCGCGGTGCTCCATGGCGGACCGGGCGGAGAGCAGCGACCAGGCGACGTCCGAATCGGACGCCTCCGCCGCAGCAGCGGACTGCCGCAGCCGCGCCGCCTGCCCACGCAGCCCCGCAGCGGAACGCGCGGACAACACCCACGGCACGGGCACGCCGGCACCCGTCGACGCGACGGCAGACGACGGCTCGACAGCAGAAGCATCCGCGGGCACGACCGCCAGATCGGCCGGCGCCTGCTCCAGAACCACATGCGCGTTCGTACCACTGATACCGAACGAGGAAACGGCCGCCCGACGCGGACGCCCCGTCTCCGGCCACGCACGACTCTCCGTGACCAGCTCGACGGCTCCCGAAGCCCAGTCCACATGCGGCGTCGGCTCATCCACGTGCAGCGTCTTCGGCACGACCCCGTGCCGCATCGCCTCGACCATCTTGATGACGCCGGCGACGCCGGCCGCGGCCTGGGTGTGACCGATGTTGGACTTCACCGAGCCGAGCAGCAGCGGCTTGTCCTCGGGGCGGTCCTGGCCGTACGTGGCGAGCAGGGCCTCGGCCTCGATCGGGTCACCGAGCGAGGTTCCGGTGCCGTGCGCCTCGACGGCGTCGACGTCGGCGCTGGTGAGCCCGGCGTTGGCGAGCGCCTGGCGGATGACCCGCTGCTGCGCGGGACCGCTCGGCGCGGTCAGGCCGTTGGACGCCCCGTCCTGGTTGAGCGCGGAGCCACGCACCACGGCGAGCACCTCGTGGCCGTTGCGCCGCGCGTCCGACAACCGCTCCACCAGGAGCAGACCCACGCCCTCGGAGAAGCCGGTCCCGTCCGCGTCCGCGGAGAACGCCTTGCAACGGCCGTCCTGGGACAGACCACGCTGCCTGCTGAAGGAGACGAGGAGTCGAGGGGTGGGCATGACGGCGACGCCACCGGCCACGGCCAGGGTGCACTCACCCTGCCGCAGCGCCTGCACCGCCTGGTGCAGCGCCACCAGCGACGACGAACACGCCGTGTCCACCGTCACCGCAGGACCCTCGAACCCGAACGTGTAGGAGACACGGCCGGAAGCCACGCTGGCCGCGTTGCCGGTGAGCAGGTGGCCGTCGAGACCGTCCTCCGTGGTGAACAGGTCGGTGCTGTAACCGGAAACCGCGCCGCCGATGAAGATGCCGGTCGGGGTGGAGCGCAGGGTGCCGGGGTCGATGCCGGCCCGCTCCAGCGCCTCCCAGGTGGCCTCCAGGAGCAGCCGCTGCTGCGGGTCCATGGCCAGGGCCTCGCGGGGCGAGATCCCGAAGAACTCCGCGTCGAAGTCCGCTACGCCGTCGATGAATCCGGCGGTGCGGGAGTAGGAACTGCCCACGCGGGCCGGGTCCGGGTCGAACACGGCGTCCGCATCCCAGCCGCGGTCGGTGGGGTAGTCGCCCATGGCATCGCGTTCGTCGGTGAGGAGCTGCCACAGCTCCTCGGGCGAGCCGACGCCACCGGGGAAGCGGCAGCTCATGCCGATGATGACGATCGGGTCGTCGTCCGAGGCCGAGGCCGCGGCGACCGGGAGGGCACGCGCCGGCGCGACGACGCTCGCGTCCACTCCGAGCCGGATGGCGACTTCGGCAGCGAGGGCGGTCGGGGTGGGATGGTCGAAAACAACGGTCACCGGCAGACGCAGCCCGGTGGCGGACCCGATCCGATTACGCAGTTCCACAGCGGTCAGCGAGTCGAAGCCCATGTCACGGAACGCCCGATCGACCTCCACCGCACCAGCAGTGCCATGACCAAGGACCAACGCCGCCTGGACACGCACCAGCTCCGTCAACTCACGATCACGCTCCACCGGAGCCAACGCCGCAAGACGATCACGCAACCCATCACCACCACCCACAGGCGTGTTCGCCGCAGCCCGCTTGACCGTGGAACGCACCAACGCACGGAACAACGAACCCAAGGGCCGCTGCTCACGCAACATGCCCAGATCCAGACGGACCGGAACGGTATACGCATGCGGCAAACGCACCGCCGCATCAAAGAGAGCCAAACCCTCCTCCGTCGCCAACGGCCGAATACCAGCCCGACGCATACGGTCCAGATCAGCCGTGCCCAGCGCACCAGTCATCGCACTACGGTCAGCCCACAAACCCCACGCCAAAGAGTGCGCGGGCAGCCCCTCAGCACGCCGCTCCTGCGCCAGGGCGTCGAGGTAGGAGTTCGCCGCCGCGTAACCACCCTGGCCCGGAGAACCGAACACACCAGCAGCCGAGGAGAACAACACGAACAACGCGAGATCCCGGTCACGCGTCAGCTCATGCAAGTTCCACGCCGCGTC
>NZ_JBVHUE010000083.1:0-2675 GCF_055565515.1 Streptomyces sp. NPDC028419 | reverse complement strand
AGGAACCACAACCGACGCTGCGCCGCCGACAACGGCACCCGCGCCGGACGCACACCCGCCGACAACCCCCGACGCGCCACCTCCGCACCCACCACACGCAACGCCAACCCCGCCACCGTCGGCGACTCGAACACCGCGCGGATGCCGAGCTCCCGTCCGAACGCCGAACGGATCCGGCTCACCAGGCGGGTGGCGAGCAGCGAGTGCCCGCCGAGGTCGAAGAAGTTGTCGTCGGGGCTGACCGCGGTCAGGCCCAGGACGTCGGCGAAGATCTGGCAGAGCAGTTCCTCGCGGGCGTCGGCGGGCCGGCGGCCGCTCGCGGCCGTCGTGGTCCACAGGGGCGCGGGGAGCGCGGCCCGGTCGACCTTGCCGTTGGGCATCAGCGGGATCTCGTCCAGGGCCACCAGGGCGGACGGGATCATGTACTCCGGCAGCGTGGCGGCCACCTGGGCGCGCACCGCGGCCGGGTCGACGGCGCCGACGTAGTACGCCACCAGGCGCCGGTCGCCCGGGCGGTCCTCGCGGACCACCGCGGTGGTCCGCGACACGCCGTCCACGGCGAGCACCGCGGACTCGACCTCGCCCATCTCGATGCGGAAGCCGCGCAGTTTGACCTGCGTGTCCGCCCGTCCCAGGTAGACGATCTCGCCGTCGGCGGTCCACCGGACCAGGTCGCCGGTGCGGTACATCCGCGAGCCGGCGGGGCCGTACGGGTCCGCGAGGAACCGCTCGCCCGTCAGTCCGGGACGGCCCAGGTAGCCGCGGGCCAGACCCGCACCCGCGACGTAGAGCTCACCCGTGACACCGGGGGCCACCGGACGCAGCGCGGCGTCCAGGACGTACGTCCGCGTGCCGACGATCGGGCGTCCGATCGGCACGACCGGCTCGTCCGACAGCGGGGCGCTCATCGTGGAGATGACGGTCGTCTCGGTCGGGCCGTAGGCGTTGACCATCCGGCGGCCGACCGACCAGCGCGCCGCGAGTTCCGGAGCGCAGGCCTCGCCCGCCACGACCAGGGTCGTACCGGCGGGCAGCGCGTCGTCCGCGAGGACGGCCAGCGCCGCGGGCGGCATGGTCAGGTGCGTCACGGCCTGTTCGGCGCAGAGCGCGGCCAGGTCGGGGCCGGGCATCAGCCGCTCGGCCGGGGCGACCACCAGGGTCGCTCCCGACAGCAGGCCCATCACGTTGTCCCAGACGGACACGTCGAAGCTGAGCGCCGCGAACTGGAGGACCCGGCTGCCCGGGCCCACGCCGAAGGCGTCCTGCTGGGCCCGCGCCAGGGAGGCGATGCCGCCGTGCGTGACGACGACGCCCTTGGGGCGGCCCGTCGAGCCCGACGTGTAGATCACGTAGGCCGGGTGGTCCGGGCCGGGGCGCTCCTGCGGAGGCAGCGCGCCGGACAGTTCCACCTCGTCCACGAGGAGCACCGTCTCCGGGTGCCCGCCCAACCGCGCCAGGGTGGCGGTGTCGGTGATCAGCAGGAGGGGTCGGGAGTCGGAGAGCATGTACGCGACGCGGTCGGCCGGGTAGTCCGGGTCGACCGGCACGTACGCGCCACCCGCCCGCAGCACCGCCAGCAGCGACACCACCAGCTCCACCGACCGTGGCAGCGCCACCGCCACCACCGACTCCGGACCCACACCGCACGAGGCCAGGTGCCCCGCGAAGGCGTCCACCCGCGCCGCCAACTCGCCGTACGTCAGCTCCACGTCCTCGAAGACCAACGCGACCGCCGAGGGATCCTCCGCCACCCGCGCCTCGAACAGCTCCGGGAACGAAGCCCGCTCCTCCAGCACACCCGCGTGGGCCGCCCACTCCTCCAACACCCGACCGCGCTCACCGGCCGAGAGCACCTCGACCTGCGAGATACGCCCGTCCACATCGGCGACCAGCCCCTCCAGCACCCGGACGAACCGCTCGCCCAGCGCCTCCGCGCTCACCCCGTCGAACAGGTCCGAGGCGTATTCGAGTTCACCGCTGACTCCGGCGGGCCGGCCGTCGGCGTCGTGGCGCTCGAAGAGGGAGAACGACAGGTCGAACTGCGACACCGTCGTGGTGGAGTCGCCCTCGCTGACCGTGAGGCCGGGCAGTTCGAGGGTCGCCTCGCTGTTGTTGTCGAAGACGACCATCACCTGGAAGAGCGGGTGGTGGGCCATCGACCGCTGCGGGCTGACGACCTCCACCAGGCGCTCGAAGGGGACGTCCTGGTGCGCGTAGGCCGCCAGGTCCGTCTCCCGGACCCGGGCCAGCAGTTCGCGCACCGAGGGGTCACCGGACACGTCCGTGCGCAGCACGAGCGTGTTCACGAAGAAGCCGATCAGGCCCTCCAGGGCCTCGTCCGAGCGCCCGGCCATGACGGTGCCCAGGGGCACGTCGGTGCCGGCGCCCACCCGGGAGAGCAGGACCGCGACGGCGGCCTGGACCACCATGAAGGGGGTCACCCCGCAGGTGCGGGCGGCGGCCAGCAGACGGCCGCGCAAAGCGGCGTCGAGGTGGAGGTCGACGGCGGCGCCCCGGTAGGAGGCCACCGCGGGGCGGGGCCGGTCCGTCGGGACCTCGATCAGTGCGGGAGCGCCCTGGAGCGCGGTGCGCCAGTAGTCGATCTGGCGGCCGGCCGGGCTCGACGGATCGCTCTCGTCACCCAACACCTCCGCCTGCCACAACGCGTAATCCGC
>NZ_JBVHUE010000082.1:0-3252 GCF_055565515.1 Streptomyces sp. NPDC028419 | reverse complement strand
CCCCCCCCCCCCCCCCCCCCCCCCCCCCCCCCCCCCCCCCCCCCCCCCCCCCCCCCCCCCCCCCCCCCCCCCCCCCCCCCCCCCCCCCCCCACCCGGTCGACCGGTCAGGCGATGGAGAAGGTCACGACCGACTGGTAGGTGTCCGCGAACATGAACGGCGGGAGCTGGATCATCCCGGCGCCGCCGACGGCGAACTCACCACCGGTCAGCTCGTCCCCGCCGGCCGCCTGGGAGGCGACCTTCATCGGGGTGTCCGTGATCGCGCCGGGGGTTCCGGCGGAGCAGGTGCTCGGGCTGTCCGCATTGGTCACGGTGCAGGTCGGCTGGATGCCGATCTGGGCCTTGGCCATGGAGTGACCGGTGGTCTGGTTCAGGAACGGTGTACGGGTCGCCGTCACGTCCCAGCCCAGGGTGCCGCCGCGGAAGTCCTGGACGGTCGCGGCGTTGAACATGCCGACCACCGACTGGGCCTTGCCGTTGATGGTGACGGAGCCGAAGCTGACGGCGGGCTGGCCGTCCTTCGGGCCCAGCGCCAGCGGGCCGGGGAGCACCTCGACGTCGACCGGGTTCTTCACGCCCGCCTGGTCCTCCAGGAACACGAAGGCCTTGGCCGGGGCGATCGAGCCGTCGATCTTGATCGCGTCGGCCTTCTTGGTGATCGTGATGTTGCAGCTGGCGACGCCGGACGCGTCGGCCGTGCCCGTGCCCGTGTCACCGGTGGCCGCGCCGCCGAGGAGGGCGGAGCAGGTGACGGGGCCCGCGGGGAAGTTGGCGCCGGTGGCGACGACGGCGGTGCCCGCCTTGCCGCTGTTGGGCGTCACCTTCGTGGTGATCGGGTCCTTGGGCAGGGCCTCCACGGCGACCGAGCCGACCGAGCCGCTGGGTCGCGGGCCGGGCGTACAGGTCGTGGTGTAGATCGTGCCGCCGAGGTCGGCGTCCGTGATCACCTGGTCGATGGTGATCTGGACGGTGGTGCCCTCGGTGCCGTCCGGGATGGTGATGTTCCCGCTGAACGCCGGCGGGTCGGCCTTCTTGTTGGCCTCCTGGTGGCTGGGCACGGCCGGGCTGGTGACGGTCTGGGCGACCCCGCCCACGAACAGCTTGGCCTTGATGGTGTTGACCGTGTCGATCGTGAACATCGGGATGACCGGGGTCTCGCCCGGGTCGATGGTGATCGGCACGGACTGCCCGGCCTTGGCGCCGTCCGGGAGCGTGATCGTGAAGTCCTGGTTGCCGTTCGCACCCGGCTGCGGCGCGGGGGCGACGCAGTTCATGGCGACCGGCGTGGTCTTGGTCGCTGCCTGAGCCGTACCCGCCAGGCCCACCACGCCACCCGTCAGGGCCAGGGAAAGGGCGCCCGCCCCGGCCAGAACTCTTCGTCGGAACGTTGTCGTACTCACTGGGTCGCGACTCCTTCGTCGAACGAACCCTCCCCCCACCCGCTGTGGGGGAGAGGCCGAGCCGGTGCGGTGGCCGACATTGACGCGTCGCGGTCATGAGAAGTCAATGACTTGCTTTCGCCCGAAGCACTCAGAAATTGATGTCCCATCAGAACGGGGCGGGGAGCGGGTGGGGTACCGACTGGTCGGTGGGTCGCGGGTGAGGTCGCTGGTGGGGCGGATGGGGTGTCCGTGGGCTGTCCGTAGCCGAGCTGACCTGCGGATTCCGCCCCGCGAGGTCGTGCCGCCGTACGGTCCTACGGAGCGGGCTGGACGGGCGGTGCGGGCGGGGCCGACGGCGTCGCGGGGGCGGGCGCGGGAGCCGTCACCGGGGCCGGTACCGGGGCCGGTGCGGGGGCCGGTACGGGTGCGGGTACGGGCATGGGCACGGGGGCCGTCACGGGTGTCCGCGGGGTCTGCAGGAGCAGGTTCGGGGTGCGCACCGGCAGGTTCGTGACCTTGTTGACGGCCGCGCTCCTGGTGATCGCCTCGGCCACCTCCGCCGGGGTCAGGGCCCTTCCGGCGGCCAGGATCAGGGCGGCGGTTCCGGCCACGTGCGGGGCGGCCATGGAGGTGCCCGACAGCGTCCGGACGGCGTCCGGAGCGCCCTTCCAGGCCGAGGTGATGCCCAGGCCCGGGGCCAGGACGTCCACGCAGCGGCCGTAGTTGGAGAAGAAGGCCCGCCGGTCGGTGGCGTCGGTCGCGCCGACCGTCAGGGCGCTCGACGTGCTGCCGGGGGAGGAGTAGCAGGCGTTGGCGTTGTCGTTGCCCGCCGCGACGGTGAAGGTGATGCCGGAGGCGACGGCCTTGGCGACGGCCCGGTTCATGCCGAAGCTGTAGCTGCCGCCCATGCTCATGTTGGCGACGGCCGGGCCCCCGCCCGCCTTCCTCGCCTTGAGCGCGTGGCCGATCATCCAGTCGATGCCCCCGATGATGTCGGAGACGCTGCCGCTGCCCTGCTGGTCGGCCACCTTGACCGCGATCAGGCTCACCCCCTTGGCGACCCCGTAGGTGGCACCGCCCAGGCTCGCCGCCACGTGGCTGCCGTGCCCGTTGAGGTCCTGGGCGGCCTCCGTGGTCTCGTTGGCCCCGAAGACGGCGCGGCCGCCGAACTCCGTGTGGGCGGTGTTGATCCCGGTGTCGAGGACGTACGCCGTCACGCCCGCGCCGGTCCCCGGGTACGCGTACGCCCCGTCGAGCGGGAGCGCGCCCTGGTCGAGGCGGTCCAACTGCCAGGGCGCCCGCGCCTGGGACCCGGGCCCGGAACCGGCCGTGGCGTCGGTGGTGTCGATGGTGTCGGTGGTGTGGACGAGGGCATCGGGCTCGACGGACGCCACGCGCGGATCGGCGGCGAGTTCGGCCGCGCGGGCCGCGGTGGTCCGTACGGCGAAGCCGCTCAGGGCGGTGTCGTACACCCGGTCGATGGTGTCGCCCGCCCGCGCGGCCTCGGCGGCCAGGGCGCGGGCGGGGGCGCGCGTGGAGGTGTCCTTGAGGACGACGACGTAGGGGGCGCTGTCGTGGCCGCCGCTCGCGCCGGAATGCGCCTGCAGGGGCAGCGCGGTCGCCGCCAGCAGGGCGGCGGCGGGGAGCAGCGCGGTGATTGCGGTCATGCGGCGATGCTCGGCGAGGTCGGGAGGGCGCGCGCGGAGGGTGCGCCGAGTGGGCGCACGACACGCCGCCCAAGGGGGGTGCGGCGTGACGGATGTGACGGGTGGGACGACCTAGGTGTATTGACCCGCAGGGTTGTTCACACGGCTGATGGGTGGGTTACCGTGGAGTGCGGTGTGGCAGCGGTGGTGGTTGTAGGTGTGG
>NZ_JBVHUE010000081.1:0-3389 GCF_055565515.1 Streptomyces sp. NPDC028419 | reverse complement strand
CGTTTCCGACTCTATCAGACTCTTTCGTGTCCGATTCCCGGTCGAAGCGGGTTTCGCTTTCCAGTTCTTCGCTTTCGCGTTTCCCTTTCCGGCGAGTCCGACTCTATCAGAAGTTTCGGACCGGTTCTCCCGGCGTTCACAACTGAAAAAGAGCGGAGTGCACCCCTGATGGAATTCAATTCCATGGGAGGGGGGCGGTCAGACTCTAAACCATCGCTGCCGAACTTGTCCAGTTCGAGGCAACCGTTCGACTCTACCCAGCCACCACTCCCCTGTCAACGCCCCGCGTACGCCGGCGGCCGGACCCGGCGTCAGCCCAGTACGAACGGGAGCCGGCCCGCCAGTTCGCCCAGCTCAGCGGCTTGCGCAGCGGTTGGGGACCGGCGCCCGGTGCCGATCAGCAGTGCGGCCCGGTCGGAGAACGACGGGGGGAACGGCTCGCCCGCGATCGACTCCAGCAGCTCGCGCGAGCGGGCGAGGCATTCCCGCGGCGGCTGGGCGGCGTCCGGGAGGTGCGCGACCAGATCGAGGTGGTGCAGGGTCCACTCGAGGACGTAGGCACGGAGGTAGTCGCCCGCGGTGAGGACCTCGTCCTTGGTTCCCACGCACATCGCGCGATCGGCCAGGGCGGCGGCGCGGCCGGCGGCGGAACCCACGTCGTCGAGGTGGAACTTGAGCAGCCACGGCTCCCCGTACGCGGCGGCGAGGCGGACCACCAGCGCGTCGAGCGGGTCCTGTCCCGTCGGGGCCTCGACGAGGTCCCAGTACGTCACCGCGTCCCGGGTCGGTTCCGCGTCGACGGGGGTGACCAGCGTGATCAGCACGTCCTGGGCGTCGATGACCAGATGGCACACCAGGTCGCGCACGAGCCACCCCGCACAGCCGGACGGCCGCGCGAAGTCCTCGTCCGCCAGCTCGGCGACCGCCGCCCGCAACGCCGTCCAAGACCGCGAGAAGTCGTCCACGCCCGCAACCTAACAGCGCCCCGCGCTCAGGGGGCGGCGGCTTCGCCGGTCGTCCCGTCCGGCCGCGGCGCCGCGGGGACGCTCAAGGTGAAGGTGGTGCCGGGGGCCGGGGCGGCCGGGCGGGCCGTGAGGGTGCCGCGGTGGCGGTGGGCGATGTCGCGCGCGATGGCGAGCCCGAGGCCGCTGCCGCCGGCGTCGCGGGTGCGGGCCTCGTCGAGACGGGTGAAGCGTTCGAAGACCCGCTCGCACTCCTCGGGGGTGAGGGCGGTGCCGTCGTTGTGGACGGTGACCGTGCACGTACGCCCGTCGTCGGTGACGGTGAGGACCACGGCGGTGCGCGCGTGCCGTACGGCGTTGTCGAGGAGGTTGCGCAGCAACCGGTGCAGCTGGAGCCCGTCGCCGCGGACCGGGGCCTGATCCGGGGACGGGTCGATGGTCACTGGGTGGTCCAAGTGTCCGTGTTCCAGGACGAGTTCGCGCATCAGCCCCGCGAGGTCGACCAGCGAGCGGGGGGCCGGTTGGTCGGGGCGGGCCAGCAGGAGCAGGTCCTCGGTGAGGCCGTGGAGCCGGCGGGTGGCGACCAGGGCGCCCTCCAGGGCCTCGGTCGGATCGATGCTGTCCGGGGGGTCGAGCGCGGTCTCGAGTTGGTAGTGCAGGGCGGCCAGGGGGGAGCGCAGTTCGTGGGCCGCGTCACCGACGAAGCGGCGCTGCCGGTCGACGGCGTCCTCCAGGCGGTCGAGGGTGGTGTTCGTCGTCCTGGCGAGTGCCCGGATCGGGTCGCGGCCCTCGGGGACCGGCACCCGGCGGTCGAGGCTGTCGTCGGTGATCTCGGCGACCTCGGCGACCTCGCGCCGCATCGCGTCGACCGGGCGCAGTGAACGCCGGGTGGCGGCCCAGGCCGTCGCGGCCACCACGAGCGCGGCGGCGGGGACGCTCGCCGCCAGGGGCTCGGTGAGCGCGTCCGAGACGTAGTCGGCGGCGTACGTCGGCACGAGGAGGTAGAGGGTGGACCGACACGAGCCGTCGGACTCGGTGGGGTGCTCGCAGCCGTCCGCCGGGGTGATCACCGCAATGCTGACCACGTAGAGGGTCTTGTGGGAAAGGGCGTACGCCTCCGCGTGCGCGCTCTGCTCCACCGGTGCGGGATACCCGCTCGCGCTGCGCAGACCGCCGTCCGGGAGGTGGAAGCGCGACCGTTCCCTCTCGTCCACTTCACCGAGCCGCACGGTATGGGTGTGGGGATTGCCCACGGCCCGGTGTCCGGCCGGGTCCGGGGCGGCGGCGGGAGCAGCGACGTGAGGCCCGCCAGGTACCTGGTCCCTCCCAAGGCGGTGATGACGCGGCCGTCCCGGTCGATCTGTACGAACGGCTCCTCGCCCGGGCCGGACGGGCCGTCCTTCCAACCCCGGGCCCCGATGCCGAAGAGGACCAGGGCGGCGAGCCCGGCCACGAGCGCGGTCCGCAGGGGGGTGGACAGCCGGCGCACGAGGCGCACCGGATGCGCCATCGGCGCCACGTCCGGTGCGGACGGTCAGCCGGCACGACGTTCCGCACGGGTGTCGAGGCGGTAGCCGCGGCTGCGGACGGTCTCGATGGTGTGCGTCCCGAAGGGGGCGTCCACCTTCTTGCGCAGCGCGGAGACGTACACCTCCACGATGGCGGTGCCGCCGGTGTAGGCCGGGTCCCACACCTCGTCGAGGATCGCCTCCTTCGACACCGGCTGGTCCGGTGTGTGCATCAAGCAGGCGAGGATCGCGAACTCTTTTGGCGTGAGGGCGAGTTCGCGGTCCCCGCGGCCCGCCCGTCGCGCGGCGAGGTCGAGCCACAGGTCTCCGGCGCGCAGGACGGAGCGGTCGTCGGTACCGCCCGCGCCGCCGCGGCGCAGGAGGGCGCGGAGCCGGGCGAGGAGGACGACCGAGGAGAACGGCTTGACCAGGTAGTCGTCGGCGCCGGTGTCCAGCCCCTCGGCCTCGTCGTGGGCGCCGTCCTTCGCGGTGAGCATCAGCACGGGCGTGTCCACGCCCACGGCGCGCAGGGCGGCGCAGATCCGGTAGCCGTTCAGGCCGGGGAGCATGAGGTCGAGCACGATCACCGCGTGGTCGCCGGCGAGGGCGCGCTCCAGCCCCGCTCTCCCGTCGGCCACCAGCTCGACTCGGTACCCCTCCGCGGTCAGGCCGCGGCGCAGCGCCGGGCCGAGCTGGGGATCGTCCTCGACGACCAGGATCTCTTTCATGCACCCAAGACTTACATGCGCTTTGTCCCGATTCCTGAAGGTGATCTTTAGGATCCTCAGGACACCTTTGGGCAGCCGCGGCCCATCGAAGGAAATTGGTCCGGAACGCAGAAAAGCCCCGCACCATAAGGTGCGGGGCTTTCCCACAATGATTGTTCGGCGGCGTCCTACTCTCCCACAGGGTCCCCCCT
>NZ_JBVHUE010000080.1:0-4072 GCF_055565515.1 Streptomyces sp. NPDC028419 | reverse complement strand
GGGCGTGGTGAGGGTGTCGTCGCGATTCCCTCGGTGCGGGTCGGGCAGGGCGAGCTGGCGTCGTTCGTGCAGGGCCTGGCCCGGCTGCACACCCGGGGTGCTGAGGTCTCGTGGCCGGAACTGCGTCCCGGGCGTCGGGTCGCGTTGCCGACGTACGCCTTCAACCGACAGCGCTACTGGCCCCGGCGATCCGCGCCGGCCGGTGTCGACGCGGCCATCGGGTCCGTGGGCCTCGAAACCACCGGGCACCCGCTGCTCGGCGCCCGGGTCGGCCTGGCCGATGGCGACGGCGTGCTCCTCACCGGCAGGATCTCGCTGGCGGAGCTGCCCTGGCTGGCCGACCACGCGGTGCACGGCACCGTGCTCTTCCCCGGGGCGGGCTTCGTCGAGATGGCGCTGCGCGCCGGCGACGAGGTCGGATGCGCCGGCGTCGAGGAACTCACTCTGCACGCGCCGCTGGTGCTTCCCGAAGGTGTCACCGCGCGGGTCCAGCTGACGGCGGACGGCGCGGACGAGGAAGGGCGTCGCGCCTTCGCGGTGTACGCGAGGACCGGCGACGCCGGAGCCTGGGTCACCCACGCCACCGGTGTGCTGACCCCGGCCCAGGCGGCACCGGGGCCGCTCCCCGCAGCCCAGGTGTGGCCGCCGGAGGGCGCCGTACCGGCCCAGGTGGACGGCCTCTACGACGCGATGAGAGAAGGCGGCTTCGCCTACGGCCCCAGCTTCCAGGGGCTCACGGCGGCATGGCGCCGGGGCTCCGAGGTGTTCGCCGAAGTGCGGCTGCCCGAGGGCGGCGACGCGGGTGACGCGGGCGATTTCTGCCTGCACCCCGCCGTGCTCGACGCGGCCCTGCACGGCGTGTCCCTGCTGGAGGGCTCCGGCGACGGCGAGGCGCCGCGCGGCCTGCCGTTCGCCTGGGAGGGCGTGCGCCTCTACGCCACGGGTGCGGCCGCCGTACGCGTCCGTCTCGCCCCGGCGGGCAGCGGCGGTGTCACGGTCACCATGACCGACGCCGCCGGGCTGCTGCTGGCCTCCGTCGACAAGCTCGTCCTGCGCCCGGTCACCGGCGGCCAGTTGCGCGCCGCGGGCGGACGCAACGAGTGGCTGTACCGCGCCGGTTGGGTCGAGCTGCCCCCGGTCGCGGGCGACACCGCCCGGCCCCGCTGGGCCGTCATCGGTGACGCCGCCGCCGCGCTCACCCGCGCAGCGGACGTCGACAGCGAGGTGTACGGGAACCTCGCGGACCTCGCCGCGGCGATCGACGCGGGAACCGCCGTACCGGAGACCGTCGTCACCGCCTGCCCCGACTCCCCGGTCGACGTACCGGAGGCCACGAAGGCTGCCACCGTCTGGGCGCTGGAGACGGCGCAGGCCTGGCTCGACGACGACAGGTTCGCCCCGTCCCGGCTGGTGCTGCTCACCCGCAACGCGGCGAGCCTCGCGGCGGCCACCGACGGACAGGGCCCCGACCCGGCGCACGCCGCGGCCCGCGGCCTGCTGCGCTCGGCCCAGTCCGAACACCCCGACCGCATCGTGCAGTTCGACCTTCCGGCCGAGTCCGCCGAGTCCGCCGATGGCGCGGCGGGGCTCCTGCTCCCGGGCCTGCGGACCGCGCTCGCGGCGGGTGAGCCCGAACTCGCCTTCCGTAACGGCTCGTTGTGGGCGCCCCGCCTCGCCCGGGTGGCCCCGACCGCCCCCGCCGAGCGGACCGAGGACGAGGAGGCGCCGGTCTGGGACCCGAGCGGGACCGTCCTCATCACCGGCGGCACCGGCGCCCTCGGCAGTGCCGTGGCCCGTCACCTGGCGGGCGAGCACGGCGTACGCCACCTGCTGCTGCTCGGCCGCCAGGGCCCGCAGGCCGCGGGTGCGCAGGAGCTGGTGGCCGAACTCGCCGCCCTCGGCGCCGAGACCACGGTCGCCGCCTGCGACGTGGCGGACCGGGACGGCCTGGCCGCCGTCCTCGGGAACATCCCCGCCGGCCGGCCACTGCGCGGCGTGGTCCACTGCGCGGGCGTCGTGGACGACGGGGTCATCTCCTCGCTGACCCCCGAGCGGGTCGACACCGTACTGCGGCCCAAGTCACTGGCCGCCTGGAACCTGCACGAACTCACCGCGGACCTGGACTTCTTCGTCCTCTTCTCCTCCGCGGCCGGCATCCTCGGCGCGGTCGGCCAGGCCAACTACGCCGCGGCCAACACCTTCCTCGACGCCCTGGCCGAGCACCGCAGGGCCCAGGGCCTCACCGCGCACGCGCTGGCCTGGGGCCTGTGGGAGCAGCGCAGCACCATGTCGGGCGGCATGAGCGAGCAGGACCTCGCCCGCGCCTCCCGCGGCGGTATATCGGCCCTGTCCGTCCAGGACGGCCTCACGCTCTTCGACGCGGCACTCGCCGCGGGCGAACCGGTGCTCGTCCCGATGGCGTTCGACCCGGCCGCCGCCCGTGTCGAGGCCGCCGGAATCCCCCCGGTGATGCGCGGCCTCGTCCGTGCCACCACCCGGCGGGCCACGGGCGCCGAACCCACCGGCGGGCTCCGCGACCGGCTGCGCGCACTGTCCGCCGCCGCCCGCGAAGAGGCGCTGCTGCAGCTGGTGCTGCGGCACGTCACCGCCGCACTCGGCTACGCGCCCGACAGCGACCTGGACTCCGGCCGGGCCTTCTCCGAGCTCGGATTCGACTCGCTCACCGCCGTGGACCTGCGCAACCAGCTGGCCACCGCCACCGGGGTGCGGCTGCCCGCCACCCTCGTCTTCGACTACCCCACGCCGGTGGCGCTCGCCCGCCACCTGCGCGCCGAACTCGTCGGCGACGAAGCCGACGCGGCGGCCCCGTCCCTCGTGGCGCCGGTGGCGTCCGGCGACGACGACCTGATCGCCATCATCGGCATGAGCTGCCGCTACCCCGGCGGCGTCCGCACCCCCGAGGAGCTCTGGCAGCTGGTCGCCGAGGGCCGGGACGGTGTCACGCCGTTCCCGGAGGACCGCGGTTGGAACGTGCGCGACCTCGTCGACCGGGACCGCCGGCGCGCCAACACCAGCTACGTCGGCGAGGGCGGATTCCTGCACGACGCCGCCGATTTCGACCCCGAGTTCTTCGGGATCTCGCCGCGCGAGGCCATCGCCATGGACCCGCAGCAGCGGCTCCTCCTGGAGACCACCTGGGAGGCCTTCGAGCACGCGCACATCGACCCCGCGTCCGTGCGCGGCAGCAGGGTCGGCGTGTTCGCCGGGCTCATGTACCACGACTACGCCGCCCGGCTGCACTCCGTCCCCGAGGAGCTCGCGGGCTTCCTCGGCAACGGCAACACCGGCAGCATCGCGACCGGCCGTGTCTCCTACACGTTCGGGTTCGAGGGTCCTGCGGTGACGGTGGACACGGCGTGTTCGTCGTCGCTGGTGGCGCTGCACCAGGCGGTGCAGGCGCTGCGGCAGGGTGAGTGCACCCTGGCCCTGGCCGGTGGCGTCGCCGTCATGGCCACCCCCGACTCCTTCGTCGAGTTCAGCCGCCAGCAGGGCCTGGCGCCCGACGGCCGCTGCAAGTCCTTCGCGGCCGGTGCCGACGGCACCACCTGGTCGGAGGGCGTGGGTCTGCTCCTGGTGGAGCGGTTGTCGGACGCGCGGCGCAACGGCCACGAGGTGCTCGCCGTGGTGCGGGGCTCCGCGGTGAACCAGGACGGTGCGTCCAACGGCCTGACCGCGCCCAACGGCCCCTCGCAGCAGCGGGTGATCCGTCAGGCGCTGGCCAGTGCGGGCGTGACGGCTGCCGAGGTCGACGTCGTCGAGGCGCACGGCACCGGTACCACGCTCGGTGACCCGATCGAGGCCCAGGCCCTGCTCGCCACCTACGGCCAGGACCGCGCCGGCGAACATCCCCTCCTGATGGGCTCGTTGAAGTCCAACTTCGGTCACACGCAGGCAGCCGCGGGCGTCGGCGGGATCATCAAGATGGTCGAGGCGATGCGGCACGGGGTCGTGCCGAGGACGCTGCACGTGGATGAGCCGACGCCGCATGTGGACTGGGCTTCGGGAGCCGTCGAGCTGGTCACGGAGAGTCGTGCGTGGCCGGAGACGGGGC
>NZ_JBVHUE010000079.1:0-4688 GCF_055565515.1 Streptomyces sp. NPDC028419 | reverse complement strand
AACGGCAGCGACTACCAGGTGTGGAAGTAGCCGGAACCTGTCGCCGGTGAGCCCCACCCGGGCTCGCTGGCACCCGGCACCGGAACTGGCCGTGCTCCTGACTTCACGTCAGGAGCACGGCCAGTCTGCTGGGCTGTGGTGTCACACCCCCGCACTACGCCCAGGGCACGCCGAGCGCTGCGAGGGCGGCGTGCTGCTCCTGGGCGAGCTTGTCACGGCGGGCCCGGGTGTTGGAGATCCATACACCCAGTCGCACAGGCACCGGGTCGCTCTCACCGTCGACCGCGGTCGGTTCGGTGTGTCCGCGGGGGACCGGCCGGTCGACGCCTTCGCGCTCGACCCACTGCGTGAGGGCAGCCAGGCCCCGCTGGAACGCCTGCTGCGCCTTGCTCGGCCCCTTCACCCCGGGCATGGCTACGGGGGCGGGAGACGGCGTCTGGTCGGGCTGTACGTCAAGCTTGGTCAGCCGTTCCTGCTGCTCGGGCAACAGCCGCGCCCAGGTGGCCGGCTGCTTCTGCTGCTGGAGCCACTTGCCGACGTCGTCCCCGTCGAAGACGACGCCCGGCGCGATGTGGGGCAGGACGCCGTCGGCGTCGACCAGGTCGGCGAGGACGCGGTACTGGCGTTGCCAGTCGAGTGGCCAGGGGCAGTTCCAGTCCTGGTCGATCGCGGCGAGCTGCGCGGCCCGGGTCGTGGCGGTGTCCTCGTTCTTCCCCAGGCCGTTCTTGGCGCCCTTGCGTCGGAGGTTGGCGATGAGCTGTCCGATGGCGAACTGTGCGTCGTCTCCTTCGCCTTCGCCCCAGACGGCGTCCTGCCGGGGTGCGAGGTGCCCGGTGGCCCGCCGGTAGGAGCGCAGTGCCGCGAGCTTGTTCTCCCAGGCCTCGTCGCCCGGCTCCCACACCATCCCGGCTTCCGGGGCGTCCAGGAGCTTCTTGCGTCGCTTCGCCAGTTCCCCGGCGCGCAGCGCTTTGCGCTGCTGGTGGACCCACCGCCCCAGAGGGAAGTCCTTAGTGACCCCGACCGTGGTCTCGGTGTCGTAGGGGACCGCGTACACGCCGGTGATCTCGTTCTCGGCCCGCCACCGCACGAGTGCCTGGTAGCCCTCGAGCCACACCAGTGACTCTGGGCGGTAGACGCGGGTGCGCAGGAACGCCGCGATCGTCGCGGCATCACGCGGAGTCGAGAAGTGCAGCAGTGCGGACTCGATCCCGGTGGCGGCGCCGCTCTCCTGGCCCTCACCGTCGCCGTCGCTGCCCGCGTGGATGATCCGGCCCTCGTCGTCCCGCTGCACGTGGAGTGCACGCTCGTGCTGGCCGCGCGAGAGGGCGCGGGAGGCGAGTTGCTCAACGAGCCGTTCCGAGTGACTGCGCAGCCCCTGGAGGACGGCGACCAGGGGCCTGTAGCTGGCGGAGGCGACCATGTCCTTCGGGTTCTCCCCGGGCTCGAGGAACACCGGCACGATGATCCTGGCCACCTTCGTCGTCCCGTCGCGGTGGGGGCGCAGCGCACGTCCGATGTTCTGGACGATCTCGACCTGGGAACCGCGGGTGTCCGCGAAGCAGATCGCGTCGACCCCCCGCTCACCGGTGATGTCCACGCCCTCGCCGAGGACGCGCACGCTCGCGAGGAATGCCCGGTGCACGCGCCGGTTGTCGGCGTCGATGCCGTTGGCGAACTGCCGGAGGGCTTCACGCCGTTCGCTGACGAGGTGGTCGCCGCACAGCCACTGCGCCCAGACGCGGTCGGGTGGGACGTGGCGGCCGGCCTCCAGCTCGTAGAACTCGGCCTTGATGGAGGACTTCGGGAGCCGGTCCGCTTTCGCGAGGTCGGTGTCGGTGGTGTCGTTGGTGTACAGCTCGGCAGCCGTCTGGGGGAGCTTCTCGGCGAAGGCTGTGGCTTCTTCGACCCGGTGGTGGAAGGTCATGATGGTCTTGAGGTTGTGGCGGGCCGCGTGCTCGAGGAGCGCGGTCTGGAGGAGCGCGAGGCGCCGTCCGCGCAGTGATTCCTCGGACAGTACGAGGGGCTGCCGCTCGGGGTCGCGGATCTCGAGGACGTCGATCTCGAAGCCCGCGAGGATCTCCCGCTCGATCGCCTCGTTCAGCCCGAGTTCCGCGATCCACTCCCCGTAGGGCCCGTCCGGGTCGCTGGTCATGGACGCGATCTCCGCCTCCTGGCCGTCGGCGCCGCGCTGCGGCCGGGCCGCGGCCAGGATCCGCGGGGTGGCCGTGAGGTAGAGGCGGTAGTCGGCGGGGATCCGGGCGTTGTCGTGGATCGCCGCCCACGGTCGCCCAAGATCACCGGCGGTCCCGTGGGCTTCGTCGACGACCGCGAGGTCGAAGGGGGCCATTTGCTGCCCGTAGAGGCGTTCCCCGCCCGTCAGGGCGGCCTCCAGGGGCCCGCGGACCTTCTCCTGGCGGATGTCCTCGCGGTCGACGAGCGAGGCGTACGTGGCGAGCACGACGACCGGCCCGGCCCCTGCCCACAGGCACAGCTGGATCGGGTTCGTGGTGGTGCGCACCCCCAGTGATGCGAGGACCGGGTCGTTCTCCAGGGAGCAGACCGCGACCATCGGCGCGGTGTGGCCGACGGCCCGCCAGGCCTGGGCGGTCTGCGCGAGCAGGTCCAGGGTCGGCACGGTGACCAGGACCCGGCCGCCGGGGAAGGACTCCAGAGCACACGCGGCGGCCGTGATGGTCTTCCCCGACCCCGTCGCGGACACGATCGTCGCCCGGGACCCCCGCGCAGGCACCGGGTTCCGTGCAGGAAACCCCACCCAATTACGGAAACTCGACTTCTGGTCTACCTGGTGTTCCCGGAGCTGAATCGCAGACATTTCCCTGTCTCCCCAGACCTTATGCGCAGTAGTTTTTTGAGACGGCTCTGGATATTCACCGGGACGGCGAGAACGGCGGTACGGACACGGTGCCGTCCTCGGCCAGCACGACCCGCTCGGCGAGCTGGGCCAGGACTTCGACGGGCTGGAGGCCCGCCCGGTCGGCCGCCGCCCGGATCAGCCGGCCGGGACCCGCGGAGACCCACAGTTCGGTCCGCAGGGCATCCTGTTCGTCCTGCCGCCGCGCCAGCTCCGCAGCGTGCGCGGACAGGGCGGCCTGACGCCGTTCACCGCGATCCCGCGCCCACTGGGAACCCTGGACGTCCCCCTCGGGTTCGTAGCGGTTCCAGCCGTTCTGCTCCATCAGGTCCCTGACGCGCTGCCACTCCACGTGCTTCGCGGCCCAGATACCGGCCAGCCGCTCCGGCTCCGTCTCGTAGGCGGAGAAGGTTCCGCCGCCCCGGGCCCGCTGTGAGGTCTCCCGCTCCCTGACCGCGGCCTCCGCAATCCGCTCCGCCACCACCGCGGCGGTCAGCCCGTTTCCCTGTCGGCGCACCGAATCCCGCGCCACATCGTCAGCACTCCACATGCCCATTCGCCCCTTGCCCGTTCAGACAGCCGCGTGCGGAACGCAGGCCGCACCACGGTCGTTCCAGATCGAGGTGCCTGCCTTGTGCCAACCGCCGGGCTTCCCGTCCCTGAAAGGCGGCTCGTCGTCAGGGTCGTAGTGCCCGGCCGCGAGGGTGCAGACGACGGTGTCCCCGTCGCTGTTCACCGTCCGTGCGGTGCACAGGCCACCGGCCTCGCCCAGCGCCTCCAGCGCCCGCCGCCACTGCGTGGTGTGCGGGCGGGCACGCGGCAGGACGATCTCCCGGACGAACCTCTCCAGCCGCACCAGACCGGCCCGCTCACGCCGCCGCACATCCGCGAGATGCACAGCCAACTCCCCGGCCCCCGCAGACCGGCCACCCCGCTGCGCCCAGCCCTGATCCGCTACCTCGACCAAGGCCTCGCTCACCGCGGCCACGCCCTCATCCCACCCGTCCGCGAAGACCGCACCTCGGGAGGCCGGAGCCATACCGTCCAGCTCGACCACCCCGGACTGCGCCCCGGCTACCGCCCCCGCCTCCAGCGCGGCCACCAGGTCGTCCGCCTCCGCGTGGGGCACGCCCTGGGCGGCCAGGAGCGCGAACAGCCGCAGCCGCGCATTGGCGCCTGCCGCCTGGTACTGATTCACCCGGCGCACGGAATGACTACTCAGTACGGACGAATTTCCAGTAGATTCACTGTGACCGGCCATCGTCTACCGCTCTCCCTCGAACACGAGCCAGATTTTCAGACGGCCAGAACCTGACCACCACTTCCGCCAAAGGTACATCGCACATCTCACTGATGCACCGGCTATGCTGAAACCTGCACACGAACGAGCGACACGCGCTTGCTGCTGCCAGCCAGGCCCACGAAGTGGGCCTCAAGAGGACTGGAGGCGGAGCCGGAAGGACCCGCGGAAGGGATGGGGGAGCGCAGCGGACCCAGCCCGCCCGGCCGCGCAGCGGCCTGACCTCTAATCACCCGCCACCTCCCTTAACCCTATTCACCCCGACCAGGAGTGCGGGCGCGAAGCGCCCCGGCCTCCAGCCCGCGCAGCGGGCCGTCCGAAGCGAAGCGCAGGACCCCGGCCCGAAGGGCCGACCCCGCCCCGGCGAAGCCGGGGCCCCCGAGCGAAGCGAAGGGGCCGCCCTACGGGCGAGCGCAGCGAGCCCGGTCCCTTCCCCAGCGCGCAGCGCTGGGGGTCCCGCTCCGCGGGAGATCGGAAGGGAAGACAGCAGAACACAAATCCCACCAGTGCAAATCT
>NZ_JBVHUE010000078.1:0-5465 GCF_055565515.1 Streptomyces sp. NPDC028419 | reverse complement strand
CCCCCCCCCCCCCCCCCCCCCCCCCCCCCCCCCCCCCCCCCCCCCCCCCCCCCCCCCCCCCCCCCCCCCCCCCCCCCCCCCCCCCCCCCCCCGACGCCCGGCGCGGCCCGCCCCCCCCGCCGGCCCGCAGGGGCCCCGAGGCAATGACGGTGGCTCAGGGCCCCTGCGGGCCGGTCCCCCGCCGCGCGGCGACCCGCCGCCGCGCCCGCGCGATCATGCGCCGCCCGCGGTCGTCACCCAGGGCACACAACGCCCGCAGCGCCCTCGCCTCGTAACCACCCCCGCGGACCCCGCCGAGCACCGCGAAGCGCGTGCCGTCGCCCTCGGCGACCGCGGCCATCCCCCCGACCACCCGCCGGCTCTGCATCAGGCAGTAGCCGGGCTGGAGCAGGACGTCGAACCGGGCCCGGTACCCGAGGGGACCGTGCGCCCAGCCCTGGACCCGACCGGGCCCCCCGGCGCGGTGGCCCGCGAGCATGCGGAACGCCCGAAGGGTCGGCACCAGGTGCGGCAGCTCCCCCTCCAGGTCGCCCGCCACCTCCCACACGACGTCGGGGGGAGCGGCGACGTACTCCTCCACGTACATGACGGCGCCCAGTCCGGCGGCCATGACGCGCAGCCGCTGGACGGGGTCGAGTTCTGTCGTGGGCCAGCCGGTGGTCATCGCGTCCACGCCTTCCGAAAGCTGTTGCGGGCCCGGTGCAGTCTCGACTTCACCGTGCCACAGGGGATGTTCAGGGCATCGCTGGCCGCGCGTTCGTCCAGCCCTTCGAGCTCGCGCAGCGTCAGCACCGCGCGGTGCTCGGCGGACATCCGGCTCAGGACGTCGTGGACGTCGCAGGCCAACTCCGCGTCGCGCGGGCCGGGTACGTCGTCGAACTCGCCCCACGGGGTGTCCCGTCGGGCGCGCCGGGCCACCCGCACCGCCTCGCGCACGGTGATGGTGCGGACCCAGCCGTACAGGGCGGTCGGGTCCTTCAGCCGGGGCAGGCCCTGGAAGACGGCGATCAGGGACTCCTGCACCGCGTCCGCGCTGTCGGAGAGCGCGATCGGGCGGCAGAGCCGGCTGACGTACGGGGTCAGCAGGGTGATCAGGTCGTTGACGGCCAGGGCGTCGCCGGCCTGGGCGGCGCGCACCAGCCGGGCGGCCGGCTCCCAGGGATCGGGTTCCCGCGGCCGTGGCGTGTCCGGCTCCTGGCGCCGGGTCGGTGCGTCGACTGCTCTCATCTGTCGATCTCCTCCGTTGCGTGCGGCATCGCTCCGTCCGCACGCGGGCGGCGCAGATCGCACGGTGCTTCACAGGACAGAGGTGCAAAACGGAGCGGACACTCCCACCGTCCGCCATTTGCTCGCAGGAATCGCGGACCGGGGGGAGTGTCCGGAGCGCGGACCGCCTCTTGTCTGGTGTCGGCAATGCCCGCCAGAGCTGTGAAGGGGCCGAGGACAGTGGAGAAGGAGCGTCAACCCGAGGTGCGCACCGGCCGGGGCGCGGTGCGGGGTCGGGTCGAGGACGGGATCGCCGTCTTCCGGGGCATCCCCTACGCGCGCCCGCCCTTCGGCGCGCTGCGCTTCGCCGCGCCGGAGCCGGCGCGGCGGTGGGACGGGGTCAGGCCGGCGCTGGAGTTCGGGCCGCCACCGCCGCAGTACGACCGGATGAGCCCGCGGCCGGCCACGGACCCCCGGGACCCGGCCCCGGACTGTCTGACCGTCAATGTGTGGACCCCGGCGCTCGGGGCCGCCGCCCTGCCCGTGATGGTGTGGTTCCACGGCGGCGCGTACGTGTTCGGCAGCGCGGCCGACCCCGTGTACGACGGGGCGCGGCTGGCCCGCCGGGGCGTGGTGGTGGTGACCTTCAACTACCGGGTCGGGATGGAGGGGTTCGGGCAGCTGGCCGGCGCCCCGGCCAACCGCGGCCTGCTCGACCAGATCGCCGCCCTGCGGTGGGTGCGGGAGAACATCGCGGCCTTCGGCGGAGACCGGGACGACGTGACGCTCTTCGGGGAGTCCGCCGGGGCCGGTTCGATCGCGGCCCTGCTGGCGATGCCCGCGGCCGCGGGGCTCTTCCACCAGGCGGTGGCGCAGAGCGTGCCCGGCTCGTACTTCGCCCCGGAGCTGGCCGCGCGGATCGCCGGCGCGGTGGGGGCGCGGGTGGGCGCCGGGGCCACGGCGCGCGAGCTGCGGGACGTCGATCCGCACCTGCTCGTGCGGGCCGCGGACGAGGTCTTCGCCGCCCGGGGCGCACACGCGCGGGAGTGGGGCGCGCTGGCGCACGCGGAGACCGTGTTCTCGCCGGTGGTCGACGGGGAGTCGCTGCCGTGCACCCCGTGGGAGGCGGTCGCCCGGGGGGCGGCCCGCGACCTGGCCCTGGTGTTCGGCCACAACCGGGACGAGTACCGGCTGTTCATGGCCAAGCGGGGGGAGTTCGGGTCGGTCAGCGGCGAGCGGGCGGAGCACGCCCTACGGGTGTTCGGGCCGGGCGGCGGGGACGGCCGCGGCGCCGGGAGCGCGTACCGCGGGGCCTACCCCGGGGCGGGCCCGGAGGAGTTGTACGAGACGGTGCTGTCCGACTGGATGTGCCGGATGCCCACGGTGCGGTTGCTGGAGGCCCAGGTGGCGGCGGGCGGTGTGGCGTACGCCTACGAACTGCGCTGGTCGGCCCCGGTGTCCGGGGGACGGCTGGGCGCCTGCCACGGTCTGGACGTGCCGCTGGTCTTCGGGACCCTGGACGCGCCGCTCGCGCGGCAGATGCTGGGGGAGCAGGCCCCGGCGGCGGCCGGCGCGCTCTCGGAGCGGATGCAGGCGGCCTGGACGCGGTTCGCCCTCCACGGCGATCCGGGCTGGCCCGGATACCGGTCGGCGGACCGCCTTTCGAAGGTTTTCGACTGCGAAGACGATCTCTTGGGAGACCCGGTGGCGGCCTCCCGGAAGGTGTGGCGGAATCATTCATTCACCGCGCTGGAACCGTGCTGAACGCCTTTACCGGGCGGGGGGCGGCGGCCGTCTCAGATCGCGGAAGTTCTTTGGGGCAGGCCAACTTCCAGATGTTAGGGTGGCTGCTGCTGCTCATGGTCGGATTTTGGTTGCGACGGGGGTTGAATGGCCGCGATCCGACTGTTTGTGGGGGGTTACTCGCGGGTTAATCATAAGTAGGGCTCCGTGCGTTTCGAGATTTAATGCAGCAGGCAACTGTCATTGACAATGAGCAATCGAATGGTTTGACGCCGCCCCCGTCCGGCGATACGAATACCGACAATGGGGGCGCAGTGGCCGAAATCGAAGTCGCGCGGACGACCGGCTGGGACATGGAGGAATTGGCCCGGCTCGTGGAAGGCGCGCAGCGGGGCGACGCGCTGGCCATGGACGAACTGCTCGGCGTCCTCGCACCGTACGTCGGCCGGATCTGCGGACCGGTGGCGCTCCAGGACGCCGCGGACGCGGCGCAGGAGGCGCTCATCGCGGTGTTCCGCAACATCGGCCAGTTGAAGACCCCCGCGGCCTTCCTCGGATGGGTCCGGTCGATCGCCGTCCGGGAGGCGCTCAAGTACGCCAAGCAGCGTCAGCGGCAGGGTCCCCAGCCCGCGGAGTGGGACGAGAAGCCGGTGCTGGAGGACCTCCAGCTCGCCTCGGACATCGCCGACGTGATGGGGCGGCTGGCGCCCGAGCATCGGGTGGTGCTGACCTTGCGGCACATCGACGGCCTGGACGAGCAGGAGGTCGCGAGGATCCTCCTGGTACCCGTGGGGACGGTCAGGTCCCGGTTGTTCCGGGCCCGCCGGTCATTCCGTTCCGCTTGGGAGTGAGCGGGCGTCCAGACGCCGCTGCAAGCGGTCGAAGAGCAGGCCGGTCCGTTGTTCCGCCCGCGTCACGCGCACGCGGTCGACGAGCCGGCCCCCGGGGAAGCGCAGGCTGCTGTAGAAGGCGAAACGGGTGCGCCCGCCCTCGGCCACGGCGGCCATGCCGCCGACCAGCACCTTGCTCTGCATGAGGCACCAGCCCGGGCGCAGCACGATGTCGAAGTGCTCGGCGTGCCCCAGGACGCTGACGGCACGCCCCGTCAGCCGGTCGTTCCCGGCTCCGGTGACGGCGAAGGAACGCAGCCCCGGGACGATGTGGGGGAGCTCCCGTTCCAGATCGGACGCGACGGCCCACAGGACATCGAGGGGCGCGTCGAAAAGGCGCTCACCGTAACTCGGGTACTTCGATGCGGAGGCGATGACCTTCAGGCGTCGGATCGGATCGATTTCGACCGCCGGCCAGTCGCTGTGCAGCGGACCAGTCACTGGAAACCGCCCCCTCTGTTTCGTATGGGGGGAAGGCTCGCAGCATCCCCCCGCATGGTCAAGCACTTCGAAATACCCGATCGGAGCGACCGCGCGCAATAGCGTATCGAGACGGCCCCGATGTGGATCACCCCTATTTCGTCCCCGGAAATAAATCAGGTCCCGTGGGAGTGCATCCGCGCCGCGCGTCCTCTTCCTCCTCGAAGGAACACGGTTACCGAGCATCGTACAAGGGGGGCGGCGGCATGCGGTTCGCCCAGTTGCCGGTGCGCAATGCGGGAACGAAAAGAACGGGGAAGGCAGTCGTGCTGACCACGGGGGCTCCGCCGAGGATCCGACCGACACTGCCGCGCGCCCTGGCGGACGCCAGGCCGCGCGAGGCGGGACTCGGCTTCGGCACCTGTTCCGTCCACGAGGGGCCGCCCGTCGCGGTGCACGAGGCCGAGCGCCGATGGGCGCGGGCCATGCCGCCCCGGCGGCGGGCGGACTTCCTGATCGGCCGCGGGGCGCTGCACCGCGCGCTGCGCGCGGCGGGACTGACCGCCGACGCCGTGCTGTTCGAGGGGGCGCGTCCGCTCCTGCCCCCCGGGATCTCGGCGTCGATCAGCCACTGCGACGGGGTCGCCGTGGCCGTGGCGGGGCCCGCGCGGCGGTTCCCCGCGCTGGGCGTCGACCTGGAGCTGTCCGGCCCGCCCCTGCGGGCGGCCCACCTGGTGCTGCGCGGGGCCGAGGCCGCCGCGCTGCGCGGGACGGGGCGCGCGGCGGAGCAGCGGCTGCTCGCGATGTTCTCCGCCAAGGAGGCCACGTACAAGGCCCTCAGCCCGCTCCTGGGCCCCGAACTGCGCGGCCTGCGCGACCTGGTGCTCACCGCGGACGCCATGGATGCCGCGGATGCCGCGGACGCCATGGGTGCCGTGGGTGCCGTGGACGGCGCTGACACCGCGGACGCCGGTGGGTTCCTGGCCCACGCCGCGAGCCGCCCCGACCTGCGCCTGCGGGTGAGCGTCCGCGAGCTCCCGCACGGCGGCGTCCTGTGCTGGGCCCTCCAGCTGGTGCCGGTCACCCCGCCCGCGTCCTGACCGGCCCGCCTCCCCCGTTATCTTTTTCGCGGTCCTGCAATGGGGCCGCTGGCCTCCGGGCCCGGTATGACTGTGTCCCCTCTGTCGAAGGCATGACCTGGGGGGT
>NZ_JBVHUE010000077.1:0-5937 GCF_055565515.1 Streptomyces sp. NPDC028419 | reverse complement strand
CCCCCCCCCCCCCCCCCCCCCCCCCCCCCCCCCCCCCCCCCCCCCCCCCCCCCCCCCCCCCCCCCCCCCCCCCCCCCCCCCCCCCCCCCCGCGCCGGGTCACTTCTGTGCCAGGACTCCCGCGCCAGTGTGCTCGGTGCCCGGAGCCGCCTCGATGGTCTGGCTGTAGGGGTTGTCCTTCGAGGCGGGCCGCACCTTCTGCGCGGGGACGTGCTCGGTCCCCGGAGCGGCGTGGACCGTCCGCTGCCGGTGCGCGTCCTCGCCCTGGGCGCCGCCGTGACCGTCCGCGGCGTGGGCGGCTCCGCCGAAGGCGAGGGTGCCGAGCAGGACCGCGGCGGAGGTGGCGACGACGCGCTTGCTGATCTTCATGTGGAGCTCCTTGGAGTGGCTGTCCGTCGGGCTGTCCGACTGACACCACGAACCTAGGAGAAGTGGACATTTCGCCGCTCTAACGCCTGCGGGGCCTCCGGGCTCCGCTGCCTTACGCCCCGCCGACCCGAGGCACGGCCTCGACCCCAACCGAGGAGTCGACTTGTCCCATTGAAGGGTCACGGTGTCCGCGCGTCTGGTAGTTATCACGCGGAGAGTCGCCGGCGGTCCGGGGCGCAGCCGTGAGGACCCCGGCGGGGTCGGGGTACTGATGAGCACGGGGGTGGGTACGGTGCGACGCGAGCCGATCGAGGACCTGGTGGTGGTGGTCCCGGGCATCTTGGGCAGCCGCCTGGCGGTGGACGGCCGGGAGGTGTGGGGCGCCTCGGCCGGTGCGCTCTGGCAGGGCATCAGGACCTTCGCCGGCTCCGTGAAGGACCTACGGCTTCCGAAGGACCTCGGTGACGAGCATCCCGGGGACGGTGTCGTGCCGGTCGGGCTCGTCCCGTCCCTGCACGCGCTGCCCGGAGTGTGGCCGCTGGTCGACGGCTACAGCGGCCTGCTCGGCTGGCTGGAACGCACGTTCACCCTGCGCCGTGCGCTGCCGGGCGGGCGGGCGGACACGCCGGTGAACCTGGTCGAGTTCGCCTACGACTGGCGGCTGTCGTGCCGCTACAACGCCCGGCTGCTGGCCGCCCGGGTGGAGGAGGCCCTGGGGCGGTGGCAGGCGTCCGCGCCGCACCGCGCGGACGCCCGGGTGCGGCTGGTGTGCCACTCCATGGGCGGGCTGGTGGGCCGGTACTACGTGGAGTGCGCGGGCGGTGCCGAGGTCACCCGGCAACTGATCACGCTGGGGACCCCGCACCGGGGGTCGATCGGGGCGCTGGAGTCGCTGGTCAACGGGCACCGGATCGGCGGTGAGCGGCTGGGGGTGGACCTGAGCGGTTTCGGCCGCAGCCTCCCGTCCACCCACCAGCTCACTCCCGACTACGCCTGCCTGGAGAGCCCGGACGGGCTGCGGTATCCGAGGGAGATCGCCGGCGGTCTGGACGGCGTGGATCCGCTGCTCCTCGAAGACGCCGGGCGGTTCCACGAGGAGATCCGTGCGGCGGCCCTCTTACGCGTCCGGCGGGGTGGATCGGATCGGCTGTGCCTGCCGGTGGTCGGCGTACGGCAGCCCACCCCCACGACGGCCGCAGTCGAAGGCGAACGCCTGCGGCTGATCGAGACCATCGAGGGCCACGACGAGGGCGGGGACGGGCGGGTGCCGCGGTTCGCCGCCCACCCCGCCGAACTGCCCCTGGACGACCCGACCGTGCGGGCCTCCTTCGCCACGCACGGTGCGATCAAGGGCCACCCCGGCGTCCTGGAGGACCTGTTCGACTGGCTCGCCCCCGCGCCCCGCGTCTATCGCGGCGCAGTGGCCGGCTATCCGCTGAGCGTACGGGCCCCGGACTACCTGGCGACGGGCGAGCCGCTGCCGGTGCGGGTCGAGGTCGCCACCGAGCGCGACGGGGCGCACGAGCTCTCCGTCCGGGCCACCGTGACCGGTGAGGGCGTCCGCGAGCAATGCACGCTGAGCAACCTCGGCGGGGGCCGCTACGCGGGGGCGTTCCCCCGCCTCGAGCCGGGAGCGTACCGGGTCGCCGTCCACGCCTCGCGCGACCACGAGGACACCGCGGTGACCGCACTGACCCTCATCGGAGGCGACGCATGAACCGCAGCGAGCACGCCGACGCGGCCGGCGCCGCATCCGGCGCCCCATCCGTCCCGGGCACCTTCCTGGCGACCGTGTACGACCGCTACGAGGATCCGGCCTTCCGTCCGCTGCCCGGCGCCATCGAGCAGGTGGACGAACTCGCCCGCGCCCTCGCGCCGTTCGGATACCGGCCGACCGTCCTGAAGAACCTCGGACAGGGCGGCCTCGTCGATGCTCTGAACGAGTGGCGCAAGCGCTGGCGCGCCGACGGGAACCACGGCCCGGCCGTCGTCGCCTGGTCCGGACACGCGGAGATCGACGACAAGAGCAACCTCCAGCTCGTCACCCACACCACCGCGAAGGAGGAGCTCGCAACCCAGGACCTCTTCTACGATCCCGAACGCCTCGCCGGTCAGGTCCTGTTCAGCAGCGCGGACCAGATCCTGATCCTCCTCGACACCTGCCACTCCGGCGCCGGCGCCCTCGGTGCCGTCGATCACGCGCTGAGCGCCTGGAGCAACCGCACCCTGCCCGAACCCCGCACCTCCTGGCTCGGCGTGCTCGCCGCCTGCCAGGCCCACGAGAAGGCGGCGGGGGGCCGGGGGCTGCTCCTGGAGACCGTGCTACGACTGCTGCGCGACGGCCCCAGCGGAACCAGCGGCGGCAGCGGAGCCGAGCTGCGGCCGGGCCGGTACCGGCACGAGTGGAGCGTGCGCAACGAGGGCATCACCGGGGACACCCTGGCCCAGGCCGCCATGGAGGAGTGTCGCGACAGCGGGCAGGTCCCCGTCTGGGCGTCCACCGGCCGGCCCAAGCCGATCTTTCACAACCCGCTGTGGCGCCCCCGCGCCGGTGAGGCGCTGGTGGCACACCTGGTGCTCGCCGCCCGGGGGATCGACCCCACCGAGGAGGGCTGGTTCTTCACCGGGCGGCGCCGCGCCTTGGAGCAGATCACCGCCTGGCTCGCCGAAGGCGCCGCGGGGATGCTGCTGTTGACCGGCAGCGCCGGGGCCGGAAAGTCAGCCGTCGCGGGCCGCATCGCGGCGCTGTCCCACCCGGAGGAACGCGCCGCCGTCATGGAGCACGCCCCCCTGTCGAAGGGTGACCCGGACCCGGGTGAGGGCAGCGTGGACGCCGCCCTGCACCTGCGGGGCATGGGCGTACAGGACGTGGCCGCGGCGCTCGCCGACAAGCTCGGCCTGCCCGAGCCGAAGACGCCCGCCGGTCTGATCGCCGACCTGGAAGGACTCGAAGCCACGGGCGCACGCCGCCACGTACTGGTGCTGGACGGCCTGGACGAGGCCACACCCGGCCAGTCCGGGCCCATCGCCGATCAACTGCTGGTCCCTCTGAGCCGGTTGTGCACCGTACTGCTGGCCTCGCGGGACCGGCCGTTCCGACCCCACCTCGAACCCGGCGAAACCCTGGAAGCAGCGCTGACCCGCACGGTGGGCGCCGCCGTGAAGGTCCTCGACCTCGACAAGCAGCCCGACACCACCGCCGACATCGCCGACTACGTCCACAAACGCCTGCTGGCCGACGGGCTGTCCGGCGAGATGACGCGGGAGGTGGCCCCGGTCCTGGCCGAACGGGCCGCCGGCAGCCGAGGCGGGTTCCTGTTCGCCCGGATCGTCGCGTCCGCACTCGCACGCGACCTGGCCGCCTCCCCCGGCCGGCCGTGGCGCGAGCAGATCCCGGCCACCATCTCCGAGGCCCTGACCCGCGACCTGGCCACCGGCACCGCCCTGCAACGCGACGGCCATGACCTGCCGCACGCCGGGGACGACCTCCTCGCCGCGCTCGCCTGGGCCGCGGGCAACGGCATGCCCGCCCACGGCGTCTGGCAGACCGCCGCCCGGGCCGTCAGCCGGCACGGCACGGAGTACGGGCCTGCGGACATCGACTGGCTCCTGGCCCACTACGGCCGGTACATCGTCGAGGACAGCGACGGCCACCAGGCCGTCTACCGGCTGTACCACCGCGAGCTCATCACCCACCTCCGGAAAGGGCCCTCCACCCCCACCGGGGGCGGCCACCCGCCCGCGCTGTCCATCCTCCGCTCGTTCGTGGACCTGACACTGGAACAGACCGCCGGGGGCACCCTTCCGGACCTGGCGAACCCCTACCTGCGGCACCATCTGCCCGACCACGCCCTCGCCGCCGGCGGCCCCGGGGTCACGGCGTTGCGGCAACTTGTCGCGGTCAACCCCGACGCCTACCTCCCCTACCTGGCGATGTCGCTGTACAACCTCGCCGTCCAACTCGGGGCGATCGGACGACGTGGCGAGGCACTCGCCCCAGCCGAAGAAGCCGCCACCATCTACCGCACGCTCGCCCAAGCCAACCCCGACGCCCACCTCCCCGACTTGGCGATGTCGCTCAACAACCTCGCCAGCCGGCTCGCGGAAATCGGACGGCGTGGGGAGGCGGTCGCCCCAGCCGAAGAAGCCGTCCAGCTCCGTCGCGCACTGGCCCAAGCCAACCCCGACGCCCACCTCCCCAACCTCGCCAGCTCCCTCAACAACCTCGCCAGCCGGCTCGCGGAAATCGGGCGACGTGGGGAGGCGGTCGCCCCAGCCGAAGAAGCCGCCACCATCCACCGCGCACTCGCCCAAGCCAACCCCGACGCCTACCTCTCCAACCTCGCCGGCTCCCTGAGCAACCTCGCCAGCCGGCTCGCGGAAATCGGACGGCGCGACGAAGCACTCGCCCCAGCCGAAGAAGCCGCCACCGTCTACCGCGCACTCGCCCAAGCCAACCCCGGCGCCTACCTCTCCAACCTCGCCGGCTCCCTGAGCAACCTCGCCAGCCGGCTCGCGGAAATCGGGCGACGCGACGAAGCACTCGCCCCAGCCGAAGAAGCCGCCACCATCCACCGCGCACTCGCCCAAGCCAACCCCGACGCCCACCTCCCCAACCTCGCCAGCTCCCTCAACAACCTCGCCAACCGGCTCGCGGAAATCGGGCGACGCGACGAAGCACTCGCCCCAGCCGAAGAAGCCGCCACCATCCACCGCGCACTCGCCCAAGCCAACCCCGACGCCCACCTCCCCAACCTCGCCAGCTCCCTCAACAACCTCGCTTTCCAACTCGGAGAAATCGGGCGACGCGACGAAGCACTCGCCCCAGCCGAAGAAGCCGCCACCATCCGTCGCGCACTCGCCCAAGCCAACCCCGACGCCTACCTACCGAACCTCGCCAGCTCCCTCAACAACCTCGCCATCCAACTCGGAGAAATCGGACGGCGCGACGAAGCACTCGCCCCAGCCGAAGAAGCCGCCACCGTCTACCGCGCACTCGCCCAAGCCAACCCCGACGCCCACCTACCCGACTTGGCGATGTCGCTCAACAACCTCGCCGTCCAACTCAGTGATGTCGGACGGCGCGACGAGGCACTCACCCCGGCAGAAGAAGCCGCCACCATCCACCGCGCACTCGCCCAAGCCAACCCCGACGCCTACCTTCCCAACCTCGCCAACTCCCTCACCAACCTCGCCAATCGGCTCGGTGAAGTCGGACGGAGCGCCGAAGCACTCGCCCCAGCCGAAGAAGCCGCCACCATCCACCGCACGCTCGCCCAAGCCAACCCCGACGCCCACCTCCCCGACTTGGCGATGTCGCTCAACAACCTCGCCATCCAGCTTGGTGAAGTCGGACGGAGCGCCGAAGCACTCGCCCCAGCCGAAGAAGCCGCCACCATCTACCGCACGCTCGCCCAAGCCAACCCCGGCGCCTACCTACCCAACCTCGCCAACTCCCTCACCAACCTCGCCGTCCGGCTCGGTGAAGTCGGACGGCGCGACGAAGCACTCGCCCCAGCCGAAGAAGCCGCCACCATCCACCGCGCACTCGCCCAAGCCAACCCCGACG
>NZ_JBVHUE010000076.1:0-7018 GCF_055565515.1 Streptomyces sp. NPDC028419 | reverse complement strand
GGGGGGACCCTGTGGGAGAGTAGGACGCCGCCGAACAATCATTGTGGGAAAGCCCCGCACCTTATGGTGCGGGGCTTTTCTGCGTTCCGGACCAGAAATACGTAGGGTCGGGTGCATGAGCTACGACCTCGTCATCTTCGACAACGACGGCGTGCTGGTGGACAGCGAGCCGCTCTCCAACACGATCCTGTCCGGGTACCTGACCGAGCTGGGGCACCCCACCTCCTACGAGGAGTCCCTGCGCGACTACATGGGCGCCGCGGTGCACCGGGTGCACGACACGATCCTGGAGCGGACCGGCGAGCGGCTGCCCGAGGACTTCGACGACACCCTGCACGCCCGGGTGTTCGCCGCCTTCGCGCGGGAACTGCGGCCCGTCGCGGGCGCCGTGGAGGTCCTGGAGGAGCTGACCGCGCGCGGGATCCCCTACTGCCTCGCCTCCTCCGGGAGCCACGAGCGGATCCGGGTCGGACACCGCACCACCGGACTCGACGAGTGGTTCGAAGAAGAGTGGATCTTCAGCTCCGAGGACGTCGGCAAGGGCAAGCCCGCCCCGGACCTGTTCCTGCACGCCGCCGCGCGGATGGGCGTCGAGCCCGCGCGCTGCGTCGTCGTCGAGGACAGCCCGCTCGGGGTGCGGGCGGCCCGGGCCGCCGGGATGGACGTCTTCGGCTTCACCGCGATGACCCCGGCCGAACGGCTCGCGGGCGCCACCGCCCTGTTCGGTGAGATGAAGGAACTCCCGGGGCTTCTCCAACTCGATATGTGATCGCTCTACCCACGGGTAGCACCCGCGCCTACGCTGAGCCGCCATGACAGCAGACGTGCGGCTGCGCCGTGGACGAGGGTCCCTGGGCTTCAGCTTCTTCGTGCAGGGCGTGACCTTCGCCCTGCTGGTGACCCGGATCCCCGCGATCCAAAGCCAGTACGGGATATCCGACGGCCTCCTGCCCGCCTTCCTCGCCGCCGTCCCCGTCCTCGCCGGGGTGGCGAGCGTGGGGACCGAGCACCTGGTGAAGCGGGTCGCGCCCAGCACCGTACTGCGCTGGGCGCAGCCGCTCGTCCTGCTCGCGCTCCTCGGCGCCGGGGCCGGGACGCGGATGTGGCACGTCGCCGTGGCGCTCGGCGCGTTCGGGCTGGCGGTGGGCGCGCTGGACGCCTCGATGAACATGCTCGGGGTCAGTCTCCAGCAGACCTACGGCCGCAGCATCATGCTGGGCTTCCACGCCTCGTACAGCCTCGGCGGGATCGTCGGCGCGTCCGCCGCGTGGGCGGGCGCGCACTGGCAGCTGTCCCTCTTCACCAGCTACCTGCCGGCCGTGGTGGTCCTGCTGCCGCTCGCTTTCGTGGGCAGCCGGTACTACGTCGACCAGCGCGCGGCCGACGGGGGCGGACCGGGCGCCGGCGGATCCGCGGCCGCGAAGGGGTTGGGCGGCGGCGGCTTCAAGCTGCTGTTGCCGCTCTGCCTGGTGATGGCCTGCGCCTACATCGGGGACTCGACCGTCTCCAACTGGGGTGCCAAGTACCTCAAGGACGTCCTCGGCAGCTCCGAGCAGCTCTCCACCGTCCCCTACAACGTCTACATGGTGATGACCCTGATCGGGCGGGCCGTCGGCGACCTCGGGGTGCGGCGCTTCGGCGCGGTGGCCGTCGTGCGCGCCGGGACGGTCATCGCCGCGAGCGGTTTCGCCGTGGTGGCCGGCGCGCCCGGGGCGTGGATCGGGATGCTCGGCTTCACGCTGCTCGGGGTCGGGCTCTGCGTGATCGTGCCGCAGACCTTCGCCGCGGCGGGCCGGCTCTTCCCCACCGCCTCCGACACGGCCATCGCGCGGCTCAACATCTTCAACTACGTCGGGTTCCTGGTCGGGGCCCCGCTGGTGGGCGCGCTCGGCGACGCGTGGAGCTACCGGGGGGCCATGCTGGTCCCGATGGCGTTGGTCCTCGTCACACTCCTCTATGCCCGGTCGTTCGCCGCCGAGGGCGCCCGATACGGTGGCGGGCATGAGCGGCGAGTCGGTGACAGGGCTGTTGATGTGGGACGAGGCGGTAACGAAGTATGACTTCGGGCCCAGCCATCCGATGGATCCGGTGCGCCTGGCGCTGACCATGGGCCTGGTGCGGGCCTTCGGGCTCGACCGGGAGGTCGAGGTGCGCGCCGGCAAGGCGGCCGGTGACTCCACGCTGCGGCTGGTCCACCGCGAGGACTACGTCGCCGCGGTGCGGGAGGTGTCCGCCGACCCCGGGGTCGCCGACGGTTCGTACGGGCTGGGCACCATGGACGATCCTGCCTTCCACGGGATGCACCAGGCCTCGGCGCTGATCGCCGGGCAGTCGGTGGCGGCGGCGGAGGCGATCTGGCGCGGGGAGGCGGCGCACGCCGTGAACTTCGCGGGCGGGCTGCACCACGCGATGCCGGGCGGGGCGGCCGGCTTCTGCGTCTACAACGACGCCGCCCTCGCGATCGCGCGGCTGCTGGAGCTGGGGGCCGAGCGGGTCGCCTACGTGGACGTGGACGTGCACCACGGGGACGGCGTGCAGGCGGCCTTCTGGGACGACCCGCGGGTGCTCACGGTCTCCCTCCACGAGCATCCGCGGACCCTGTTCCCGCAGACCGGCTGGCCCGAGGAGACCGGCGGGCCCGCCGCCGAGGGCTCGGCCGTGAACATCGCGCTGCCGGCCGGGACCGGGGACGAGGGGTGGCTGCGGGCCTTCCACGCCGTGGTGCCCGAGCTGCTCGCGGACTTCCGGCCGCAGGTGCTGGTGACCCAGCACGGCGCCGACACGCACTTCGAGGACCCGCTGGCCCACCTGGCGGTGTCGCTGGACGCCCAGCGGGCGGTGCAGGAGGCCTGCCACGAGCTGGCCCACGCCCACGCGGGCGGGCGGTGGCTCTCCCTCGGCGGCGGTGGCTACGCGATCGTGGACGTCGTACCGCGCTCCTGGACGCACCTGGTCGCGATCGCCGCGCACCGGCCGCTCGACCCGGAGTCGGCCGTCCCGGCGTCGTGGCGCGACGAGGTGTACGCGCGTACGCGGCAGTTGGCCCCGGCCCGGATGACGGACGGGCGCACGCCCGAGTGGCGGGAGTGGGAGTCGGGTTACGACCCGGCGGACCGGATCGACCAGGCGGTGCTGGCGACGCGGCGGGCGGTCTTCCCGCTGCGCGGGATGCTGACCTGATCCGGACCCTGACCTGACCGAGCGCTCGCGGGGGTGTCCGCGCAAGCGCGACATTAGGCCAACTGTGGGGGGCTTTCCCGGAATTGAGGATCCGTCGGATCGGGTGCGGCAGCATCGGAGGGGTGTTGAGCACCGGCGCCCTGCGTGCGCACCTGCTGGCCGCCCGGTTGGCCGGGCCCGTCGCCACCTCGCGTGAGGAGAGCCTGCGCAGCTACCGGCTGTTCGCGGCCCGCGATCCGCGGGCGCTGCTCGGGCTGGACCCGCGCGGGGGGTGGGCGCAGCCCGATCTGCTGCGGTTGATGGCGGACCGGTGCGGGGTCTCGGCGGATCCCGGGCACGTCAGCGGCCCGGACGTGATCGATCCCGAGCGGACGCTGGCCGGGCTGGAGGTCTTCGCGGGGCGGTTGCGGGAGGCGGCGCTGACCCGGGCCCCCGTGCTGTTCGGCACCGGCCATCCGCACCGGCTCCTGGGCTTCTACGCCACCTTGGCCTGTGCCCTGTCGGCGGTGGGATGTGTTGTCCTCACCCCGGCGCAGGGGGTGCCCGTGGACATTCCCACCCGCTTCGGCGTACGCACGCACCGCCTTGAGTACGTACGGGGGGTCGCGCTGGTACGGGAGCCGGGCGCGCGTCCGGTGGGGGGCGCCACCGGCGCACACAGTCATTCGCCGCTGCCGGTTCGGATCGCGCTGGGCGCCCTGGCGGAGGCCGGGGGGCCGCTTCCGGAACTGGTGGTGGGGGACCACGGTTGGGTCTGCGGGGCAGGTCAGCTGGGCTTCGAGGCGATCGGGCTGGCGGATACGGACGACCCCGCGCCGTTCGTCGGGGAAGCCGAGGGGAGCGTGTGCGCGGTGGTTCCACTTGATGACGCGGTGCGCTCGGACTACTACCGTCCGCTCACGCGGTACGTGCTGGGGCGCGCGGGGCTCGCGGGCTGAGGTGTGGCCGGGACTGGTGCCTGTAGCTCCTCTTCCCCACTCGTATCACCCGCCCCTACTCTGGGGAGTGAGCGTGCGACGACGGGGCGTAACCGGAGGGGAAGCCGGTGCCCGTCATGCGCGGAAGGTCAAAGGTGTGTCATGGCTGCTGGCGAGAGGCCTCTCAGTGAGGTTCAGTTCCTGACCGTGGCGGAGGTCGCCTCGGTGATGCGAGTGTCGAAGATGACCGTGTACCGGCTGGTGCACAACGGTCATCTGCCCGCGATCCGGGTGGGCCGGTCCTTCCGGGTCCCCGAGAACGCGGTCCACGAGTACCTCCGAGAGTCCTATGTGGGGGTGGAGTCGGCCTGAGACTGATCTCCCCGGACACCCTCGGACACCCTCGGATTACGGGCTCAGAGATCTGGCGGGTAGGCTAGGCCGACGTAGGTCGTGTGGGCCCAGACGCCCCGCACCGATCCCCGCTAGCGCGGGGATGTTCCGAGAAGTGAGCGAGGGTAGTCGTGGGCTCTGTCATTAAGAAGCGGCGCAAGCGGATGGCCAAGAAGAAGCACCGCAAGCTGCTCAAGCGCACCCGCGTGCAGCGTCGTAACAAGAAGTAAACGGCAGCTGTACGTGTTTTCCGCAGCCCCTCCACCATCCTGGTGGGGGGGCTGTGGTGCAGCCGGGGTACGACGAGGGAGGCGCTGAGCAGTGGGGAAGGTCGTGCTCGTGACCGGGGCAGCCCGGCAGCTGGGGGGCCGATTCGTACGCCGGATCCAGCGCGACCCGGAAGTCGAGCGGGTGATCGCGGTGGATGCGAACACCCCGCCGCACCGGCTGGGATCGGCCGAGTTCGTCCGGACGGACATCCGGCAGTCGGCGATCGCCAGGGTGCTGGCCGAGTACGCCGTGGACACCGTGGTGCACCTCGCGGTCACCGGCGGCGGTGGCGTGGGCGCGGGCGGCGCGGGGAGCGCCGTGAAGGAAACGAACGTCATCGGGACGATGCAGCTCCTCGGGGCCTGCCAGAAGTCCCCTACGGTGCGGCGCCTGGTCGTGAAGTCCAGTACGAGCGTGTACGGGGCGGCGCCGCGGGACCCGGCCGTCTTCAGCGAGACCACCCAGCCCAAGTCCCTGCCCGCCCTGGGCTTCGCGAAGGACGCGGTCGAGGTCGAGGGCTACGTGCGCGGCTTCGCGCGCCGGCGGCCCGATGTGGCCGTGTGCGTGCTGCGCTTCGCCAACATCCTGGGGCCCTTCGCGGATTCGGCGCTCGCCGAGTACTTCTCGATGCCGGTCATGCCGACCGTGCTGGGCTACGACCCGAGGCTCCAGTTCGTCCACGAGGACGACGTGCTCGACGTGCTGCGGCTGGCGGCGGGGGAGCCCCGGCGCGGCACCCTGAACAGCGGGACCTTCAACATCGCGGGGGACGGCGTCCTGCTGCTGTCCCAGTGCTCGCGGAGGCTGGGCCGGCCCACGATCGCGCTGCCGCTGCCCGCGCTCACGTGGGTGGGCTCCGCGCTGAAGGCGGTCGGGGTCACCGACTTCTCCCCGGAACAGACCAGGCTGCTGACGCACGGGCGGGTCGTGGAGACCTCGCAGATGCGCGAGGTGCTGGGATTCAAGCCGATGTACACGACCGCCGAGACCTTCGCGGACTTCGCGCGGAGCCGGGGGAACGGACTGCTGCCGCCCGAGCGGGCGGCGCGGGCCGTGGACCGGGTGGCGGGCGCGCTGAAGGTGGATGTCGCCGTGGCAGGAACCGGGTCCGGAGCCGGATCCGCGGCCGAAGAGGGAGCGCAGCGATAGTGGCGGACGCCAAGGTCATTCCGTTCGACGAGGACCGTCCGCGGCGGCGGGCCCGGCGGGTCCGGGCGGTCACCGCACCCGATGCCGGGGCGGGGCCGGTCGTGGCCGCCGGGTCCGTGGCGGCCGATCAGGACGCGGGGTCGGGCGCGGTGTCCGCCGTGCCCGCGCCGGCCGTCCCGAGCGGGTGGGAGCGCCGGCTCGCGGGCGGGCTGGCCTTCCTGCGGCGCCGGGTCACCGGTGACTACGAGGTCGACGACTTCGGGTACGACAAGGAACTGACCGACCAGGTCCTGATGTCGGTGCTGCGGCCGGTGTTCGACAAGTACTTCCGGGTCGAGGTCAAGGGCATCGAGAACATCCCGAAGGAGGGTGGCGCGCTGATCGTGGCCAACCACTCCGGGACGCTGCCGTTGGACGGCCTGATGATGCAGGTCGCGGTGCACGACCACCACCCGGCGCAGCGGCACCTGCGACTGCTCGCGGCGGACCTGGTGTTCATGCTGCCGGTGGTCAACGAGCTGGCGCGCAAGGCCGGGCACACCCTGGCGTGCGCGGAGGACGCGCAGCGGCTGCTGGAGGCCGGGGAGCTGGTCGGGGTGATGCCCGAGGGCTTCAAGGGGATAGGGAAACCCTTCGAGGACCGCTACAAGCTCCAACGGTTCGGGCGCGGGGGCTTCGTGTCGACGGCGCTGCGGGCGGGGACGCCGATCGTGCCGTGCTCGATCGTGGGGGCGGAGGAGATCTACCCGATGATCGGCAACGCCAAGACGCTGGCGCGGCTGCTCGGGATCCCGTACTTCCCGATCACCCCGACCTTCCCGTGGCTGGGGCCGCTGGGTGCGGTGCCGTTGCCGACGAAGTGGACGATCCAGTTCGGTGAGCCGATCCCCACGGACGGGTATCCGCCGGAGGCGGCGGAGGATCCGATGCTGATGTTCAACCTGACGGACCAGGTGCGGGAGCAGATCCAGCACACGCTGTACAAGCTGCTGGTGCAGCGGCGGTCGGTGTTCTTCTAGGTCCTGTCGTCAAAGTGCCGTCGTCGCCCGAAGGGCGGCCCCGCGGCGTCTGGTGCGTGCTCTCGCCGTGCCGGGCGGAAGCCCGCGTAC
>NZ_JBVHUE010000075.1:0-8722 GCF_055565515.1 Streptomyces sp. NPDC028419 | reverse complement strand
TTGGCGCCCCCACCCCCCCCACCTTTTCCCCCCCCCCCTCTCCTCTTTTCCCCCCCCCCCCCCCCCCCCCCCCCCCCCCCCGCCGCCGGAGGCAAACGCGCCCCGCGCACGCAACCACCGCACCGCCAGAAGGGACGTCATGCTCGACCACCTGATCAAGGGCGCCACCGTCGTGGACGGGACCGGCGCCCCCGCCCGCGTGGCGGACGTCGGGATACGCGACGGCCGGATCGCGGTCATCGGCGAGCCCGGCACCGTCACCGAGGAGGCCCGGACCCGCGAGGACGCCCACGGCCTCGTCCTGACCCCCGGCTTCATCGACCCGCACACGCACTACGACGCCCAGCTCTTCTGGGACCCGTACGCGACCCCCTCCATGAACCACGGCGTCACCACCGTCGCCGGCGGCAACTGCGGCTTCACCCTGGCCCCCCTGCACCCGGACCGCCCCGAGGACGCCGACTACACGCGCCGGATGATGAGCAAGGTCGAGGGCATGGCCCTCAAAGCCCTGGAGGAGGGCGTCGACTGGAGCTGGTCCAGCTTCGGCGAGTACCTCGACGCCCTCGACGGCCGGATCGCCGTCAATGCCGGCTTCATGGTCGGCCACTGCGCACTGCGCCGCCACGTCATGGGCGAGGACGCGGTGGGCGGCCAGCCCACGCCCGAGCAGATGCGGCAGATGCTGGACCTCTTCCACGACGCGATGGACGCGGGCGCCTGGGGCCTGTCGACCACCCAGTCCGCCACCCACTCCGACGGCGCGGGCGCCCCCGTCGCCTCCCGGCACGCCCGGCCCGAGGAACTCCTCGCCCTCTCCCGCGCGGTGGCCGAACACGAGGGCACCCAGCTCGAAGCCATCGTCGCGGGCTGCCTGGACCAGTTCGCGGACGAGGAGATCGACCTCTTCGTCGAGATGAGCGCCGCCGCCGGGCGGCCGCTGAACTGGAACGTGCTGACCATCGACGCCGCGGTCCCCGAGCGCGTACCGCGCCAGCTCCTCCCGAGCGAGCGGGCCCGCAAGGCCGGCGGCCGGATCGTCGCGCTCACCATGCCGATCCTGACCCCGATGAACATGTCGCTCGGCACCTTCTGCGCGCTCAACCTGATCCCCGGCTGGGGCGAGGTCCTCGGCCTGCCCGTGCCCGAGCGGATCGCGAAGCTGCGCGACGCGGACGTACGGGCCGAGATGCTGCGCCGCGCCGCCAGCAAGGAGGCCGGGGTCTTCCGGCGCCTCGCGGACTTCGGGCGCTACGTCATCGGGGACACCTACAGCGAGGAGAACGCCGGCCTCTCGGGTCGCGTGGTCAACGACATCGCGGCCGAGCGCGGCCAGGACCCCTTCCACTGCCTGGTGGAGATCTGCGCGGCCGACGACCTGCGCACCGTGCTGTGGCCGATGCCCACCGACAACGATCCGGCGAGCTGGGCGCTGCGCCGGGAGACCTGGCAGCACGAGGACGTGATGCTGGGCGGCTCGGACGCGGGCGCGCACCTGGACCGGATGTGCGGGGCGCCGTACACGACCCGCTTCCTCGGGGACTGCCTGCGCGGGCGCAAGCTGGTGCCGCTGGAGCAGGCGGTACGGATGCTGACGGACGACCCGGCCCAGCTGTTCGGGCTGCGCGAGCGGGGCCGGATCGCCGAGGGCTGGCACGCGGACCTGGTCCTCTTCGACCCGGAGCGGATCGAGGCGGGGCCCGCCACGCTGGTGCACGACCTGCCGGGGGACAGCCCGCGGCTGGACTCGCGGGCGATCGGCGTCGTGTCCGTCCGGGTCAACGGGGTGGAGACGATCCGCGACGACGAAGTGACGGGGGCCGTGCCGGGGATCGTGCTCCGGTCGGGCCGGGACACGAGGACGGTGAGCACGCGTTGAGCGCTACGGGTCCGGCAGGTCCGGGGGACCGGCCGCAGCAGTTGCTGATCAACGGCGAATGGGTGGAGCCCGCGGGCGGCCACTACGAGGTGATCAACCCGGCGGACGAGTCGGTGGTCGGCCTGGCCCCCGAGGCCTCGCGGCAGCAGGTCCACGAGGCCGCCGCCGCGGCCCGGAGCGCCTTCGCGAGCTGGTCGCGCACGAAGCCGCAGGAGCGGGCCGCGATCCTGGACCGGGCCGCGGACATCATGCAGCGGGAGTACGAGCCGTGGGCGCGCCTCGCCCAGGCGGAGACCGGGGCCCCCACCGGCATCGCCCGCGGCATGCAGGTCGGGGTCGGGGTGGCCCGCTTCCGGCGGTACGCGCGGGGCGCCCTGGAACCGGTCGAGCGGGGTCTGCCGCCGCAGGTCACCGAGGCCGGTCCGATGGGCGCGGCCAGCGTCCTGGGCGCACTGGAGATCCGCCAGCCGGTCGGGGTGGTCACCTGCATCACCTCCTACAACAACCCGTGGGCCAACCCGGCGGGCAAGGTGGCCCCCGCGCTGGCCATGGGCAACACGGTCGTGGTCAAGCCCGCTCCGCAGGACCCGCTGTCGGTGTTCAAGATGGCGGCGGCGCTCCAGGAGGCCGGTGCGCCGCCCGGGGTGGTGAACGTGGTCAACGGCGCCTCGGTGGAGGTCGGCGAGGCGGCCGTGGACGCGCCGGACGTGGACATGGTGTCCTTCACCGGGTCGACGGGCGTCGGGCAGAAGATCGCGGAGGTCTGCGGCCGGACCATGAAGCGGCAGCTGATGGAGCTGGGCGGCAAGGGCGCTGCGGTCGTCTTCGACGACGCGGACCTCGACGCGGCGGTGCGGGGGATCGGGACGACCTTCTCCTTCTACAGCGGCCAGATCTGCACGGCCCCGACCCGGGTGATCGCCCAGCGCGGGATCCACGACCAGCTCGTCGAGAAGCTGATCGGCTACCTGGGTTTCATGAAGGTCGGCGACCCGGGCGAGCGCGGCACGGTGGTCGGCCCGGTGATCTCCGCGGCGCACCGGGACCGGGTGGAGTCGTACGTCGAGTGGGGCCGCAAGGAAGGGGCGCGGGTCGCGCACGGCGGCGAGCGCCCGGTGGTGGGGCCGCACGGCAAGGGCTTCTACGTCGCCCCGACGCTGCTCGTGGACTGCACGAACGACATGCGGGTGGTCCGGGAGGAGATCTTCGGCCCGGTGGTCGTGGTGGTCCCCTTCGACGACGAGGAGGAGGGGATCGCGCTGGCCAATGACAGCGACTTCGGGCTGCTGCACTACGTGTGGTCCGGGGACGCGGCGCGGGCCTTCCGGGTGGCGCGGCGGATGCGTGCGGGCGGGGTCGGCGTGAACACGATCGGCCGCAACATGGAGGCGCCGTTCGGCGGCTTCAAGCGGAGCGGGGTCGGGCGGGACGTGGGCTCGTACGCGCTGCACGCCTACAGCGAGATCCAGTCCATCGTGTGGACGTGAGGCACGCTTGACCAAAATGTGATCGGGAAAGTTTAGAGTCCGGCATATCGGACATGGCTGCGGTTTCCGCATGCCGAAAGGTGACATCCGGTCCCGCCGAAACGATGATCGGCGGGACTGTGAACCTTTCATTAAGTGATCTGTCGGTCTATTGACCTCAAGATTCAAAGGGAATTCCGGGACCTTTGAATCGGACTTATGTCCTCCGGATGTGGAAACCGCACCGTCTAACGTCCCTTCACATGACACAGCTGGACGCTCGGCCTCGGGTCGCAGACACGGTAAGCGGCGCCGCCGGCACGGCGGGCCCGGACGACGGCGTGCGCGGCAAGGGCCTCGGCAAGGGCTCCGTCGGCCTCCTGGGCAGCGCCGTCATCGGCATCTCCACCGTCGCCCCCGTCTACTGCCTGACCTCCACCCTCGGCTCCACCGCCGGTGAGGTCGGCGTCCAGATGCCCGCCGTGTTCCTGGCCGGGTTCCTGCCGATGCTGCTCGTCGCCTTCGCCTACCGCGAGCTGAACAAGGCGATGCCCGACTGCGGCACCTCCTTCACCTGGACCGTCAAGGCCTTCGGGCCCCGCGTCGGCTGGATGTGCGGCTGGGGCCTGGTGATCGCCACGATCATCGTCCTCTCCAACCTGGCCGGCGTCGCCACCTCCTACTTCTGGCTCCTCGCGGGCGAGATCACCGGCGACCCGGGCATCGCGGCCCTGGACGACAACAAACTCGTCCACATCGCCACCTGCCTCAGCCTGATCGCGGTCGCCACCGCCATCAGCTACCGCGGGATGACCGCCACCAAGGGCATCCAGTACACCCTGGTCGGCCTCCAGCTCGTCGTGCTCGCCGTCTTCGTCGCGATGGCCCTCCAGAAGGCCTCCGCCGGCACCTTCGACACCGGGCTCGACTTCTCCTGGCAGTGGATGAACCCCTTCGCGGTCGAATCCATGGCCTCCTTCACCGCCGGACTCTCGCTCTCGATCTTCATGTACTGGGGCTGGGACGCCTGCCTGGCCACCAACGAGGAGACCACCGGCTCCGCGAAGACCCCCGGCCGCGCCTCGCTCATCGCGATGGTCGTCCTGGTCGGCTCCTACCTGGCCACCGGCATCGTCGCCCAGATGGCCGTCGGCTCCGGCGACAAGGGCCTCGGCCTCGGCAACCCGGAGACCTCCGGCAACGTCTTCGCCGCCCTGGCCGGCCCGGTCATGGGCCCGGGCCTCGGCGTCCTGCTCTTCATCGCGGTCCTCGCCTCGGCGACGGCCTCCCTCCAGACGACCTTCATCCCCGTCGCCCGCACGGTGCTGGCCATGGCGACCTACGAGGCCCTGCCGCCCGCGTACGCGAAGGTCCACCCGAGGTTCAAGACCCCCGGCCGCGCGACCGTCATGGCGGGCGCGGCGACCGGCACCTTCTACACCGTGATGACGCTGATCAGCGAGAACGTCCTCACCGACACGATCTTCGCGCTCGGCCTGATGATCTGCTTCTACTACTCCCTGACGGCCTTCGCCTGCGCCTGGTACTTCCGCGGCGAGCTGCGCCGCTCCACCCGCGACCTGCTGTTCAAGGGCGTCTTCCCGGTCGCCGGCGGGCTGCTCCTGGCCGCCGTCTTCTGCAAGACCCTCATCGACATGTGGAACCCGTCCTACGGTTCCGGCTCCACGGTCCTCGGCGTCGGCAGCGTCTTCGTCATCGGCGTGGGCCTGCTGCTCCTGGGCCTGATCGTCATGCTGGTCACCGAACGCCGCAGCCCCGCCTTCTTCCGCGGCCGCGTCCTGACCAAGGCGACCCCGTCGCTGGTCGTCAACGACTGACCGGACCCCGCGCCCGACGGGACGAGCACGTCAACGGCCGCGGCGACCCCGGGGTGAGCCGGGGTGACCCGCGGCGGCCGGGGTCGTTGGGCGGGGCATGAACGCCATGAAGCGCACCCTCGCCGCCCTGGTCCTCTCCGGCGGCGCCGCCATCGCCCTCACCCCCGGGCTCGCCCAGGCCGCCGACCAGACGACGCCGCAGGGCCCGCCGATCACCGCACGGCTCGGCGAGATCGTCGACAACCCGAGCGGGGCCGTCAAGGACGCGAAGACCGCCGTCGGCGTGGCCGCCGGCGCCGCCAAGACCTCCGCCCACGCCACCGACAGCTCCCTCGCGGGCACCGGCACCGCCCTGGAGACCGGCCTGCCGAAGACCCCGACGGTCGGCGGCGCTCCCGCGGGCCACTGACCCGCCGCCCCCGCCGACCCCGCTGACGCACCGCTCCCCGCAGACTTGACCCTCGACCTGGTGGAGGTCGCACAGTCAGGGGCGTGGAGAACGACATGCGCGACACGCGCGACGTGCGCGCCATGCGCAGCATCGGCGAAATGGCGCGGGACAGCGGCCTGGGCGTGAGCGCCCTGCGGTTCTACGACCGTGCGGGCGTCCTGATGCCCGCACGGGTCGACCCCGCGACCGGATACCGCTGGTACGGGCCCGAGCAGCTCGACGAGGCACGCGTCCTGGCCCGGCTGCGCCGGGCCGGGATGCCCCTGGCCGACATCCGGCTCGTCCTCGCGGGCTGGTCCGGCGCGGACACCGGGCTGGTGCCGAGCCTGCTGGACGGCCATCTGCGCCGGCTCGAACGCGGCCTCACCGAGGCGCGCACGGAGTTCTCCACGATACGAGCGCTACTCGCACCCAAGGGGAACTCCGTGACCACCACCGCCCGCCTGACCGTGCCCGCCGCCGCACTCGCGGCCGCCCTCGACGCCGTCCGCTTCGCCGCCGGCAGCGACCCCGAACTCCCGCTGCTCGGCGGGGTCCACTTCGACATCGAGGGGCGCGACCTGCACGTCGTGGCCACCGACCGCTACCGCATGGCCGTCGCCCGCACCGCCACCGCCGGCCACGACGGCGAACGGGTCCAGGTCACCGTGCCCACCCCGCTCGTCGACGCCATGCGCGCCCTGCTGACCGACGGCGACGCCGACGCCCCGGCCCGCCTCACCGTGGCCGACGACCGGGTGGAGCTGGAGACCCAGGGGCGCGAGGCCGCGGGCCAGGGCCTCGGCGAGGGCTTCCCCGACTACCGGCGCCTGACCCGGCTGCCCGAGGGCCGCCGGATCCCCCTCGACGTCCCGGCCCTGCGCAGGGCGCTCGTCGACCAGGCCGAGGACGTGTGCACCCTCGTCCTGACGGCGGACGCGGTGTCCGTCGGCGGCGACGACGAGCCGACCGGCGAGCGCGTGGGGGTCAACCCCGGCTACCTCCTGGAGGCCCTCGCCACCGACGACCTCCTCCTGGAGTACGTCGGCCCCAAGGCCCCCCTCGTCGTCCTGCGCCCCGACACCGAGGACACCTTCTCCCTCCTGATGCCGATCAGCCTCGACGCCTGACCCCTGAGGGGGCCCGGACGGGGCTCGGGGTCGCGGTAGGGAGATCACCCATGGGCAACACGCCCCCCGACCAGCAGAGTTGACGTCGTCAAGGCATCGGCGAGGCCCCAGCGCCCTACCGCCTCAAGGCCGCGACTCCTCAACGCCTCGCCGGGAGCACTCCATGCGCAGGTTCCGTCAGCTGGCCGTCGCGGGCCTCGTCCTCGCCGCCGTCACCGCGGGAGCGGCCGCCCCCGCGGCCACGGCGGCCCCGGCGCCGAAGGAGGCCCGCGCGGCCGTGCCCGCCTACGACCCCGAAGCGGTGGCGGACCTGCTGGGCCGGCTCCCGGACGACGTCACCGCGGGCGGCCTCGTCCGGGTGGCGGGCGCGGGGCTGCGCACGCCGTGGACTGGTACCGCCGCAGGGGTCTCCGCCGACGCGCGCTTCCCGATCGGGAGCGTCAGCAAGACCTTCACGGGCGCCGTGGTGCTCCAGCTCGTCGCCGAACACCGCATCGGTCTCGACGAGCCCGTACGCCGCCACCTCCCCGAGCTGCTCCCCGCCGCGTACTCGGCCGTCACCGTCCGCCAACTCCTGGACCACACCAGCGACTTCCCGATGGCCGCCCGGGTGCCCGGCGACCCGCGCGCCCTGGTCGCCGCCTCCTTCGCCGCCGACACCCACACCCCGGCCCCCGGCGCTGAGCAGCAGTACAACGGCCTGAACTACTTCGTCCTCGGCCTCCTCGTCGAGCGCGTCACCGGGCGCACCTACGCGGAGGAACTCCAGCGCCGCGTCCTGCGCCCCCTGGGCCTGCGCGACACGGGCCTCTCCACCGACCCGCAGGTGGCCTACTTCTGGGCCGAGGGCGGCCTCGCCTCCACCGCGGCGGACCTCGACCGCTTCCAGACGGCCCTGCTGCGCGGCCGCCTCCTGCCCCCGGCCCAACAGGCGACCCTCTTCGAGGTCCCGGCCGTCCCGGGCGCCAAGACCAACACCTGCCTCACCCCCGCCGCGTGCTTCAGCGCGGGCGGCCTGATGAAGGTCGACCTGCCGAGCGGCGTCACCGTCTGGGGCAAGACGGGCTCCAGCGGGAGCGCCTGGACGAGCGGCATGTTCGCCACGAAGGACCTGCGCCGCCACCTCGTCTACGCCCTCAACCCCCGCCCCGAAGCGCCCGGCGCGCTCCAGCGCGAACGCGTCGTGGACCTGGCGACCGCGGCCTTCTCGAACTAGCCGCGGAACCGGTCACGAGATTCCCGTGCGGACATGTCACATCCGTGCGTCGAGATCCGTCAGAGGTGCGTAGACGACGAGAGGGGCGGCGCAGCCGCCACCGTGAGAGGGGAACGCCATGGACACGAAGATCGACGTGGAGCAGACCGTGGGCTCGCGGATGTCCGACCCGACCGAGCTGATCCCGGAGCTGGGGACCATCGCCGGAGCGCTCTTCAAGGCGGCGGGCAACCGCTCGGTGCCGCGCTCCACGATCGGACTGATCCAACTGCGGGCGGGGCAGATCGTCGGCAACACCTACCTGACGGTCATGCACTCGACCCTGCTGCGCAAGGCGGGCGAGTCCGAGGAGCGCATCACGGCCGTCGCGTCCTGGAGGGACGCGCCGTTCTTCACCCCGGCCGAGCGGGTGGCCCTGGAACTGGTCGAGGCGGTCATCCTGCCGAACACCCGGGGCGAGCGCGTCTCCGACGAGCTCTACGCCCGAGCAGCCGACCACTACGACCCCAAGGCGCTCGCCACCTTGACGATGGCGATCGGCCAGGTCAACTTCTTCTCCGCCCTGGCCCTGATCGGCAAGCCCCTCCCGGGCAAGTCGCCGACGGAGCAGTGGACCTGAGGCAGGGCGCGGTGGCGGGCGCGGCTTCGCCGCGGTGGGCGGGTGCTTCGGTGGGGCGGGGTCGGTGGGGTTCCGGGGGCTGCCCGTCAGTTCCACTGTCTCTCCGGGGTGGGCCGGGCCCTCAAGGGCGCTCCTTCGTCGCGT
>NZ_JBVHUE010000074.1:0-10308 GCF_055565515.1 Streptomyces sp. NPDC028419 | reverse complement strand
GACGCGGCGTGGAACTTGCATGAGCTGACGCGTGACCGGGATCTCGCGTTGTTCGTGTTGTTCTCCTCGGCTGCTGGTGTGTTCGGTTCTCCGGGGCAGGGTGGTTATGCGGCGGCGAACTCCTTCCTTGATGCGCTGGCGCTGGAGCGGCGTGCTGAGGGGCTGCCCGCGCATTCTTTGGCGTGGGGTTTGTGGGCTGACCGTAGTGCGATGACTGGTGCGCTGGGCACGGCTGATCTGGACCGTATGCGTCGCGCTGGTATCCGGCCGCTCGCCACTGAAGAGGGCCTTGCCCTCTTCGATGCGGCGGTGCGTTTGCCGCATGCGTATACCGTTCCGGTCCGTCTGGATCTGGGCATGTTGCGTGAGCAGCGGCCCTTGGGTCCGTTGTTCCGTGCGTTGGTGCGTTCCACGGTCAAGCGAGCTGCGGCCAACACGCCTGTGGGTGGTGGTGATGGGTTACGTGATCGTCTTGCGGCGTTGGCTCCGGTGGAGCGTGATCGTGAGTTGACGGAGCTGGTGCGTGTCCAGGCCGCGTTGGTCCTTGGTCATGGCACTGCTGGTGCGGTGGAGGTCGATCGGGCGTTCCGTGACATGGGCTTCGACTCGCTGACCGCGGTGGAACTGCGTAACCGGATCGGGTCCGCCACCGGGCTGCGTCTGCCGGTGACCGTTGTTTTCGACCATCCCACCCCGACCGCCCTCGCTGCCGAAGTCGCCATCCGGCTCGGAGTGGACGCGAGCGTCGTCGCGCCGGCGCGTGCCCTCCCGGTCGCCGCGGCCTCGGCCTCGGACGACGACCCGATCGTCATCATCGGCATGAGCTGCCGCTTCCCCGGCGGTGTCGGCTCGCCCGAGGAGCTGTGGCAGCTCCTCACCGACGAACGCGATGCCATGGGCGACTACCCCACCGACCGCGGCTGGGACTCCGTCGACCTGCACAACGCCGAGTCCCCCGACCTGCACTTCGCCAAGGTCGGCGGATTCCTGCACGACATGGCGGACTTCGACCCCGGCTTCTTCGGAATGTCGCCCCGCGAGGCCCAAGCCACGGACCCCCAGCAGCGGCTTCTCCTGGAGGCCACCTGGGAGGCGCTGGAGCGGGCCGGCATCGACCCCGGCACCCTGCGCGCCACCCCGACCGGCATCTTCACCGGGCTGATCTACAACGACTACGCCGCACGCTTCCCCCAGCTGCTCACCGGCTACGAGGGCTACCTGGGCAACGGCAGCGCCAACAGCGTCGCCTCCGGCCGTATCGCGTACACCCTCGGCCTGGAAGGCCCCGCGATCACCGTCGACACGGCGTGCTCGTCGTCGCTGGTGGCCCTGCACCAGGCCGCACACGCCCTGCGCAGCGGCGACTGCACGCTGGCGGTCGCCGGTGGTGTCACCGTCATGTCGACCCCGCGCCCGATGGTGGAGTTCAGCCGGATCAGCGGCCTCGCGCCCGACGGCCGTTCCAAGGCGTTCGCCGCCGATGCCGACGGCATGGGCTTCGCCGAGGGCGTCGGCATGCTCGTCGTCGAGCGGTTGTCGGACGCGCGCCGCAACGGGCATCCCGTCCTCGCGGTGATCCGCGGCTCCGCACTCAACCAGGACGGGGCGTCCAACGGCCTGACCGCGCCGAGTGGTCCCGCGCAGCAGCGGGTCATCCGCCAGGCGCTCGCCAACGCCGGGCTCACCACCGCCGACGTCGACGCCGTCGAGGCGCACGGCACCGGAACCTCGCTCGGTGACCCGATCGAGGCCGAGGCCCTGCTCGCCACGTACGGCCAGGACCGCCCCGAGGACAAGCCGCTGCTGCTCGGCTCGGTGAAGTCCAACATCGGTCACACCCAGGCCGCGGCCGGCGTCGCCGGCGTCATCAAGATGGTGCTCGCCCTGCGGCACGGGGTGGTGCCGAAGACGCTGCACGTGGACGAGCCCACCTCGCACATCGAGTGGGACTCGGCCGGTGTACGGCTCGCCGACGCGAGCGTGCCGTGGCCGGAGACGGGCAGGCCGCGACGCGGAGCCGTCTCCTCGTTCGGCATCAGCGGCACCAACGCCCACGTCATCCTCGAACACGCCCCGGAGCCCGAGGCCGAGGTCGCGGCCACCGAGGTGACCGGCGACCACCTGCCGTGGGTGATCTCCGCCAAGAGCCCGGAAAGCCTGCGCGAGCAGGCGCTGCGCCTGCACGCACACGTCAGCGCCGCTCCCGAGGCCGGCCTGGTCGACATCGCACGCTCGCTCCTGACCACCCGGGCGGAATTCGAGCACCGCGCCGTCGTCATCGGCCGCGACCGCGAGGAACTGCTCCGGCGGCTCGCCGCGTTCGGCCACGGCGAGGAGACTCCCGGCGTGGTCCAGGGCGCCGCGGCACGCGACATCAGGACCGCCTTCGTCTTCCCCGGCCAGGGCTCGCAGTGGGCGGGAATGGCGCGCGAACTCCTGGACTCCTCAACGACGTTCGCCGAGCGGTTCGGCGAGTGCGCGGCGGCCCTCGCCCCGCACATCGACTGGGCGCCCGCCGACGTGCTGCGTGAGCGTGAGGACGCTCCGTCGCTGGATCGGGTGGACGTGATCCAGCCGATGCTGTGGGCCGTCATGGTCTCGCTCGCGGCGGTGTGGCGTGCGCATGGGGTCGAGCCCGCTGCTGTAGTGGGCCACTCCCAGGGCGAGTTGGCGGCTGCCGTGGTGGCGGGGGTGCTGTCGGTCGAGGACGGTGCGCGGATCGTCGCGCTGCGCAGTCAGCTGATCGGGCGCGAACTGGCGGGCCAGGGCGGCATGGTGTCCGTGCCCGTCGGTGAGGCCGCGGCGGAGGAGTTGATCGAGCCCTGGACGGGCCGGATCAGCGTCGCCACGATCAACGGCCCGCAGTCCACGGTCGTCGCCGGTGAGGCGGCGGCGCTGGACGAGCTGATGGCGGTGTGCGAGCGCGACGGCGTACGGGCCCGTCGCATCCCGGTGGACTACGGGTCGCACACCCCGCAGGTGGAGCAGCTTCGCGAGGCTCTCCTCGATCTCGCCGCTTCCGTGATCCCGCGCCCGGCCCAGGTGCCGATGTACTCGACCGTCACCGCCGAGCTCCTCCAGGACGGTGTGGCCGACGCCGAGTACTGGTACCGCAACCTCCGCTACCCCGTCCGCTTCCAGCAGACCGCGCGGGCCCTCGCCGACGCGGGCCACGGCGTCTTCGTCGAGGTCAGCCCGCATCCCGTCCTGACCGCCGGCATCGAGGGCAGCCTCGCGGACCTCGCGGCCACCCCCGTGGTCGCGGGCACCCTGCGGCGCGATGACGGCGGCCGCGGCAGGCTCCTGACCTCGCTCGCGGAACTGTTCGTCGCCGGCGCCACCGTGGACTGGTCGAGCACCTTCGACGGGGGCAGGACCGTGGACCTGCCCACCTACGCCTTCCACCGGCAGCGCTACTGGCTGGACGCCCCCGCGGCCGCGCGGGACACCGCGGGCTCCGGCGTCGACAGCGCCTTCTGGACGGCGGTCGACGGCGGCGACACCGATTCGCTCGCCGCCGCGCTCGGCGTGGCGGACGACTCCGTGCGCTCCTCGCTCGCCACCGTCCTGCCCGCGCTCTCCGCCTGGCACGGCAAGCAGCGCGAGGAGTCCGTCGTGGACGCCTGGCGCTACGGGATCGAATGGGCGCAGGTCCCGGACACCGAGGCCCGACTCACCGGCACCTGGCTGCTCGCCGTGCCCGAGGAGCGCGCCGACGACCCGACGGTGTGGGCCATCGGCGCGGGCATCGAGCGCCGCGGCGGCGCCGTCCACCAGGTCCTGCTCCCCGCGGAGCGCGCCGAGTACGCCGCCATCACGGGCGAACTCCCTTACGTCGATGAGATCTCCGTACGACTGCGCGCCGTCGAAGGACACGAACAGGCGGCCGGCATCCTCGCGCTGACCGGACGGGACGAGGACTCCCACCCGGCGCACCCCGGCGTGCCCCTCGGCTTCACCCGCACCCTCGGGCTGATCCAGGCGCTGGCCGCCACCGCGGTCACCGCCCCCATGTGGTGCGTCACCAGCGGCGCGGTCTCCACCGGCAGCGGCGCCGAACTCACCGGACCCCGCCAGGCGATGGTGTGGGGACTGGGACGGGTCGCGGCCCAGGAGAACCCGGACCGCTGGGGCGGCCTGATCGACCTGCCCGCCGAACCGGGGGAGCGGGACGTCGACCGGCTCTGCGCCCTGCTGACCGGCGCGACCGGCGAGGACCAGCTCGCGGTGCGCCCGTCGGGCGTCCTCGCGAGGCGGCTGGTGCGCGTCGCCGCGTCCCCGGGACGGGACGGCGCCTGGCAGCCCCCCAAGGGCACCGTCCTGATCACTGGCGGTACCGGCGCGCTCGGTGGCCACATCGCACGCCGGCTCGCCGAGCGAGGCGCGGAGCACCTGATGCTCCTCAGCCGGAGCGGACCCGATGCCGAGGGCGCCGACGAGCTCAGGGCCGAACTGACCGCGGCGGGCGCGCGGGTGACGATCCTGTCCTGCGACGCCGGCGACCGCGACGCGTTGGCGGACGCCCTGGCCGGCATCCCGGAGGAGCTGCCGCTGACCGCGGTCTTCCACACCGCCGCCGCCCTGGACGACGGCCCGCTGGAGACGTTGACCCTTCCGCGCGTAGCCACCTCGCTCCGCTCGAAGGCGGGTGCCGCGTGGAACCTCCACGAGCTGACCGCGGACGTGGACCTGTCGGCCTTCGTGCTCTTCTCGTCCACGGCGGGCACCTTCGGCGCCGCGGGCCAGGGCAACTACGCCCCGGGCAACGCCTACTTGGACGCGCTGGCCTGGTACCGCAGGGCCCACGGCCAGGTGGCGACCTCGATCGGCTGGGGCGCCTGGGCCCAGGGCGGCATGGCGGAGAAGGACGCCGTCGCCGATCTGCGCCGCAGGCACGGCGTACCGCTCATGGACCCGCAGCGCGCCACCCTCGCCCTGGAACGGGCCCTGGCGGGCGACGACACCTTCGTGGTCCTCGCCGACATCGAGTGGGACAAGTTCCAGCGCGCCTACACCGCCGCGCGGCCCAGCCCCCTGCTCTACGGGCTCGCGGAGGTCCAGCGCCCCCAGGAGACGGCCGCGAACGGGACGGGTACCGGCGGCACGGCGGGCCCGACCCTCGCCGAGCGGCTGTTCGGCCTGGCCCGTAAGGAGCAGGACCGGGTGCTGCGCGAGGCGGTCCGCACCCACGCCGCGGCCGTACTCGGCCACGACGGGGCCGACTCGGTACCGCTCACCCGCTCCTTCGCGGAGCTCGGCCTGGACTCGGTCACCGCGGTGGAGCTGCGCAACCGCCTCGGCGCAATGGTCGGGCACAAGCTGCCGGCCGGACTCGTCTTCGACTACCCGACGGTCGCCGACCTCGTCGGCTATCTGCGCGACCTGTTGGTCGGCGACGAGACGTACACCAGCCCGATGCTGGCCGAACTGGACCGCCTGGACGTCGAGTTGGCCACCCTGCGCGACGACGACCCGGTCAGGGGCGAGGTGGCGGAGCGGCTGGAGAAACTGCTGCGCCGGGTCAGCCCCGACTCGGTCGTCACCTCGGGCGGCAGGGCCGCGCAGAGCTGGGACCTGCAGGGAGCCTCCCAGGACGAAATATTCGCAATGATCGATGACGAGCTGGGAGAGCCGTGATCCGTACCGGCCGGACGCTCTGCGCGCCGCCCCTGTGACCCCACCCGGAACACGACTGCCGACCCCGTTAGTGCTGCTAAGGAATGGACCCGCCGCGCATGCCGAATGAAGAGAAGCTCTTCGACTACCTCAAGCGCGTGACCGCCGAGCTGAAGGAGACGAAGTCACGGCTGAAGGCCGTGGAGTCGGCCGGCAGCGAGCCGGTGGCGATCGTCGGGATGAGCTGCCACCTGCCCGGCGGTGTCGACTCGCCCGAGGACCTGTGGCGGCTGCTCTCCGAGGGCGGCGACGCCATTACGGGCCTGCCCGCCGACCGCGGCTGGGATCCCGCCTCGCTGATCGACGTGACCGGCGAGCGCCCCCGCTCCTCGTACGTGGCCGAGGGCGGATTCCTGCACGACGCGGGGGAGTTCGACGCCGCCTTCTTCGGGATCTCCCCGCGCGAGGCCCTGGCCATGGACCCGCAGCAGCGGCTGCTCCTGGAAACCTCCTGGGAGCTGTTCGAGCGCGCCGGCATCGACCCCACCGCGCTCCGCGGCAGCGACACCGGTGTCTTCGTGGGCTCCAGCTTCCACGGGTACGGCGACCCGACCACCGCCCCCGAGGAGGCGCTGGGCTATCTGCTCACCGGCCGCGCCGACAGCGTCATCTCCGGCCGCATCTCGTACACCCTGGGCCTCGAAGGCCCGGCGCTCACCGTCGACACGGCGTGCTCGTCGTCGCTGGTGGCGCTGCACCTCGCGATCAACGCGCTGCAGCTCGGCGAGTGCTCGATGGCGCTCGCGGGCGGCGTGATGGTCATGTCGACGCCCGAGGTCTTCGTAGGGCTCAGCCGGCAGCAAGGACTGGCGCGGGACGGTCGCTGCAAGGCGTTCGCCGCCTCCGCCGACGGTATGAGCGCGGCGGAGGGTGTGGGCCTGCTGTTGGTGGAGCGGCTCTCGGACGCGCGCCGCAACGGCCACCAGGTCCTTGCCGTGATCCGTGGTTCGGCGGTCAACCAGGACGGCGCGTCCAACGGTCTGACCGCGCCCAACGGCCCCGCGCAGCAGCGTGTCATCCGGCAGGCTCTGGAGAGCGCCGGGCTCGTTCCCGCGCAGGTGGACGTGGTCGAGGCACACGGCACGGGTACCAAGCTGGGCGACCCGATCGAGGCGGACGCGCTGCTCGCCACGTACGGCCAGGACCGCCCTGAGGGCGAGCCGCTGCTGCTCGGCTCGCTGAAGTCCAACATCGGTCACACGCAGGCCGCCGCGGGTGTGGCGAGCGTGATCAAGATGGTCGAGGCGATGCGGCACGGGGTGGTGCCCAAGACGCTGCACGTCGATGAGCCCACGCCGCATGTGGACTGGACCGCGGGTGCCGTGGAGCTGGTGACCGAGGAGCGTCCGTGGCCCGAGACGGGCCGCGCACGCCGTGCGGGTGTGTCGTCGTTCGGTGTGAGCGGGACGAACGCGCACGTCATCATCGAGCAGGCCCCGGCCGAGGAGACCCCCGAAGCCGAGGTCGAGTCCGGACCGGCCGGCCTCGTCTCCACGGGTGGCGTCGTGCCGTGGGTGCTGTCAGGCAGGTCGGCGGCCGGGCTGCGCGGGCAGGCGGAGCGGCTGCACCCGTTCGCGGCCTCCTCCGGGGCCTCGATCGCCGACCTGGGCTGGTCGCTGGCATCTTCGCGGGCGGCACTCGGGCACCGGGCCGTGCTGCTCGGCGCGGACCGGGAGGAACTGCTCACCGCCCTGCAGGCCCTGGAGGAAGGCGAACCCGCGGCTGGCGTGGTCACGGGTGAGGCGTCGGAAGGCGCTTCGGACGTGGTGTTCGTCTTCCCGGGGCAGGGTTCGCAGTGGGCCGGGATGGCGCTCGGGCTCCTGGATTCCTCTCCGGTGTTCGCGGAGCGGTTCGGTGAGTGTGCGGCCGCGTTGACGGCGTTCGTGGACTGGGTGCCGGAGGACGTGCTGCGGGAGCGCGAGGGTGCGCCGTCGTTGGATCGGGTGGATGTGGTCCAGCCGATGTTGTGGGCGGTCATGGTGTCGCTCGCGGCGGTGTGGCGTGCGTCGGGTGTCCGGCCGGCGGCCGTGGTCGGCCATTCGCAGGGTGAGTTGGCTGCCGCCGTGGTGGCGGGGGTGCTCTCCCTCCAGGACGGTGCGCGGATCATCGCGTTGCGCAGTCAGTTGATCGGCCGGGAGTTGGCGGGTCAGGGTGGCATGGTGTCGCTGCCGTTGGCGGAGGATGCGGCGCTGGAGCTGATCGAGCCGTGGTCCGGTCGGGTGAGTGTGGCCACGATCAACGGTCCGCGGTCCACGGTCGTCGCCGGTGAGGCCGAAGCGTTGGACGAGCTGATGGCCGTGTGCGAGCGCGACGGTGTACGGGCTCGTCGTATTCCGGTGGATTACGGCTCGCACACTCCGCAGGTGGAGCAGTTGCGTGAGGCTTTGCTGGAGCTGGCTGCTCCGGTGGTGCCGCGTGCGGGTGACGTGCCGATGTACTCGACCGTGACGGGTGGTGTCCTTGAAGCGGGTGTGGCTGATGCGGAGTACTGGTTCCGCAATCTGCGGCAGCCGGTGCGGTTCCTCGACACGGTGCGGGAACTGATTGCCGAGGGTCACACCACCTTCGTCGAGGTCAGCCCGCATCCGGTGCTGACGTCTCCGGTCGAGGAGACCGGCGAGGCGATGGGCGTCGAGGTCCACGGGGTCGGCACGCTGCGGCGTGAAGAGGGCGGTGTCCGGCGCTTCCTCACCTCGCTGGCGGAGTTGTGGGTGCGGGGTGTGGAGCCGGAATGGCAGGGCGTGTTCGCCGGCAGTGGTGCACGCCGGGTCGGACTGCCCACGTACGCCTTCCAACGCCAGCACTACTGGCTGGACGGCGCGGCCGGTACCACTGAGGTGTCCGGGGCCGGTCTCTCCTCGCTCCGTCACCCGCTGCTGGCCGCCGGCATCACGCTCGCGAACGGCGAGGGCCACCTCTTCACGGGCCGAATCTCCCTGCAGACGCACCCCTGGCTCGCCGGTCACGCGGTGCTGGGTCGGGTCCTGGTGCCCGGGGCCGCCATGCTCGAACTCATGCTGCGGGCGGGTGAGAGCGTCGGCTGTGAAGTCCTCGACGAGCTCGTTCTGCAAGCCCCGCTGGTCGTACCGGCCGGCGACGCCGGGGTGGATATCCAGGTCGCCGTCGATTCCCCCGACGAGCAGGGCCGGCGCGCGGCGCGGTTGCACTCCCGGACGGTGCGGCCGGGCCAGGACGACGACGGTGCGGAGTGGGTGTGCCACGCCGAGGGTCTGCTGATCGCGGCGCCCGCCCCACTCGCCGATGAGCAGGCCGCGGCCGACTCCGCCTGGCCGCCCGCAGGCGCGGAGGCCGTGGACATCGACGGGTTCTACGACCGTCTGGCTGCCACCGGGTACGGCTACGGTCCGATCTTCCAGGGCCTACGGGCGGTGTGGCGGCGCGGTGAGGAGCTGTTCGCCGATGTCGTACTGCCGGAGGGCGGCGAGCGGGACGCCGGGCGGTTCGGGGTGCACCCCGCGCTGGTCGACGCCGCGCTGCAGACGGGTCTGGTGACGTTGCTGGAGGACGGCGGCGAGCGGATGATGCCGTTCTCCGCTGCCGGGGTCCGCCTCCACGCCACCGGTGCCACCGCGGTACGGGTCCGGCTGACGCCGACGGGCGCCGACTCGATCGCCGTGCGGCTGACCGACGGCACCGGCCTTCCGGTGCTCACCATCGACACGCTCACCTCGCGCCCGCTCACCGCTGACACGTTCTCCGGTCAGAGCGTCGATTCGCTGTACGAGGTCAACTGGTCGCTGCTGGCGGATGGTTCGGGCGACCTCGCGGGTGTTCCCGGTTCCGCCGTGGTCCTGGGTGACGCTCTGACGGAGCTCGGCCTGCCGCGCTACGAGGACCTCGCCGCGCTCGCCGAGAGCGTCCGCAGCGGCGGCGCCGTGCCCGCGACCGTGCTCCTGCCCTGCCCGCCGACCGCGGCCGGGGACCCTCCCGCCGCGGTCCGCGCGCTGCTGGCCTCCGTGCTCGCCACCGTGCAGGAGTGGCTCGGTCTCGAGGAGCTGGTAGAGGCGCGCCTCGCGGTGGTGACCCGCGCGGGCTCTGTCGTGGCACCGGGCGAGCGGCCCGAACCCGGGCAGGCCGCGGTGCAGGGCCTGATCCACACGGCGTCCTCCGAGAATCCGGGCCGTTTCCTGCTGGCCGACCTGGACGGGGCCCCGGAGTCCGCCGCGGCCCTGCCCGCCGCGGTAGCCGGTGCGGTGGCCGCTGACGAGTCCACCCTCGCGCTGCGTTCCGGAGCGGTGTACGTGCCCCGGCTCGGCCGGGTCACCAGCGCCGGCTCCGGCACTCTGGCCCTTCCCGGGGTCGAGGCGTGGGGCGTGGAGCTGGACACGGGCGGCACTCTGGACGGGCTGCGTCTGGTGGCCGCTCCGCGCGCCGCCGAGCCCCTCGAAGCGGGTGAGGTGCGGGTCGCCGTACGCGCCACCGGGCTCAACTTCCGTGACTTACTGGTGTCGTTGGGCGTCGTTGCCAAAACGGCGGGGCTGCCGACTGCTGAGGGCGCCGGCGCCGTCCCCGAAACCGAGGCGTTGTTCGGTAGTGAGGGTGCGGGTGTGGTGACCGAGGTGGGTCCTGGTGTGACGGGGCTCGCGGTGGGTGACCGGGTGATGGGTCTGT
>NZ_JBVHUE010000073.1:0-10781 GCF_055565515.1 Streptomyces sp. NPDC028419 | reverse complement strand
CGCGTACTGGACGTACTTGGCTTTCGCCCGGTGCGGCGAGAGTGCGTGCCAGGCGTCGCGAGGCAGACGGCACTTTGACGACAGGGCCTAGGGCGGCACCGGCTACAGCAGGGCCAGCTGGAGCCCGCCCGTGGCGCTCAGGTGCTGGCCGGTCACCCAGCGGGAGTCCGCCGAGGCCAGGAAGGCCACCACGTCGGCGACCTCCGCCGGCGTGCCCACGCGGTCGAAGACCGAGCGGGAGGCCGCGTGCGCCCGGGCCTCCGGATCGGCGAGCCAGGCCGCGTTCAGGTCGGTCTCGGTGATCCCCGGACCCACCGAGTTCACGGTGATGCCGCGCGGCGCGAGGTGCGCGGCCAGCGAGCGGGTCAGCGCGTTCACGGCGCCCTTGGCGGTGATCGTGGCCAAGATGGCCGGCAGCGCGATGTCCGGCGTGCCCGTCACGTTCACGATCCGACCGCCGTCGCGCAGCCGCGCCAGCCCGTGCTTGATGACGAAGAACGGCGCCTTCGCGTTGACCGCCTGGACCCGGTCCCAGGTCTCCTCGTCGGTGTCCTCGATCGCCGCGAAGGTGGCGGCCCCCGCGTTGTTGACCAGGATGTCGACGCCCTCGGTGTGCTCCGGATGGGCGTCGTACGCCGCCCAGAGCGCCTGCGCGTCACCCGGCACCCCGAATTCCGCGCCGATGGCGAAGGCCCGACCGCCCGCCTCCGTGATCGCGGCGACCGTCTCCGCGGCCGCGTCCGCGTCGCGTCCGTAGTGCACGGCCACGAGCGCCCCGTCCCGGGCCAGCCGCTGCGCCACCGCCCGCCCGATCCCCCGACTACCGCCCGTGACCAGCGCCGTCCTACCTTCGAGCACGCCCATGGGTGCCCCCCTCCGCAATCGCTAGTGGTCGCTACAGAAAGGACCGTATCAGATTCCATAGCGCCCGCTATAGAATCGAGGCATGGTGACCGGACAGCGCGGCAGGCCCCGCTCCTTCGACCGCGACGAAGCCCTCGACAAGGCGATGTTCGCCTTCTGGGAGCGCGGCTACGAGGCGACCTCCATCGCGGACCTGACCCGCGCCCTCGGGATCGGCGCGCCCAGTCTCTACGCGGCCTTCGGCGACAAGCGCAAGCTCTTCGACGAGGTCGTGGTGGTCTACGGCAACCGGTACGGGGACTTCGCGGCGGTGGCCCTGGGGGAGGAGCCCACGGCCCGCGCGGCCGTGGCGCGGATCCTGCACGAGGCCGCCGAGGTCTACACCGATCCGGCCCACCCGCCGGGCTGCATGGTGATCAGCGCGGCCGTCAACACCACCGCCGACGAGGTGGCCGAAGCGCTACGGGTGAGGCGCGAGGCCAACCTGACGTTGTTCGAAAGCCGGATCCGGGCGGACGTCGCCACCGGAACGCTGCCCGCGGACACCGACGCGGTGGCGCTGGCGCGGTACAGCGGGGCGGTGCTCCAGGGGATGTCGCAGCAGTCGCGCGACGGGGCGACCCGGGCGGAGCTGGAAGCGGTGGCGCTGCTGGCGATGGCGGCCTGGCCGGAGGAGTCCTCGACGGCCCCGTGATCCCGCTGGATCCATTCCTCAGGGCCACGGTGCCGGGACGGGACCCTCAGCCCGTCCGGCACCGCAGCCCGGAGTACTTACGGCCGGTCGGGTGTGCGGTGCCCGGCGGCCGGTGGGAGGTGCCGACGCGGTCAGGGCAGAACGCGCGGCTTACCTCGATCCGTCCTCCTGTGCGGGGAGGGCGGAAGCTCTTCGGCAATTGTGGACTAGACCATTCTGTTCTGTCCATCCAATGGCGGGTCCTCGGATCCCGTCACTTCCTCCAACATTACGCGGAGTCGACCGCTCCTGGGTACTCCTGGGTAATCCCGGTGGGGAAAGTCATGGCCCGAGCCCGGGGTACCCTCGCAGCGTGCCCTCCATGAACGACCTCGTACGCCAGCACACCGCTCTCAGTGAAACCGACCTGGAGTGGCTCCACCTGCTGGTCTCGGAGTGGCAGCTGCTCTCCGACCTCTCCTTCGCGGACCTGGTCCTGTGGGTCCCCACCCTGGACGGCGCCCGCTACGTCTCGGTCGCCCAGATGCGCCCGAACACCGGCCCCACCTCGTACCAGGACGACATGGTCGGCCACCTGGTGCCGCGCGGCCGGCGCCCGCTGCTGGACGCGGCCCTCGACGAGGGCCGGATCGTGCGCGAGGGCGACCCGGAATGGCGCGAGGAGGTGCCGGTCCGCGTCGAGTCGATCCCGGTCCGGCGCGAGGGCCGCGTCCTCGGCGTGATCGCCCGCAACACCAACCTGCTCACTGTGCGTACACCCAGCCGGCTGGAGCTGACCTACCTCCAGTCCGCCTCCGACCTCGCCCAGATGATCGCGGCGGGCTCCTTCCCCTTCCCGGGGCAGCAGGTCGACATGGACGCCTCGCCCCGGGTCGGCGACGGCCTGATCCGGCTCGACGCGGAGGGCGTGGTGACGTACGCGTCCCCCAACGCCCTCTCGGCCTACCACCGGCTCGGTCTCGCCTCCGACCTGGTGGGCCAGCACCTGGGCAACACCACCGCCGAACTCGCCCCCTCCCGGGGCCCGGTGGACGAGGCCCTGGTCAAGTTGGCCAGCGGCTGGGCCCCGCGCGAGACCGAGGTCGAGGGCAGTACCGGGGTCATCCAGCTGCGCGCCATCCCGCTCAAGCCCAAGGGCACCCGGATCGGCTCGCTGGTCCTGTGCCGCGACGTCACCGAACTGCGCCGCCGTGAACGGGAATTGATCACGAAGGACGCGACCATCCGGGAGATCCACCACCGGGTGAAGAACAACCTCCAGACGGTGGCCGCGCTGCTGCGGCTCCAGGCCCGGAGAATGGATTCGCCGCAGGGGCGCGAGGCGCTCAACGAGGCGGTGCGACGGGTCGGTTCGATCGCGATCGTGCATGAGACGCTGTCTCAGAACCTGGACGAGCGGGTCGAGTTCGACGAGATCGCCGACCGCGTCATCGCGATGGTCGCGGAGATCTCCCCGGGCAACGTGGCCTGCCGCCGCACGGGCCGGTTCGGCATCCTGGACGCCGAAGTGGCGACGCCGCTGTCCATGGTGCTGACGGAAATCCTCCAGAACGCCCTGGAACACGCCTTCGTCCAGGGCGAGGGCGGCACCGTCGAGGTGACCGCGCTGCGCAGCGGCAGCCGTCGCGACGACGCGCGCCTCCTGATCACCGTGCTCGACGACGGGTGCGGTCTGCCCGAGGGCTTCGACCCCCAGCGGGCCGGCAACCTCGGGCTGCAGATCGTACGGACCCTGGTCGAGGGCGAGCTCGGCGGCACCTTCGACATGGTGGCGGGGGAGACGCGCGGCACCAAGGTCGTCCTGGACATACCGGCCAGCCCGCAGAAGTGACCCCTCACGCTGCGTGACCGGAAGCTTCATGTGACCGTGCGTGACCGGTGCGCCGGTCGCTCGCACCGGGCACAGCACTGAGCCCCGGACCGATTGGTTATCGGTCCGGGGCTCAAGAGCATGGTGCTGAGCGCTGATGCGGGGTACTACGCGCTGCGGCTCGAGGCTCGAAAGTCGAAATCAGGCGGTTGCGTTGCGCGCCCGGTTGCGAGCGGCGCGGCGCTTCATCGCGCGGCGCTCGTCCTCGCTGAGACCGCCCCAGACGCCGGAGTCCTGACCGGACTCGAGCGCCCACTGCAGGCACTGCTCCATGACGGGGCAACGGCGGCAGACGGCCTTGGCTTCCTCGATCTGCAGCAGCGCAGGACCGGTGTTGCCGATGGGGAAGAAGAGCTCGGGGTCTTCTTCGCGGCAAACGGCGTTGTGACGCCAGTCCATGGCTGCTCCATCTCCTTGTATTGCGGGCAGGTTGCTTGTGAATGTGAACGCTTTCACGAATCCCCTGATGGGGGAAGGGCCGACGCCCAGTTTCCTGGTGCGGTCCGTTTCGTGGAGGGGTTCTGGCGGTCTGTGTGGGTGCCGGGTTCTGCGGGCTGTCCCGATCGCCATGTAGAGATTCGCAAACCTCGGACGGGGATACAACCCCTTCCGGAAAGTTTTTTTGGATTCGTCGGTGTCTAGTAGGTCACAGCCGTACTTCCTAGGGGTGGACCGACGTTAAAACGTTCGAGTGGAAGGACTTTCGGCCCTTCTACTCACACAATCACACGCAGTGCACGGCGTACGCCTGTGAACCGAACGCTGGTGCGCAGACCGAGGTGGTCTCCGTCCATCTGGAACGGGAGTGGGACCTTCGAATGCAAGGTGAAGTCGGTCAGATCGTGCAGAGACACCGCGTGCTTCCCGTGCGGGCCCCGCTCAGGAGTCGAGGTCAGGAGCTGTGTCGCGTAGCGAGCGACCGACGGAGTTGACAAACGGTCGAGCGCGAGTACGTCAAGCGCGGTATCGAAAGACGCCTCCGGGGAGGCGTAGAGGGGCCGATTGCCCAGGTACGTCCAGGGTGACGTGTTGCACACTATCGACAGCACCAGGTCCGTGACGGGATCCGCGCCGGGGCGCTCCAGCGTGACCGTGCCGTGCCGGCGGTTCGGTTCCTCGAAGAATTGGCGCAGGAGCTGTCGTACATACAGGGCATGCGTCGAACGCTTGCCGCGCTCCCGCTGCTGTTCCACCCGACCGACGACACCCGCGTCGAAGCCGAATCCGGCGCAGAACGTGAACCAGCGCGCCGGCACCGATTCGTCCTCCGTGCCCGGCGCGCCCTCCGCCAGACCCAGGCCGACCGTCCGCTCCCGGCGCTCGCGCAGCGCGTCCAGCAGCGCGCCGGTCGCCTCGACCGCGTCGTTGGGCAGGCCCAGCGCGCGGGCGAAGACGTTCGTGGAGCCGCCCGGCACCACGGCCAGGAGGGGCAGGGAGTCCGGATCCGGCCCGTTGTGCAGCAGTCCGTTGACCACCTCGTTGACCGTGCCGTCGCCGCCCAGGGCCACCACGAGGTCGATGTCGTCGCTCTCGGCGGCCTGCCGTCCCAGGTCCCGGGCGTGCCCGCGGTACTCGGTGGTGATCGCCTCCAGCTTCATCTCGCTGGCGAGGGCGTGGGTCAAGACGTCACGCGTGCGCGCACTGGTGGTCGTCGCTGCTGGGTTGGCCACGAGAAGTGCACGCATGAGCAGCAGACTACCCACCCCCAGTAATGCTCACCGCACTGCCCGGTCGGGACCGTCAGGTCGGGCCGTCAGGTCGGGGGTCCGCGGCGCGCGGCTACCCTGCTGGGGTGAGTACGAAGCAGACCCCCGCCCCCGGACCGTCCGCCGCCACCCCGCCCGGCCGGCTGACCGCCGCCGCCGCGCTCACGGCGCTGGAGGGCCTGGCCCTGGCCGGGCTCGGCGTCTACATGCTCTTCGTGGGCATCGCCGGGAACCCGGACTCCCCGCAGCAGGCCGAGACCGGCGGGATCACCCTGCTGGCGCTCGCCGCGCTGCCGCTGATCGCGGCGCGGGGGCTGCGCCTGGGCCGCCGCTGGAGCCGCGGCCCGGCGCTGATCACCCAGCTGATGGCGCTGCCGGTGGCGTGGACGCTGTTCAACACCGGGGGCGCGATGATGGCCGCCGGGATCGCGCTGGTGCTGACGGCGGTGGCCGTCGTCGCCCTGCTGGTCCACCCGGCGACGACGCAGGCCCTGGGCATCGGGCCGCGCGACGCCGCCTGAGCGTCCTACTCCTCGACGAGGAGCTTCTCCCGGAGCTGGGCCAGGGTGCGGGCCAGCAGCCGGGACACGTGCATCTGCGAGATGCCGACCTCCTGCGCGATCTGCGACTGGGTCATGTTGCCGAAGAACCGCAGCAGCAGGATCCGCTTCTCCCGCGGCGGCAGCCCCTCCAGGAGCGGCTTGAGGGATTCGCGGTACTCGACGCCCTCCAGCGCCTCGTCCTCCGAGCCCAGCGTGTCCGCGACCGCCGGGGACTCGTCGTCCGTGTCCGGGACGTCGAGCGAGAGGGTGCTGTAGGCGTTGGCCGACTCCAGGCCCTCCAGCACGTCCTCCTCGGAGATGCCGAGGCGCTCCGCCAGTTCGTGCACGGTGGGCGAGCGCTGGTGCTGCTGCGAGAGCTCCGCGGTGGCCGTGGTCAGCGCGAGGCGCAGCTCCTGGAGGCGCCGGGGGACCCGTACCGCCCAGCCCTTGTCGCGGAAGTGCCGCTTGATCTCGCCGACCACCGTCGGGGTGGCGTAGGTCGAGAACTCCACCCCGCGCTCGGGGTCGAAGCGGTCCACCGACTTGATCAGGCCGATCGTCGCCACCTGGGTCAGGTCGTCCAGCGGCTCCCCGCGGTTGCGGAAGCGCCGCGCCAGGTGCTCGACCAGGGGCAGGTGCATCCGGACCAGCCGGTTGCGCAGTTCCGCCCGCTCCGGGGAACCCTCCGGGAGGGTGCGGAGTTGGACGAAGAGGGCCCGGGCGGCACTGCGATCGCGCGGGTCGCGCGTGTCGCGGACCTCCCGCACCTCCTCGGGCTCCGTCACGATGTCGGAGGCCAGGACGTCGGCCGCCAGTACGTCGGCGGCCACGGCCGCCGCCGCGGCGTCGGCATCCGGCTGCGCCGGCACGTCGTCCGTGACGCCGTCCGTGACGCCGTCCGCGGCGGCCTCCAGCGGCCGGTCGTCCCGTGGGCCGTCGTGCTGTGGCTCGTCCTGCTGGGTCTCGCTCATGGGGCCCGCCCGTCGCTCCGCCGAGTCCGAAAAGCCGTCTTCCGCATCCGCCTCGGCCGGGTGCGGCCGGGCGTTGTGCTGCTCCGGGATGCCGCCGTCGACCTCATGTCGTACTCGGGGCCGTTCCCCGCCCCGTACCGGGGTCTCCCCGCCGCTCACGCCGGGCCTGGTCCTGCGCCGCGCTGTTTGTAGAGACTGATGCTGACCGTGCGGTCCTCCTCGACCGTGGCCTCGACCTTGCCGGCCAAGGCCGACAGCACCGTCCAGGCGAACGTGTCGCGCTCCGGCGCACGTCCGTCCGTGGTCGGCGCCGAGACGGTCACCTCCAGCGAGCCTTCCACCAAGCGGAAGACGCAGCTGAGGACGGATCCTGGCACGGCCTGCTGGAGCAGGATCGCGCAGGCTTCGTCCACCGCGATGCGGAGGTCCTCGATCTCGTCGAGGGTGAAGTCCAAACGTGCTGCGAGTCCGGCCGTGGCCGTACGCAGCACCGACAGGTAGGCACCCGCAGCCGGCAGCCGGACTTCCACGAAGTCCTGGGTCCCGGGCTCGCCTGCGATCTGGGACACCCTCACCTCCAAGGTGGTACGAGCTGTGTTCGCCGGTGACGCTATCGCGATCCGGGCGATCGTGTCGCGGCACCCCTCACGGACCGACGGCAGTGCACCCTCGGAACACCCACGCCTACGGCCAGTGACTGATGGTAGGTCAATAGGTACGCACAGTGGCTAGGGGTCTGCGGGCCCAAATCGGGGGAACCGGCGGAGGGTTGACCTACCCCTCCTCAGACGATCGAACCGTCGACGAAACACCAGCGCCAGCTCTCGCCCGGTTCGAAGCTGCGCATCACCGGATGCCCGGTCCTCTCGTGGTGCGCCGTCGCGTGCCGGTGCGGCGAGGAGTCGCAGCAGGCCACGTAGCCGCACTCCAGGCACAGCCGCAGCTGTACCGGATGGCTGCCCAGCACCTCGCATTCGGGACAGGTGGGGGCAAGCGGGACGGGCTCGGGGCGCGGCAGTTCGGGAACGTGGGTGCACTCGCTCATGATGGCCAGCGTACGACGACGGTGCGGGCGCGCGACGACTCAGAATGGATCTTCGATGGAGGTATTGCCGCTGGTGGCACTGGTGGCGGGGAGCGCCGCCGTGGCCGGGCTGGCCCGCCGGACCCCGATCCCGGCGCCGCTGCTGCTGGTCGCCGCGGGGCTGATCGCCGCGTACGTCCCGGGCGTGCCGTCCTACACCCTCGATCCGCACATCGTGCTGCCGCTGCTGCTCCCGCCGCTGCTGCACACCGCGGCGGTGGACAGCTCGTACCTGGACCTGCGGGCCAATCTGCGGCCGGTGGCGCTGCTCTCGGTGGGCTACGTGCTCTTCGCGACGGTGGCGGTGGGGTACGCCGCCTACCTGGTCGTACCGGACCTCTCGCTGCCGGTGGCGCTGGTGCTGGGCGCGGTGATCGCGCCTCCGGACGCGGTGGCGGCGACGGCGATCGCGCGCCGGCTCGGTCTGCCCAACCGGATGACGACCATCCTCCAGGGTGAGTCCCTGGTCAACGACGCCACCGCGATCACCGCCTACAAGGTGGCGCTGGCCGCGGTGGTCGGCGTCGGCGCGGGCTGGTCGGAGGGCATCACGGAGTTCCTGCTGGCCTCGGTCGGCGGGGTCGGCGTCGGCCTGGTGCTGATGGTGCCGATCCACCACCTGCGCACCCGGCTGCGGGAACCGCTGCTGCAGAACACGCTGTCGCTGCTGATCCCCTTCGTGGCGTACGCGGCGGCCGAGCGGGTGCACGCCTCCGGGGTGCTGGCCGTGGTGGTCGTCGGCCTGTACCTGGGGCACCGGAACTGGCAGGTCGACTTCGCCACCCGGCTCCAGGAGGAGGCGGTGTGGCGGGTGGTCGCCTTCGTGCTGGAGTCGGTGGTCTTCGCGCTGATCGGGCTCCAGCTGCCGGTGGTCCTGAAGGGGCTGGCGCAGTACGAGGGCGGGGCGGCGGCCTGGTACGCGGTGTTCGTCTTCGTGGTGGTGGTCGTCGCGCGGTTCGCCTGGGTGTTCCCCGCCACCTTCCTGCCGCGGATGCTGTCGGGGCGGATCCGGGGCCGGGAACCGGACACGAACTGGAAGGCGCCGGTGGTCGTGGGGTGGGCCGGGATGCGGGGGGTGGTGTCGCTGGCCATCGCGTTCTCCGTGCCGATCTCGGTGCCGCACCGGAACCTGATCCTGTTCCTGACCTTCACGACGGTGATCGCCACCCTGGTGGTCCAGGGGCTGACGCTGCCCCCGCTGATCCGGCTGCTGCGGCTGCCGCCGCGGGACGCGCACGCGGAGACCCTGGCCGAGGCGCAGGCCCAGAGCGAGGCCTCGCGGGCGGCGGAGGAGCGCCTGGCCGAGCTGCTGGCCGAGCCGTCCAACGCGTTGCCGCCGCCGCTGGCCGAGCGGCTGCGGACGGTGCTGGAGCGGCGGCGCAACGCGGTGTGGGAGCGGTTGGGTGAGGTCAACGCCGTGACGGGGGAGTCGGCGGACGACGTCTACCGGCGGTTGGCGCGGGAGATGATCGAGGCCGAGCGGGAGGTCTTCGTGACCTTGCGCGATCAGCGGCGGATCGACGACGAGATGCTCCGTGCGTTGCTGCGGCGGCTGGACCTGGAAGAAGCGGCGGCCTACCGCGAGGACGCCTAACCCGGCCGGCCCCGCCCCAATCGCCGGACGAGCCGATCCCGCGCCTCCGGTGTGTCCTCAAGCGCCGGACGGGCTGATGTGCGCCGGTGTCGGCGGTTCCGGCCGTGCCTCCGGCGTGTCCTCAAGCGCCGGACGGGCTGGTGTGGGCTGGTGTGTGCCGGTGTGGGTCGGTCCGGGGCTGCCTCCGGCGGGTCCTCAAACGCCGGACGGGCTTGAGTGGGTCCCCTCGTCGGAGGCGTTCGGCGCCGGTCCGGGGCTGCCGCCGGTGGGTCCTCAAGGGCTGGGCGGGCTTACGTGGGTGCCCTCGGCGGAGGTGGTCGGGTCGGGTCGGGCCTGGTCCAGACACGCCCGACGGGTCGGGTGCCGGGTCAGATCCAGCCCGTCCGGCGATTGAGGACCCGCCGGAGGCGGATTCGGCCCGGGTGGGTCAGGGCTGGCCGGTGATGATGGCCGTCAGGCGGGTGGTGGGCGGGAAGGTGGCGGTGGGGAGGAGGTGGGTCAGGGCCCACAGGAGCTTCGCCACGTAGACCCGCTCGACCGGCACCCCGTGCCGCTCCTCGAAGTCGGCCGCGAAGGCGTCCAGCACGGCCGGCACCTTGGCGTACCCCCCGTGGTGGAAGTCCTCGGCCAGGGCCCAGTCCCCCCGCGGCCCCCCGTACGCCGCCGCCTGCAAGGAACGTATCTCCGCCGCCAGGAACCCGCCCCGCAACACCGGCACCCCCAGCGCCCGCTGCCCGGCCCCGAGCCCGGCCGCCAGCCCCGCCAGCGTCCCGCCCGTCCCGCACGCCACGGCCGCCACGTCCGTGAGCCCCCGCAGCTCGCCGCCCAGCTCGGCGCAGCCCGCCAGGGCGAGGGCGTTGCTGCCGCCCTCGGGGACGACGTACGCCCCCGCCGCACCGGCATCGGCCAGCAGCCCGGCCAGCACCCGAGGCTCCGCCTTGCGCCGGTACGCCGACCGGGTCACGAAGTGCAGCCGCATGCCGTCCGCCGCGCACCGGGCCAGGGAGGGGTTCAGCGGGCGGTCGGCCAGTTCGTCACCGCGGACCACCCCGACCGTCGACATCCCGACGAGCCGCCCGGCGGCGGCGGTGGCCCGCAGGTGGTTCGAGTAGGCCCCGCCGAAGGTGACGAGGGACCCGTACCCCCCGGCCAGCGCGGCCCGCAGATTCGGCGCGAGCTTGCGCCACTTGTTGCCGGGCAGCTCGGGATGGACCAGGTCGTCCCGCTTCAGCAGCAGCCGGACCCCGTACCGCTCGAACCGGTCGTCGCACACCTCGATCAGCGGTGACGGCGGCCGGGCCCGCAGGAGGTCGGCGGGGGCGGGGTCGACTGGGTGGCTCACCCACCCATTGTGTGCGGTGGGCCCGGGGGGGGGGGGGGGGGGGGGGGGGGGGGGGGGGGGGGGGGGGGGGGGGGGGGGGGGGGGGGGGGGGGGGGGGGGGGGGGGGGGGGGGGG
>NZ_JBVHUE010000072.1:0-11892 GCF_055565515.1 Streptomyces sp. NPDC028419 | reverse complement strand
GCTGGACGGGGGTCTGCATCACCTGCCAGAGGCCCCTCCTCGACACGGCACACACAACCCCAAGATCAAGAACAACCTAACGAAGTCCTACTAGGTTGTGCCCATGAGCAATCTCGAACGCCAGCCCGCCCTGTCCGCCTGCGGCGGGCGCGGCTTCGTCGTCGCCGAACCGGTCCGTGAACTCCTCAGCCCCCGCCGGGTCACCCTCGGCGCGGGCACCGAAGTGCGCCGGCTGCTGCCGAACCTGGGCCGCCGCATGGTCGGCGCCTGGTGCTTCGTCGACCATTACGGCCCCGACGACATCGCCGACGAGCCCGGCATGCAGGTGGCCCCGCACCCCCACCAGGGGCTGCAGACGGTCAGTTGGCTGCACCAGGGCGAGGTCCTGCACCGAGACAGCGTCGGCAGCCTGCAGACCGTCGGGGTCCGCGAGCTGGGCCTGATGACCTCCGGCAGCGGCATCAGCCACTCCGAGGAGAGCCCCCGCCCGCACGCCCGCTTCCTGCACGGCGCCCAGCTGTGGGTGGCGCTCCCGGACGCGCACCGCCAGGTGGCCCCGCACTTCGAGCACCACGGCGAGCTGCCGCACGTCACCGCTCCGGGCCTGTCCGCCACGGTGATCATGGGCACGCTCGACACCGCGACCTCGCCCGGGACCACGTACAGCCCGCTCGTCGGCGCCGACATCACCCTGGCCGCCGGGTCCGGCGCCAGGCTGCCGCTGGAGCCGGACTTCGAGTACGCGGTCCTGTCGATGGCGGGCGAGGCGGTGGTGGACGGCGTTCCGGTGCTGCCCGGATCGATGCTCTACCTGGGCTGCGGGCGCACCGAGCTGCCGCTGCGGGCCTCCTCGGACGCGAGCCTGATGCTGCTGGGCGGCGAGCCGTTCGAGGAGGAGATCCTCATGTGGTGGAACTTCGTGGCCCGCACCAACGAGGAGATCCAGCAGGCCCGTTCGGAGTGGATGGGCGGCACCCGCTACGGCGAGGTCAAGGGGTACGACGGCGCGCCGATCCCGGCCCCCGAGCTCCCGCCGGTCCCCCTCAAGCCCCGGGGCCGCGTCCGCTGACCCGGGGGCGGCCCGGGGCTCCCGACGGGCGCCGAGGGCCGCCCCGAAATATGATGTGCGCGCCAGTCCGTCACACCTGGGAGCGTCCATGGCCCCGCCACGTGCTCCGCGGCCGACGAGCGCCGACGACCTGCTCAACAGGCTCGGACTGCTGACCGCGCAGGCCCGCGAGCGGGCGGAGTTCCAGCAGGCCCGGGTGGAGCTGGCGGAGGCCCTCCAGCGCCGGATGCTCCCGGCCGCACTGCCGAACGTGCCCGGGCTGCGGACCGCGGCGCGCTACGCGCCCGCCCGGCACGGCCTGGACATAGGCGGCGACTGGTACGACGGCTTCCCGCTGCCGGGCGGCGCCCTCGGCTTCTCCCTCGGTGACGTCCAGGGCCACGACGTCGAGGCGGCCGCCTTCATGGGCCAGGTGCGGATCGGGCTGCGTGCGGTGGCGGCCTCCGCGGCGGACCCGGGCGAGGTGCTGAGCCGGGCCAATGACCTGCTGCTGTCGGTGGACTGCGACCTCTTCGCGACCTGTAGCTTCCTGCGCTTCGACCCGGGGAGCTGGGCGCTGGAGAGCGCCCGCGCGGGCCACGTGCCGGCCGTCTGGGCGACCGTCGACGGGGAGTACGGCATATCCCTGGACGCCGGGGGCGTGCCCCTGGGGATGCTGGCGGGCGCCGTCTACCCGGTGACCCGGCGCAGGCTGACCAAGGCGGGGGCGTTCGTCCTGCTCACCGACGGGGTGGTCGAAGGGCCGACCTTCCCGATCGACGAGGGGTTGGACCGGGTCGCCCGCGTGGTCAGGGAGGGTGCGGGCGCCGAGCCGGGCGAGCTGGCCGCCGCGGTGATGGAGGTGGCGGACTCCACCGGGCACGCGGACGACGCCGCGGTGCTCGTCCTGTGCCACGACGCGACGGGCGGCCCGCCGCCGCAGGAGGCCCCCGCGGGCCCGGTCGGGTGAGCCCGGGGAGCTGCCGGGGCGCGTGTCACGTCCTGCCGGGACGCGGGGACGGTGTTCTGATGGTGCGGTGCGCAACGAGCGGTGGCGACGGTGGGGCGCTGCGGTCCCGCGGATCCTGGCCGTGGCCGTCGCCTACTACCTGACGGGGCGGATCGGCCTGCTGCAGCGGGTCGCGATCGACGGCGCGGTCGTCACGCCGCTGTTCCTGCCGACGGGCATCGCGCTGAGCTGCCTGCTGCGGCTGGGGCTGGGGGTCTGGCCGGGAATCGCCCTCGGCAGCTACCTCGTGATCGAGACGATCGACGGGTTCCAGCCCTCCGGCCTGGCGATCCTCGTGGGGAACACCCTCGCGCCGGTGTGCGCGGCCCTGCTGCTCCGCAAGGTGGGCTTCCGCCCCGCGCTGGACCGGCTGGGGGACGGCGTGGCCCTGGTCTTCCTCGGCGGCATGGTCCCGATGCTGATCAGCGCCACCGTGGGGTCCGTGGCGGTGCTGCTCAGCGGCAGCCTCCCGGGGAACGGGTTCTGGTCCTTCTGGGCGGCCTGGTGGGCCGGGGACGCCATGGGGGTGCTCGTCCTGACCCCGCTGCTGCTCGTCCTGCGGCGGCCGTACGGGCTGTCCCGGGACCCCCTGCGATGGGCGGAGGCGGCGGCGCTGGCGGTCGGTGTCGTGCTCGTCTCGCTCTTCGTCACCCGCAGCTCGATCGCCCTGCTCTTCCTCGTCTTCCCGCTGCTGATCTGGGCCGCGCTGCGGTTCCGGCTGCCGGGGGCCGCGCCGTGCGTGCTCCTGGTGTCCGTACTGGCGATCTCGGCGGCGAACGACCGGGTCGGGCCCTTCGCCGGCCAGTCGCTCCTGGCGGTCATGGTGAGCCTCCAGGCGCTCAACGGCTCCGTGGCGCTGACCGGGCTGCTGCTGTCGGCCATGGTCACCGAGCAGCAGAACGTCCGGGAGAAGATCGAGCAGGCGTGCCTGGACATGGCCGAGCTGGTGGAGCGCCTCGTACCGGGGCGGCCGGCCGAGGAGTGGCCGGCGCCGGACCGGGACGGGACGCGCGGATCCGGAACCGCGGCGGACCGATCGGCCGGGGACTGACCGGCCCGGGCCGGGTGTCCGCTCCGGTGGTGCGGCCGTGCGGGTGATTTGGCCGAACTTCACATAGCACCGATAGATGCCCCAGGCATCTAATGGAGGGGTCACGCGACCGATCGATCGCTTGTGAGGTCAATCCATGACGGAACCCGCCCTTGCCTTTCCCCAGGACCGCACCTGCCCCTACCACCCGCCGGCCGCCTACCAGCCGCTGCGCGAGGCGAGGCCCCTCTCCCGGGTCACCCTGTACGACGGCCGCTCCGTGTGGGTGGTCACCGGCCACGCCGAGGCGCGGGCCCTGTTGACCGATTCCCGGCTCTCCTCCAACCGCCAGAACGAGGCGTTCCCCAACCCCGCCGCCCGCCTGAAGGGCCTGCGCAACCGCCGGGTCGCCCTGCTCGGGATGGACGACCCCGAGCACAACGTCCAGCGCCGGATGCTGATCCCCAGCTTCACCCTCAAGCGGACGGCGGCCCTGCGGCCGCAGATCCGCGCGACCGCGGACCGGCTGATCGACGCCGTGATCGCGAACGGGCCGACCGCGGAACTCGTCGACGCCTTCGCCCTGCCCCTGCCGTCGATGGTGATCTGCGCCCTGCTCGGGGTGCCGTACGCCGACCACGAGTTCTTCGAGGCGCAGTCGCGCCGGCTGCTGCGCGGGAAGGACGCCGTCGAGGTCGACGACGCCCGCGAGGAGCTCAACGGCTACCTGGGCGAACTGATCGACCGCAAGCGCGCCGAACCGGGCGACGGGCTGCTCGACGAGCTGATCGCCGAGCGCCTGCTCACCGGCGAGGTGGACCGTACGGAGATCGTCGACCTGGCCACGATCCTCCTGGTCGCCGGCCACGAGACGACCGCGAACATGATCTCGCTCGGCACCTTCACCCTGCTCCGCCATCCCGAGCAGTTGGCCGAGCTGAGGGCCGAGCCGGAGCTGATGCCCGCGGCCGTGGAGGAACTGCTGCGGTTCCTCTCGATCGCGGACGGCATGCTCCGGGTCGCCACCGTCGACGTCGACGTCGCGGGGGTGACCATCCGCAAGGACGAGGGGGTGGTCTTCTCCACCTCGGTCATCAACCGCGACGAGTCGGCCTACCCGGGGCCGGACGCCCTGGACTGGCACCGGTCCGCCCGTCACCACGTCGCCTTCGGCTTCGGCATCCACCAGTGCCTCGGGCAGAACCTGGCCCGGGCCGAGGTGGAGATCGCCCTCCAGGTCCTCTTCGAACGCCTGCCGGGACTGCGCCTCGCCGTGCCCGCCGAGCAGATCCCCTTCAAACCGGCCAACACCGTCCAGGGGATGCTCGAACTCCCCGTGACCTGGTGAGCCGCGCCGTGGCCCACCGCATCGACATCGACAAGGACGTCTGCATCGGCGCCGGACAGTGCGCCCTGACCGCACCGGGCGTCTTCACGCAGGACGACGACGGGCTCAGCGAACTGCTGCCCGGAAAGGAGGACGGCGCCGGCAGCGCGCTGGTCCGCGAAGCGGCCCGGGCCTGCCCGGTGGGAGCCATCGCCGTACGGCTCGTCTGAGGGCGCACGCCCCGGCCCCCCGGTGCCGCGCGCCACCCGGCGGCGCGCGGCACCGGGGGGCCGGTTGGCGGCGGCGGGGCCCGTCCTCGCATGATGGTGCTGCCGCACCGATCACCACCCCCAGGAGCCCCGATGGCGAGCCCGGTCCACCAGCCGCTGGAGAACGCGGAGTTCGACTTCATCCTCGGGCACGCCCCCGGGCCGGTCCTCGCCTACTTCACCGGTACCTGGCCCAAGGTCGCCGCCGTGTGCAAGGAGGCCGACGCCCTGGTGCGGGAGGCGGCCGCCGCCCACGCCGGGCGGCTGACCGCCGTCAAGGCCGACATGACCCGCTGCCCGGGACCGACCGCCCGCTACGGGGTCACCAGCGCGCCCTGGTTCGTGCTCGTGACCTCGGGCGAAGTGGTGGCCACCCGGCAGGGGCCGCTGGACCGGGCCGAACTCGCGGAGTTCCTGAACACGGCTCTCTGACCCGGGCGCCCGCGTCAGCCCCGGCCCGGCGCGCCGGTGGGGCCCGCCGGATCCGGCCCGGCCTCCGGCGCCCCGACCGCGTCGGCCCGGAGCAGCAGCAGGGTCCGCTCCCGCGCGTTGCGGGTCAGCCGCGCGGCGCGGGCGAACTCCGCCCGGGCCTCGGCGCTCCGGCCGAGCCGGGCCAGCAGTTCGCCCCGGACGCTGGGCAGCAGGTGGTAGGCCTTCAGCACGGGTGCCCCCGCCACGGCGTCCACCACGGCCAGGCCGGCCTCGGGCCCCTCGGCCATCGAGACGGCGACCGCCCTGTTCAGCTCGACCACGGGCGAGGGCGCGAGCGCCGCGAGCCGCCCGTACAGCGCGGCGATCGCCGTCCAGTCGGTCTCCTCGTAGCTACGGGCCCGGGCGTGGCAGGCCGCGATGGCGGCCTGGAGGGCGTACGGCCCGGGCGGGCCGCCCAGGTCGCCCGCCGTCGCCAGCGCCGCGAATCCGCGCCGGATCAGCAGCCGGTCCCAGCGGGCGCGCCGCTGGTCGGCGAGGAGGACCGGCCGGCCCCCGGGGTCGGTCCGGGCCGCCGTCCGCGAGGCCTGGATCTCCAGCAGCGCCGCCAGCGCGTGCGCCTCGGCCTCCGCGGGCATCAGCGCGGCCAGCTGCCGGGCGAGCCGCAGGGCGTCCTCGCAGAGCGCCGGGCGGATCAGATCGTCGCCGACGGTGGCCGAGTAGCCCTCGTTGAAGATCAGGTAGATGACCTCCAGCACCCCCGCGAGCCGCTGGGTGCGCTCGGGCCCGTACGGCACCTCGAAGGGCACCCGCGCCTTCGCCAAGGACCGCTTCGCCCGCACGATGCGCTGGGCGACCGTCGCTTCCGGTGCGAGGAACGCCCGGGCGATCTCGTCCGTGGTCAGCCCGCCCAGCAGCCGCAGGGTGAGCGCGATCCGGGCGTCCGGGGGGAGCACCGGGTGGCAGGCGGTGAAGATCAGCCGGAGCACGTCGTCGTCGATGTCGTCCGGGCCGACCGGTTCGGGATCGTACGCCGCCTCGTCCAGGTCCCGGCCCAGCTCCGCGAGCTTGCGGGCGTAGGTCTCGCGCCGGCGCACCAGGTCGACCGCCCGGCGGCGGGCGGTGGTCGTCAGCCAGGCCGCCGGATGGTCCGGCACCCCCGTGCGCGGCCACTGCTCCAGGGCTTCGACGAGGGCGTCCTGGGCGATCTCCTCGGCGAGCCCGACGTCCCGGACGATCCGCGCGGCCGAAGCGATGATCCGCGCGGACTCGATCCGGAAGACGGTCTCCACCGTGCTGTCTGTCCTCACGGCCACCCATCAGAGCACCCCACCGCCCGGCCCGGCAACGAGGCCGGGCCGGGCGGTGGATTGGTGCGGCGGTGCGGGCGGGCGGCTCAGCCCTCGGCGACCTCGCGGACCTCACAGGTGATCGTCCAGTAGTCCTCGTGGACGGCGAGGAACCGCTTGGTCCACTCGACCGCCTCCGCCAGGTCCTTGCACTGGAGCATCGCGTAGCCGCCGACGACCTCCTTGGCCTCGGTGAACGGGCCGTCCACGACCGAGGTCCGGCCGCCGTCCCAGGTCACCCGGGCCCCCTGCGCGGTGGGGGTGAGACCGGCGGTGTCCAGCAGCACCCCGGCCTTGGTCATCTCCTCGATCAGCAGCCCCATCCGCTCCATCAGCGCGTCGCTGGGGCCCTCGGCCGGGGCGTTGGCCTCGTCGAGGCGGATCATCGAAAGGTAGCGGGGCATGGCGTGCTCCTCGTGCTGTTCCGTACGGGGGCCGTACGGGAGGTGGTACGGAGGCGGGGTTCCTTCCCCGCCCCTCACTCATACGTCGAACGGTGGGCGCCGGGATCGACACACGCCGGAGAATTCTTTTCCTCGGGTTCTCCCGGCGGGCGGTGGTTGACTGGGGGCATGCCGCTCGACGAGTACGGAGTCCTGTCCGGAACCCTCCACCGACACTTCCGCGACGATCCCGACGACCAGGGCCGCTGGTTCCACGTGCACCTGGAGGTCGACACCCCGGCGGGCCGCTACGCCTGCGCGATCGACGTGGACAGCAAGCACTCCAGCACCGGCGTGCAGTGGAAGGTCCTCACCCTCTACCCCTCGGTGCTCGAACCGGTGGACCCCTCGGCCACGGGCTTCCACGACCTGTCCCGCGCCTGCGGGTCGGGCGCGCTGGACTACCTCAGGCACCCGGCGCTCGCGGACCGGGCGGGCCGCCTCTTCGGCCGCCGCCCGCCGGGCCTGCTCCAGGGGCTGATCGACCGGGTGAGCCCGCCGCGGCCGTGGATCTCCGGCAGCTACCTGGAGGCCTCGCAGGCACTGGAGCCGCTGCTCGTGCCCGGACGGCAGGTGCTCGTCTTCGGCGAGCCCTTCGACGAGGGGCTCGGCGTGCACAACGTCCACCAGAACCAGGGCGACCCCCGCGACAGCCAGTGGTGGTACGACAACGGCACCTGGCAGGACGGCGCCACCCTCGTCCGCCGCCCCGACGGCCGGTACGACGCCTTCCTGTCCCGGTTCTCCACGCAGGCGGACGCGACCGACCAGGACGGCCACCCGCTCCCCTAGGTCCTGTCGTCAAAGTGCCGTCGTCGCCCGAAGGGCGGCCCCGTCGCGAGGCAGACGGCACTTTGACGACAGGGCCTAGGCCGACGCCGTCTCGGCGGGCGCGGAGGTGGGTCGCGGGGGACGGAGCGCGAGCGAGGTGCACAGGGCGGCCAGGGGGAGTTCCGCGCAGAGGGCGAGGGCCACGGCCGTCAGCCGCGCGCCGCCCGCCGCCGCCGTCGTGACGTCGAACCAGGCGTCCAGCACCAGTGCGGCCGCCGTCGCCGCGGCCAGCGCCCCGGCCCGCGGATCGTCCCGCTTGACGAGCAGTCCCGTACCGGCCAGTCCGGCGGCCAGCATGACGTCCAGACCGATCCACGCGGTGGACCAGTGCGAGACCTCGACGGTGTGCGGCAGGGTGGTGGCCAGCACGGCGATCCACGGCACCAGCGCCATCCCGGCGGCCGTCAGCACCGTGGCCGCCCGAGGGGCGCGCAGAGCGCCCGGCCCGCCGGAGGCGGGGGCGGCCGGCCGCCCGGTCACCCGGACACGGCGGGTCCGCAGCTGCGGTGCGACGAGCGTCATGGCGGCACAACTCCTCCCGGCCCGGCGGTCCTTCCCCCGAGCACGGTGACAACTCTGCTGTTCGGCGGGCTCGCGGTCAGTAGTGGAGCGGTCCGCAACGGGGGTGGCACTGGCTACACCGCCGAGCGGGCACCAGGGTGGTGGAGGGCCCCCGACCAGTGCGATTACCGTATGCACATGGCACCTTCCGGCGCGCTGCGGCGTACGTACACCTGGATCGCCGGGCACACGCCGTGGTCGGCCTGGGCCCGGCGCAACACCGTCTTCACGGTCGCCGCGGTCCCGCCGGCGCTGCCCGCGACGGCGGCGCTCACCGCCTTCTTCGTGACCCCGGGCCGCGCACCGACCGGGCTGCTGATCCTGCTGGCCCTCCAGCCCCTGCTCACCCGGCTCCAACGCAGCCGCCTGTGGTCCCTGTTGGCCGTCGAGGTGCCCGAGCTCCACCGCGAGGCGCCCTGGTGGTCGCCGCGCGGCTGGCTGGAGCGGCTGCGGGCCGAATCGACCTGGCGGCAGTACGGCTACCACCTCCTGGTCAGCCCGCTCGCCGGTCTCGGCGGGGCGCTGGTCGTGCTGGGCTGGGCGGGCGGGCTCGCGGGGGCCAGCGTGTTCGCCTGGTCGTGGACGCGCCCCGTCGACGAACGGGCGGCGGGCTGGACCGGCGACGACGTCCTGCTCACCGTGGCCGGTGCGCTGCTGGTGCTGCTCATGCCCTGGTTGGCCGCGGGCCTCGCCCGCCTGGACACCGCTCTGGCGCGCACGCTCCTGGGACCCAACCGCGCCCGGGAGTTGGAGCGCCGGGTCGAGGACCTCGCCGAGAGCCGGGCCGGGGTCCTGGACGCGGCCGACCTCGAACGCCGCCGCATCGAGCGGGACCTGCACGACGGAGCCCAGCAGCGACTGGTCGCCCTCGCCATGAACCTCGGCATCGCCCGGGCCACCCTCCCCGACCTGCCGCCCGAGGCGAAGGCCGTCATCGACGAGGCCCGCCGCGAGGCGAAGGAAGCCATCGAGGAACTCAGCAACCTGGTGCGCGGCCTGCACCCGGCCGTCCTGGAGGACCGCGGCCTCGACGCGGCCCTCTCGGGCATCGCCACCCGCGCACCGCTGCCCGTCGAGCTGACGGTGGACCTCGCCGAGCGGCCGGGTCCCACCATCGAGGCCGTCGCCTACTTCGTCGTCTCCGAAGCGCTCGCCAATGTCGCCAAGCACGCCCGGGCACAGCGCTGCCAGGTGGTCGCCCGGCGACGCGGGGACCTGCTGCGCATCACCGTCACCGACGACGGGGTGGGCGGCGCCGACCCAGCGGGCGGCACCGGGCTGGTGGGCCTGCGCAAACGCGTAGGGTCCGTCGACGGGACCATCGTGATCAACAGCCCCCTCGGGGGCCCGACCGCCGTGATTGTGGAGTTGCCGTGCGCGCTGTGATCGCCGAAGACTCGGTGCTGCTGCGAATAGGGTTGGTCAAAGTCCTCGAAATGGCCGGCTTCGAGGTGGCCGCCGAGACGGAGGACGCCGAGGGTCTGCTCGCCGCCGTCGAGGAGCACGCCCCGGACCTCGCCCTGGTCGACGTCCGGATGCCGCCCGGATTCACCGACGAGGGCGTCCGGGCCGCCCTGATGATCCGCCGTCAGTGGCCGGGGACCTCTGTGCTGCTGCTCTCGCAGTACGTCGAGGAGCGCTACGCGGCCGATCTGCTGGCCAGCCATACCGGCGGCATCGGCTACCTCCTCAAACAACGGGTCGCCGACGTCGAGGAGTTCATCGACGCCCTCAAGCGGGTCGCCGCCGGCGGCACCGCGCTCGACCCGCAGGTCGTGGCCCAGCTGCTGCTGCGCCGCGGCGGCGGGCTCGACCCGCTGGACCGGCTGACCCCGCGCGAGCGCGAGGTGCTCGCGCTGATGGCCGAGGGGCGCTCCAACGCGGGCATCGCCGCCGAACTGGTCATCAGCGAGAGCGCGGTGGCCAAGCACATCAACAACATCCTGGCCAAGCTCGACCTGCCGCAGGCCGACGGCGACCACCGCCGGGTCCTCGCCGTGCTCCGCTTCCTGGACGGATCCTCGTGAGTCCGGTGCGTGGCGAGGTCGGGGGCGACGGGGGAGCGCTCCCGCGCCCCCGGCACCGGACCGCGTGGACCGTGGCCGCGGCCCTGAGCGCCGTGCTCGTCGTGGCCCCGGGGGCCTGGAAGCTCTGGAACCAGCAGGCCGGCGAGAGCGGGGTGCTGCGCGGCGGCAGCGGCGAACGGGCGGTCACCGCACTGGAGATCGACGCCGGAGCGGCGTCCGTGACCGTCAGCCCCCGCGCCGACCGACAGGTGGCCTACCGCGCCGACGTCCTCTGGTCCTTCGGCCGGCCCGAGATCGAGGAGAGCTGGCTCGGCGGCACGCTGCGGCTGAAGCCGCGCTGTCCGGGCGGGGACGACCTGCCCCGCGCGGGCCCGGGCTGCAGGGTCGACCTGGGCGTGAGCGTCCCCGCGGACCTCCCGGTCAGGGTGACCGGCGATTCCGGCAAGGTCGACATCAGCGGCCTCGGCGGCGCCGTCGACGTCGAGATCGGCTCGGGCCCCCTGCGGCTCACGGCGCTGCGCGGCCCGCTGCGGGCCGTCGTCCACTCGGGCTCCCTGGAGGCCAGTGCGCTGACCTCCCCGGAAGCCGACATCCGGGCCGGCACGGGCTCCGCCGTCGCCCGCTTCCTCACCCCGCCGGGCCGGCTCACCGCGCGGGCCGACTCCGGGGCGGTCCAGGTCACCGTGCCCATCGGCACCCGCTTCCAGGTCGCGAGCAGCGTGGGCAGCGGGAGCCTGGAGGTGGCCCGGGAGATGCCGGATCCGGCCGCGCCCGGCCATCTGGACCTCTCGGTGGAGTCGGGGCGGGCGCGGGCGCGTTACCCGTAAGGACGGTCGTCGGCCCGCGCCGGCCCCCGTGGGCGCCCCCGGCCCGCACGGCCTACCCTGACCGGCGGGAACGTCGGACCGCGGAGCGGGCCGGCGCCCGGCCCGCCCGAGCGCACCACCGAGGAGCAGTGAACCGCCCATGACCGTCACGCCCGTCCCCACCGCCGACCTCTACGACGAGCACGGCGAGGAGCTGGAGATCTGCGGCACCCCCTTCCAGCAGTACGGCGGGCGCCGCGCCTTCGCCGGGCCGGTGCGGACCCTCTCCTGCCACGAGGACAACGCCCTGCTGCGCACGCTCGTGAACGGCCCCGGCGACGGCGCCGTCCTCGTCGTCGACGGCGCGGCGTCGCTGCGCACCGCCCTGGTCGGCGACCTGATCGCCGGCGCGGCCGCGCGCAACGGCTGGGCCGGGCTGGTGATCCGGGGTGCGATCCGCGACAGCGTGGCCCTCGGCGGACTCGACCTCGGCGTCAAGGCCCTGGGCACGATCCCGCGCAAGAGCGGCAAGACCGGCGCCGGCACCGTGGACGAGCCCCTCACCTTCGGCGACGCCACCTTCCGCCCCGGCGACACCGTCCACTGCGACGACGACGGCGTGGTCGTGGTGCGCGCCGGCTAGGCCCTGTCGTCGAAGTGCCGTCTGTCTCGCGACGCCTGGCACGCACTCTCGCCGCACCGGGCGAAAGCCAAGTACGTCCAGTACGCGGGCTTCCGCCCGGCACGGCGAGAGCACGCACCA
>NZ_JBVHUE010000071.1:0-13130 GCF_055565515.1 Streptomyces sp. NPDC028419 | reverse complement strand
CCCCCCCCCCCCCCCCCCCCCCCCCCCCCCCCCCCCCCCCCCCCCCCCCCCCCCCCCCCCCCCCCCCCCCCCCCCCCCCCCCCCCCCCCACGGCCCTAGCCGAGGCAGGCGACGAAGGCGGCCCAGGCCGGCGCGGCGAAGGCCAGGTGGGGGCCGTCGGGGCGCTTGCTGTCCCGGACGGGCACGACGTCGGGGTGGCCGTGGCCTTCGGCCACCTCGACGCAGTTACCGCCGTCGCCGCCGCTGTACGTGGACTTGCGCCAGGTGGCCATCTCCAGGCAGTTTCCGCCGCTGCCGTCGCTGTAGCTCGACTTGTGCCAAATGGCTGCCGACAGGTCGTACTCAGGCGTGCTCGTCATGCGCGTACTCCTCAGCTACTGACTCGATCAGGGCCAGCGATTCGCGTGGTGGCAGGGCGTCGGCCGTGAGGAGATCGTAGGTCAGGGAGTGACGGTTGACCGTGGCCGGATCGTCGAACAGCAAGCCAGTTCCACTGCCTTCGACGTATGCGAGCGATGGGGCGTCGTCGAAGGACATGAGCTTGATGGAGCCACCGGTGGATGCGTGGGCGCCGGAGCTGAACGGGAGTACTTGGACGACGATCCGATGCGAGTGGATCAGCGCGACGAGGTGGCGCAGTGCCTCGGCCATGACGGTAGGGCCGCCGACCTGACGACGTAGTACCGCCTCGTCAAGGACGATCCACAACAAGGGCGTTGTCGGATCGCTCAGGAGCGAGGCTCGCGCGAGCCGGTTCGTCACCAACTCGTCGATGACCGCTTCCGTCGCCGTCGGCTGGTACGCGCGGAAGACGGCACGGGCGTACGCCTCGGTCTGCAACAGCCCCGGGATGATCAGCGGCGCGTACTCGCGGATGCCCGTGGCCATCGCTTCGGCCTCGGCCGCCGCGGCGAAGTGGTCCGGATACTTCGATTTGGCCGCGGCCTCGCAATTCCGCGCGAAGAAGCCGCCCGTGTCCAGGATCTCGTCGATCCGGCTGGCGATGTCCAGGTGCATGCGCCGCGTGCCGGCTTCCAGTTGGCCGATGAACGAGCCGCTCACGAAGAGGGGTTCGCCCAACTCGGCCTGGCTGAGGCCCGCGCGGTCGCGCGCCACGCGGAGTTCGGCGCCCAGGAGGGCGCGGGGGGATGAGGAAGGGTCCAGGGGCTTTGGTGGCATGCCAACTCCTTGGTCAACACGTCCCGTTGTTGCGGGGTTCGCATTGAAAGGCTAGCGACCCGGTCGCCACGCTGTGTGTAGAAATCGATTACTCAGAGCGAAAGGTGACATGTGATGGTGATGACCCCCAAGGAGCGGCGCCAGGCCGCCGAGGAGGCCGTCTGGCAGCTCAAGGACGCCCTGGACGGCGTGGGGGTGGTGTTCCCGTCCCTCGGGGTGGACGTGGTGTCGGCGGCCGGGACGTACGGGCTCCCGCTCGTCGACCTCGGCCGCTGCAACCTGGACACCGCGATGCGCCTGGCCGCCGTGCTGCACGAGCGGGCCCACCCGTGACCGGGGCGCCGGGGCCGGCCGGGTCCGTGGCGCTATGGCATTCCAAATGCCTTAGTCGCGCCATGGCTGACGACATCGATTTTTCCCCTGGCGACGGGCCCAGTAGCGGCATCTCCGTCTCGCTCACCGCCGGGACGCTCTCCCGCCTCCGTGTGGAGCCGGTTGCGCAGGTTGTCGCCCAGTCCGTTGCCACTCTGCTGCGGGGCGCTGGGCCGCACGGTCACAAGTCCGCCATCGACGCCATCGAATTGCTCACGGCCGACCATGCGCGAGCAGTGGCTGAGAAGGTCTGATCTCCCCGCGCGGCGACACCCGTGACGGCCTACGCTGGATGTCGGGTTTGTTCTCGTACGGCGGGAGTCGGGCCATGACGCACTCGTCCATGCGGTTGCGCAGGGGGGCCGTGACCGCGGTCGCGGCCGGGATGCTGCTGGTGCCGCTCGGCGGCGGGGCGGCCTTCGCTCAGGGGACGGCCGTGCCGGGCGTCTTTGCCGCGACCGATCCGCCGGTGGCGCCCGGGACCGTACGGGAGCTGACGCCCGCCGTGGCGAAGCAGCTGGACGAGGCCGTGCAGCGGGTCATGACCGAGGCGAAGGTGCCCGGGGTGAGCGTGGGGCTGTGGACCGCGGACAAGGGCGAGTACGTCCGCTCCTTCGGCGTCGCCGACAAGGCCACCGGGCAGAAGATGGCCCGTGACCTGCACATGCGGATCGGCAGCGAGACGAAGACCTTCACCGTGACCGCCCTGCTCCAGCTCGTGGACCAGGGCAAGGTGAAGCTGGACGACACCATCGACACGTACATCAGCGGGGTGCCCAACGGGGACAAGATCACGCTCCGCCAGCTGGCCGAGATGCGCAGCGGGCTCTTCAACTACTCGGCGGACGAGGGCTTCTACAAGGCCCTGACCAGCAATCCCGACAAGCCCTTCACGCCGCAGCAGCTGCTCGACTACTCCTTCAAGCACCCCGTGCTCTTCGCGCCGGGGGCGAAGTTCTACTACTGCAACACCAACCTCATCCTGCTCGGCCTGGTGGTCGAGAAGCAGAGCGGGCAGCAGCTCGCGGACTACATAGACGAGCACGTCCTGACGCCGGCGGGGATGGACCGGACGCTCTTCCCGAAGGGCGCGGAGTTCCCCGAACCGCACGCGCAGGGGTACACGGAGCAGACGGCCAGCGGGAAGCTGGAGGACTCGGCCGACTGGAACCCCTCCTGGGGGTGGGCGGCCGGCGCGATGATCTCCACCCTCGACGACCTGCACACCTGGGCGCCGACGGTGGCCACGGGCGTCCTGCCCGACGGCAAGGACATGCTGAGCCCGGCCACGCAGAAGGACCGGCTGGACACGATCAAGACCACGATCCCGGGGGCGGGTTACGGCCTCGGAATCTTCAAGGTGCAGGGTTGGATCGGGCACAACGGTTCGCTGCCGGGCTACGAGTCGCTGACCATCTACCTGCCCGAGGCGAAGGCGTCGCTCGTCGTGGTGCTGAACACCGACGTCAACTACAAGGGCGCGGAGCCCTCGACGGTCTTCGGCGAGGCGATCACGAAGATCGCCTCGCCGGGGAACGTGTTCAACCTGCCCGCCGCACCCGCTGCGCGGTGATCGCGGCGCCGTGGACTACGACAGCGCCGGTTCCTTCGCGGGGGCCGGCGCCGCCGTGGTCGTGGCGGTCGCGGTGGCCGGGTCCGGCTCCGGGTCGGTGTTCAGGTCCACCAGCATCTGCTTCGTGAAGCCGAAGAAGTAGGTGGCGAGGAAGCCGACCGCGTAGCCGACGGCCAGGCCGCCCGCGTAGATGGCGATCGTCGTGCCCAGCCCGCCCTTGCCGTTGAGCAGGGGGAACAGCGCCCAGCCGGAGGGGCCGATGGCGGTCGAGCCGAAGGCCACGCCCAGCTGGTTGAAGAGCCCGATGAAGGCGCCGCCGGCCGCGCCGCCGATGCAGGCGGTGACGAACGGGCGGCCCAGCGGCAGCGAGACGCCGTAGATCAGCGGTTCGCCGACGCCGAGGAAGCCGGCCGGGAGGGCGGACTTGATGGTGCGGCGCAGCGAACCGTTGCGCGGGAGGCGGTAGTACACCGCGATGGCCGCGCCGACCTGGCCCGCGCCCGCCATGGCGAGGATGGGGAGCAGGACGGTGTAGCCGGTCTGCTCGATCAGGGTCGTGTGGATCGGGATCAGGGCCTGGTGCAGGCCGAGCATGACCAGGGGGAGGAAGAGCCCGCCGAGGACCAGTCCGGCGAAGGCGCCGCCGGTGGCGAGCAACCAGGTGGCGAAGGTACCGATGGCGTGGGAGGCCTCACCGGCGAGGAACATCAGGCCGAAGAGGGTGACCAGGCCGGAGACCAGCACGGTGAGGGTGGGGGTCACCAGGACGTCGAGGGCCTCGGGGACCCACCGGCGGCACCACTTCTCGACGTACACGGCGAGCAGCGCGGCGGCGAGGGCGCCGAGCACGCCGCCCTGGCCGGGGGAGAGCTGCTGGCCGAAGGCGTCGATCTTCGCGACGCCCGGGAAGACGATGATCGCGGCGACGGCGCCGCCGAGGATCGGGGTGCCGCCGAACTCCTTGGCCGTGTTGTAGCCGACGAAGACGGCGATCAGCGACATGAAGCCGGAGGCCATCGCGGCGAGCGCGGGGACGATGGTCGGCAGCCAACCGAAGTTCGTCAGCAGGCCGTTCAGGCCCGCGATGATGCCGCAGCCGATGAGGGCGGGGATCAGCGGGACGAAGATGTTCGCGACGCGGCGCAGGAAGAGCTTGAGGGGGGTGGCGTTCTTCGCCTTCTGGGCCTGCTTGAGGGCCGCGCCCTGGGCGGCGAGCTCGTCGGCCGTCACGGCGTGCGGGGCGGCCGGGGCCGGTGCGGGGGCGGCGGCGCGTTCCTCGGCGACCAGGGCTTCCAGCTCCGGGGTGACGCGGGCGACCGTACCCGGGCCGAGGACGATCTGGTACGTGTCGTCCTCTACGACGCCCATGACCGCGGGCAGGGCCTTGAGGGCCTCGTCCTGGACCAGGGTGCGGTCGCGCAGGCCGATGCGCAGGCGGGTCATGCAGTGGGCGATCGAGGTGATGTTGTCGGGGCCGCCGACCAGCGGAAGGATCGCGGCGGCGGTGGCGCGGTTCTTGTCTGTGGACATGGTGCGGGTCGTCCCTCGGTGGTGGGTCGGGTGCCGGTCGTGGCGGTCAGGTGGTGGGGGCGGGGCGCGCGGCGGTGAGCGCCTCTCGGAGGTGGCCGTGGGAGGACTCCAGCAGGTTCGCGGCCGTGGGGGCGTCGACCGCGCCGAGGATGACGAGGATCGCGTGCTTGACCTCGCCGGCGGTGGCGCTGAGCGCGGCCTCGATCTCCTCGTCCGGGGCGCCGGTGGCGAGGGCGACGATGCGGCGGGAGCGGGCGCGCAGCTTCTCGTTGGAGGCGCGCAGGTCGACCATCAGGTTCCCGTAGGTCTTGCCGAGGCGGATCATCACGATCGTCGAGATGAGGTTCAGGACGAGCTTCTGCGCGGTGCCGGCCTTGAGGCGGGTGGAACCGGTGAGCAGCTCGGGGCCGACGACGACCTCGACGGGGTGTTCGGCGGCCGCGCCGAGGGCGGAGTCCGCGTTGCAGGACAGGCCGACGCTGAGCGCGCCGCGGGTACGGGCGAACTCGACGGCGCCGATGGCGTACGGGGTGCGGCCGGAGGCCGAGATGCCGATGACGGTGTCGTCGGCGGTGAGGTCGAGGGCGGTGAGGTCCGCCACGGCCAGCTCGGTGGAGTCCTCGGCGCCTTCGACGGCCTTGACCATGGCGGACGGGCCGCCGGCGATCAGGCCGACGACGACGGAGGGGTCGGTGTTGAAGGTGGGCGGGCACTCGCTCGCGTCCAGGACGCCCATCCGGCCGGCCGTGCCGGCGCCGGCGTAGATCAGGCGGCCGCCGCGGGCCATGCGTTCCGCGATGGCGTCGATGGCGGTGGCGATCTGGGGGAGTTGGGCGGCGACGGCCGTGGGGACGGCGGTGTCCTCGGCGTTCATGATGCGGGCTAGGTCGAGGGTGGGGAGGCGGTCGATGTCGGCCAGCTCTGGGCGGAAGGCCTCTGTGGTGAGGGTGTCCAGCTGGTGGCGGAGGTCGCTGGTGGTGGGCATGGGCTGGCTCCTTGCGGGTGTTCTGCGGCCGTTGTCGCGCCTCCGGCGGGGGCCCTCAAGCGCCGGGCGGGCTGGAAACTCAGCCTCGTCGGCGTTCGAGGCGCCCTCCGGTGGGGGCGGGTGTTGCCTCCGGCGGGCCCTCAAGCGCCGGGCGGGCTGGATTTGGCTGGCCCTTGGGTGCCGAGCGGGCTGGATTGGGCTGGGCCTTGGGTGCTGGGCGGGCTGGGTTTGGTTGGGCCTTGGGGGCTGGGTGGGCTGGATTGGGCTGGGCCTGGGGCCTTGGGGAGTCAGCCTCGGCGGCGTTTGAGGCGTTTCTGGAGGGAGGGGGGACGGTGGCTCCGCCGGGGGGTGGGGTGCGGGGGAGGTTGGGGGTGGTGGCGCGGTGGCGGGGGGCCAGGGCTTCGTAGGAGGCTGATAGGGCGGGGGCGGCGGTGGCGTAGGAGCGCTGGGCGATGCCCACGAAGAGGCAGTCGACGACGAGCAGTTGGCTGGTCCGGCTGGACATGGCCGCCGGGCGCAGCTCGGTCTCCCGGGCCGCGGAGGTGGCGAGGACGAGGTCGGCGTAGTGGGCGACCGGCCCGCCGGGCCGCCCGGTGACGGCGATGGTGGTGGCCCCGCGCTCGAAGGCGTGGCGCAGCGGCTCGATCACGTCCCCGGTGGAGCCGGAGTGCGTGATCGCGACCGCCACGTCGCCGGGGCGCAGCAGGACGGCGTTGGTGATGGCCAGGTGCGGATCGCCGTGCGCGTGGGCGATCAGCCCGATGCGGAGCAGCTTCTGCGCGAGGTCGTGGGCGACCAGGGCGGAGGCGCCGACGCCGTAGAGGTCGATGCGGCGGGCGGCGGCGAGCGCCTTGACCGCGGCGGCCAGCTGGGCGTGGTCCAGGCCCGCGGCGGTGTCGGCGAGGGTCTGCTGCTCCTCGTAGGCCAGCTTGGCGATGACGTCCGCGATCGGGTCGTCCACGGCTATGTCGGCCGTGACGGCGGGGGAGGCGCCGGATTCCTGGCGGGCGGCGATCGCGGCGAGCGCGAGGCGCAGGTCCCGGTAGCCGGGGTAGCCGAGCAGGCGGGCGGTGCGGACCACGGTGGCCTCGCTGGTGCCGGTACGGGCGGCCAGCGCGGTGACGGTGAGCTGCGAGCAGTCGGCCGGGTCGGCGGCGACGGCTTCGGCGACGACCAGCATGGAACGGGTCATGGCGGGGCCCAGCGTGCGGATCTTGGCGCGCAGGGTCTCGGGGCCGGGGATCACGGCCGGGGCGGCCGGCGCCGGGCTCCGGCTGAAAGTTTCCTTCTGGTTTTCGCTCACTACTGAAAGATATTTTCAGGCGGTTCGGGGCGTCAAGACGCCATGGGGCCCCTGCCGGGCGGGACCTTCGCCACTTGGGGCGCGGGGGTCCACAATGACTCGTATGGACCACGCGACCCCCCTGGAGCAGGCGCTGCACGCCGCTCGTGCTCTCGTACTCGCCGACCTCATCGCGGGTGAGGTCGCCGACGCCGATGTCGTCTCCCTCGTCGAGGACTCGGTCGTGCACCGCCGCTGGTGGGCGGAGCAGTGGCCGGAGGGCGCCGACTACCTGGCCGGGCTCGTCGCCCAGGACGTGCAGGACGCGCTCCTGGAGAAGTACGGGCGCTGGCCGCTGTGCCCGGTCTGCTCGCACGAGGATCTGCACGCGCTGGACGTGGACCCGGAGTTGGGGCCCGATCCGCACTGGGTGTGCGGGAAGCAGGGCGTGAAGGTGGCCGCCGTGGGCGGGCTCGGCCCCGTCCTCGGTCGCTAGGGCCGGGGCCGGCCCCGGTGACCCTCTACATCGACCCGCCGACCTGGCCGGGGCACGGCCGCATGTGGTCGCACCTGGTCAGTGACGTCTCCTTCGAGGAGCTGCACGCCTTCGCGGCGGCCATCGGCTGCCCCGAGCGGGCCTTCGAGCGCGACCACTACGACGTCCCCTCGCACCGGTACGCGGACGCGGTGCGCGCGGGCGCCGTCGAGGTGGGCAGCAAGGAGATCGTCCGCCGGATCACGGCGGCGGGCCTGCGCCGGCCGAAGGGCCGCCCGTCGGCGTGATCCGACCGGGCGACCGGACCGCGTGAGCCGTCCGCATGAGGCGTGCTCGATAAGCCGTCGGGCGCGATCATGGCAAGGGCGCGATCACGCCACCTGGCCCACTGGTGTGGCGGGTGGGTCCTGGGGTGGGCGGCGGGGTCCCGGTGTGCGGCCGGATGTGACCGTTCGTGAGTCGGCGAGGGCCCTCGGGGACCGGCTTCCGGTGCGCTGGAGCGCGTAACTCCGTTGCTGCGGCGGGTCGGAGAAGCTCCTGGCTGAAGCGGTGGTTCCGGTCGAGGGGGACGTGCGGAGGTCGTCGCGGGCCCCGTTCTTGCGCCGGAAAGGGCTCGCTCCGGCATTTCTTTCGGTTGGCCGAAAAACAGCTCCCGGCGCAATGCTGCCGCAATGAAAGGTGTGGGGGCGGGCACCGAACAGGCGCTCTGATGTATCGATCATTTGTTCGCTTCACGAACCCGATGGGGGACACATGCGCATCGAAATGATTCTCGCCAACGACACGTCCGACCTGGACCTCGACCTCAGCATCTCCGAGGTCTCCGACCAGTCGCAGGAGTTCGGCGCCGGTACCTTCACCTCGCCGAGCAGCTACGCCATCGGCACCCGCTGCCCCACTTGCTGCTGACGCGGTAGACGTGATGTGAAGCGGGGCGGGCCGGTGCCCGCCCCGCTTCTTCGTACCGACACGGGGGATGAACGACGTTGGACCTCTTCGAGGTGCGAGGACCGGTGCTCGTGCGCATGGCGAGCACACCGCGCGGGAGCACCGAAGCCCGGATCGACGCGGCCGACCCCGTCCCGGGCCTGCGCCTCCTGGCCGCCGACCCGCTGCTGCGCCAGGCCGTCGAGGTCGCCAGCGGCAGCCTCTCCCTCAGCCTCCAGCGCCTCGCCACCGACGAGGGCGCCGCCGCCCTCGGCCGCAAGCGGACCCTCAGCGCGGCCAGGACCCTCACCCGCTACGCCCGCCGGGCGGGCGGGCGGCCCACCCCCTTCGGCCTGTTCGCCGGCGTCTCCCGGGCCCGTTTCGGCGCGGCGGACAAGGCGGAGCCCACCGCCCCGCCCGCCAGCCCGCCCACCGGCCCCGGACAGGTCGCGGTCCGGCTCGACGGGGCCTGGCTGCACCGGCGGGTGCGCGACTGGCTCGCGGTGCCCGAGGTGCGCCGGCGCACCGACGTGGTGCTGAACGACCTGTGCGTGCGCCGCGACGGGCGGCTCGTGCGGCACACCGGCGAGCGGGAGGTCTCGGTCCAGGACAACGCGCTCGTCGCCGTCGTCCGCGAAGCCGCCGCCCGCCCGGTCCCGTACACGGACCTGCTCGACGCCCTGGTCGAGCGCTTCCCGACGGTCGGGGCGGAGCGCATCGACGGGCTGCTGGCCGGACTGGTCCAGCACGGCTTCCTGCTCACCTCCCTGACCCCGCACCGCATCGACGCCGCGCTCCTCGACCGGATCGAGGCCGCCGTGCAGGGCGCGGTCCCGGGCGCGGCCGAAGGGCTGCGCGCGGTCCGCGCCGCGGCCGCCGCGCACGAGGCGGACCCGCCCGGCGAGGGCCGCGCGTCCTGGCGGGCCCTGCTGGACGCCGTACACGCCCTCGACGGACCGGGCGCCGCGGACGGCGCGGGCGCGCAGGGCGGGGCCGGGGCGCGGCCGCCCGTCCACGTCGACCTGCGGATGCCCGCCGACCTCGTGCTGCCCGAGGCGATCGGCGAGGAAGTGCGCCGCTACGCCGCCGCGATCTGGGCGATGACCCCGCAGTGGACCAGCCTCGATCACATGCGGGACTACCGCGAGCGGTTCATCGAGCGCTACGGCACCGCCTGTGCCGTCCCGCTCGGCGACCTCGTCGACCCGCACCGCGGGCTCGGCCTGCCGCCCTCCTACGGGGCCCCCGCGCCCGCGCACCCGCGCGTCGGACCCGGCGAGGACGCCGACCGCCCGCGCCGCGCGGCCATCGCGGAGCTGACCCAACAGGCGGTTCTCGACGGCGGTGACATCGAGCTCACCGACGCGGACGTGGCCCGGCTGGCCGCCGCCGTCGGACACGACCCGGCGGTCCGCGCCCCGCGCACCCTCGAACTCTGCTTCCAGGTCCTCGCCGACAGCCAAGAGGCCCTCGACCGGGGCGAGTTCACCCTGCTCGGCAGCCCACACATCGGCTCCTGGACGGCCGGCGCGACCGCGGGCCGCTTCGCCGCCCTCACCGGACTCACCGAAGAGCTGCGGGAGTTGGCCGCCGGCCCGGACGCCGACCCCGACGCCGACCCCGACATCGAGGCCGCCGACGCGCCGATCCTCGCGCAGGTCGACGTCATGCCGGGCGACCCGCGCTCCCTGAACATCGTGCAGGTCCCGCCGCTGCTGGAGCACCGGATCCCCATCGGGGTCGCCGACGACCGCGGCGATCCGCACTGCCTGGACTGGCGCACCCTCCTCGTCGCCGCCGGGGAGGACGGGCTGCGCCTGCTGCACGGGCCCACCGGCCGCCCGGTCGTCCCCGTCTTCCCGCACATGCTGGCCCTCGACGCCCAGGCCCCGCCCGTCGCCCGCTTCCTCAGCGACCTCGCCGCGGCCCGCCCGCGGGTGTGGTCCGGGTGGGACTGGGCCGGGCTCGACGTGCTCCCGTACCTCCCGAGCGTCCGCTACGGCCGCGTGATCACCGCCCCGCGCCGCTGGCTCGCCGGGCGCAGGCTGCTGGACGCGGCCCGCTCGTCCGACGACGCCGTGTGGGAGCAGGGGCTGCGCGACTGGCGGCGCCGGGGGCGGGTGCCCGACCGGATCCAGATCGCCCGCAACGACCAGATGTTCCCGGTCGACCTGAGCGAACCCTGGGACCAGGGGCTGCTGCGCGCCGAACTGACCGCGAAGGAACCGCGGTTCCAGCTGTACGAGGACCTCACCGCCGGCGGCGCCGGGCTCGGCTGGAACGGCGGGCACAGCACCGAGATCGTCGTCCCGCTGGTACGGGCCGCCCGCGCCGCCGCGCCGGCCCCGCCCGGCGCACCCGCGCCGCTCGCCCGCTCCGCCGTGCGCACCGCGCCCACCGCCGTCCACCTGCCCGGCGAGGACTGGCTCTACCTCAAGCTGTACGCCGAACCGGGCGTCCACGACGCACTGCTCGCCGACCACCTCCCGCGGCTGCTCGCCGAGGTCGACGCGGACGTCGACCGCTGGTTCTTCCTGCGCTACCGCGATCCCGAACCGCACCTGCGGATCCGGCTGCACGGCGACCCCGCGGCGCTGCACGGACGGGTGCTGCCCGCCGTGGCCCGGCACGTGCGCCGGCTGGTCGAGGCGGGCACCGTGCGGACCCTGACCCTGGACGCCTACCGGCCCGAGACCGACCGCTATCTGGGCGCGGACGCGCAGGAGGCGGCCGAGGGGCTCTTCCTGACCGACAGCCAGTCCGCGCTGATCCAGCTGCGGGCCCGGCGCGCCGGAGCGGCCGCGGTGGCGGACGAGGTCCTCGCCGCCGCCGGGCACGCGGTCCTGCTGGACTCCCTCGGCGACTGGGACTGGTGCGCCTGGGCGGACCACATGTTCACCAAGGGCCCCGACCACGAGGTCTACCAGCGCCACCGCGCCCTCGCCGACGAGCTGGTCCGCCCCGGCGAGGCCCCCGGGGACACCGCCCGCCGGGTCGGCGAACGACTCGGCGTCCCCGCCCTCGCCGAGCTGTGGACGCAGTCCCCGCAGCCGCGCGCCTTCGGCGCACTGCTGCTCGCCGCGCCCGAGGCCGACCGGGACGAGGCCGTGCTGTCCCTGCTGCACATGCGGCACAACCGGCTCTTCGGCATCGACCCGGCGGCGGAGGCCCGCGCCTACGCGGTGCTGCGCGGAGCCGCCCGCACCCGCCTCGCCGCCCGCGCCCACGCCCACCGCACCGCCCCCGATCCCGCCCCGGACGCCGTACCCGACGCCGACCGTGACGCCGCCCCCGATGCCGACCGCGGCTCCGCCCCCGACGCCGACCGCGGCGCGCAGGCGCGGCCGATGAGCAGGAGCAGCCGATGACCACCGCCGACAACGCCCGGCTGCGCGAGCGCGCCGGAGAGGTCTCGGAGCAGGTACTGGACCGGCTGGCCGACCCCGCCGCCACGATGGCCGCCACCCGGATCCCCGCCGAGGCCTCCGACGACGGCGAGCCCGAGGGGATCTGGGCCGAGCTGACCCTCGGCAGCGGCAGCCCGGGCCTGGCCATCGCCTTCAGCGGTGCGGCCCGCCCCGGAACGGACCGTACGGCCCGCGCGCACGGCTACCTGACGCTCGCGACCCGCGCCGCCGGCACCGGGGAGACCGTCCCGAGCGGCATCTTCAAGGGGCCCGGCGCCCTCGCCTTCGCCGTGCTGCTCGCCCACCGCGCCACCGGCGGCTACGTCTCCGTCCTCCAGAAGCTCGACGCGTACCAGCGCGGCCTGGTCCACACGGCGATGCCCGCCGTCCCGCGGGACTCCCCGCTGCCCACCATCGGCCACTACGAGGTGGTGCGCGGGATGACCGGCGTGGGCCGCTACCTCCTGGCCCGCGCCGAGACCTGCGGGGAGGAGCTGGAGTCCGTACTGGCCTACCTCGTCCGCCTGGCCGAGGGCGAGGTGGAGCACCGCGGCCACAAGGTGCCGCGCTGGTGGGCCCTGGACGCGCCGCGGATCGGCTCCGAGGCCAAGCTCCCCGACGGCCACCTCAACCTCGGGATCTCGCACGGGGTGGCGGGGCCGCTGGCGCTGCTGTCGCTGGCCTGGAGCCAGGGCGTACGGGTCCCCGGGCAGCAGGACGCCATCGAGTCGGCCGCGGCCCTGCTCACCCGGTGGGTGGTGCGCGACGAGCACGGGACGTACTGGCCCCCGCACCTGAGCCTGGCCGACTACCTCGCCGGCCCCGACGCCTACGCCGTCCCCGCCGGCTGGCCGTCCTGGTGCTACGGCGCGCCCGGGGTCTCGCGCGCGCTGCAACTGGCCGGGCTGGCGCTGGGCCGGGCGGACTGGACGGCCACGGCGCTGGCCTCGGTGGAGCGGATGCTGACGCTGCCCCCGGAGCGGTGGGGGATCAACGACAACGCGCTGTGCCACGGCTGGGCGGGCGCCCTGCACCAGCTCGGCCGGCTGAACGAGCACGCCGGCGACCCGCGGATCCAGTCCGTCCGGGACGGCATCGCGGCCCGGCTCGTCGCGGACTTCGACCCGGAGCTGCCCTTCGGCTTCCGCTTCACGATGACGAAGGCGGCGTACGGCACGGACGTCTCGGGCTACCTGGACGGGGCGGCGGGCCTGGCGCTGGCCCTGGACGCGTACTCCGTCGGAGGCGCGCCCTCGGGCTGGGACATGCCGCTGCTGCTGTCGTAGGGGGGGGGGGGGGGGGGGGGGGGGGGGGGGGGGGGGGGGGGGGGGGGGGGGGGGGGGGGGGGGGGGGGGGGGGGGGGGGGGGGGGGGGGGGGG
>NZ_JBVHUE010000070.1:0-15686 GCF_055565515.1 Streptomyces sp. NPDC028419 | reverse complement strand
CACACCTACAATCACCACCGCGGACACACCGCACTCGCAGGCAAACCACCCGCCAGCCGCGTCCCCAACCTCACAGGGCAATACACCTAGCCCTCGATCCACCCGTGGCCCTGGGCCACCTGGAGGAAGCGGTTGCGGACCTGGACGATCTGGGCGCCGGTCAGGGTGGGCACCGACTCCAGGAGCACCTCGGTCACTTCGCGCAGGTACTGGCTGCGGCTCAGCGCGTCGCACAGGGCGTCGTCGCCGGCCGCGGCCCGCCCGGTGGAGGCCGTGGCGGCCGCCGGCGGCGTCACGGGAGTGCCGTCCGGGTTCGTGGCGAGCCGGACCGAGGAGGCCTTCAGGCCGCGGTCCCCGTCCTCGACCTCGAATTCGAGCGCGGTCCCGGAGCGCACGTAGGACTCCGGGATCAGCATGTCGTTCACGTGGAGGAAGACGTCCTCCCCACCGTCTTCCGGAGCGATGAACCCGTAACCCCGGGTACCGTCGAACCGGATCACACGACCAGTAACCACACCAACCCCCAATGGACTTCGGGCACCTGTGCCCGGACAACACCACCGGGCCACCCTAGTGCGCCGCGCGCCGGAGCGGGAGCGCCGCCGTGGTGGTCCGTCAGCTCACACCGGCAACCCCGTCGGCTCCTTGATCCGTTTCATGATGATCTGCGAGTTGACCTCGGTGATCCCGGTCAGCGCGGTCAGCTGCTCGATCCACAGCCGTTCGTACGCCCGCAGGTCCGCGACCGCGATCCGCAGCAGGCAGCCGGGGCTGCCGAAGAGCCGGTAGGCCTCGATCACGTCCGGAATGTCCTGGAGGGCCGCCTCGAAGGCCTCGACGGACTGCCGGTCGCGGCGCACCTCGACCGAGACCAGCACCTCGAAGCCGCGCCCGACGGCGTCCGGATCGATCACCGCCCGGTAGCCCTGGATCACCCCGTCCTGTTCCAGTTGGCGGACCCGGCGCATGCAGGGGGAGGGGGTGAGGCCCACCCGCTGGGCCAGCTCCTGGTTGGTCAGCCGCCCGTCCTTCTGCAGCTCGCGCAATATTTCACGGTCGATGGCGTCCATGGAGCAATCATCACCTACCGAGCATTAAATCTCGGGCCGAAATCGCAATCACATTGCGCGTAGATATTCCTATGATTGCTGGATACGAATACATGTACGGGGGCTATGTGGGGAAAGGTGGGCAGCCGTGGGACGGATCGTCGTCATCAGCACCGGCGGGACGATAGCGAGCCGGTGGCAGGGTTCGGGATTCGCGGCCGACGCCGACGGGCGCGAGGTCATGGCCACGGCGCCGCTGCCCGCGGGGATCACGGTCGAGATCGTCGACCTGTTCAGCGTGAACAGCCCGAGGCTCACCACCGCCCACCAGCTGACCCTCCTGCGCACCGTGCACGAGGTGCTCGCCGACCCCGACGTCCAGGGCGTCGTCGTCACCCACGGCACGGACACCCTCGAAGAGTCCGCCTTCCTGGTCGACCTGCACCACCACGACCCGCGCACGGTCGTCTTCACCGGCTCGCAGCTGCCCATGGGCGCCACGGACGGCGACGGCCCCGGCAACCTCTACGACGCCCTGCTCACCGCCGCCACCACCCACGGGCTCGGCGTACTGATCGCCTTCGCCGGCCGGGTCCACGCCGCCCGCGGAACGGTCAAGACCCAGACGCTGATCGCGGACGCCTTCGCCGACCCCTCGGGCGAACAGCTCGGCAAGGTCGGCTTCGGCAAGATCACCGTGCTGCGCCACGCGGTGCGCCCGCGGGCGCTCGCACTGCCCGCGATGCCGGAACTGCCGCCCCGCGTGGACATGGTCATGCACCACGCCGACGCCGACCCGGCGCTCTTCGAGGCCGCCGTCGCGGCCGGCGCGCAGGGCGTGGTCCTCGTCGCCACCGGCGCGGGCAACGCCACCCCCGAGATCGTGGAAGCGGTCCGCGCGGCCACCGCGCGCGGCGTGCTGGTGGCGCTGACCACCCGGGTCGCGGCGGGGCCGGTCACCGAGATCTACACCCACGGCGGAGCCGTCGACCTGGTCGCCGCCGGGGCCGTGAAGAGCGGCACGCTGCGCGCCGGTCAGACCCGGATCGCGGTCCTCTCCGCGCTGCTGGCCAGCCAGGACCCCGCCGAGCGGGTGCGGATCCTGCACCGCTCGCTCGTGACCGAGAGCCCGGTCCTCGTCGACGCGTGAGCACCCCGGATCCGGGTCGCCGTGCGACCGACCCGGATCCGGCGGACCCGCCGCATGCTCCGGTGGATCCGCCTCGGGCTCCGGCGGACCCGCCTCAGGCTCCGGTGGACCCGCCTCAGGCTCCGGTGGGCCCGCCGCCCCGGCCGAAGGCCGCCAGCAGTTGGTCCGCCGCCGAGGTCGCGGTCACCGTGCCCGCCCGCACCCCCGCTTCCAGGCCCGGGGCCAACTCCCGTACCGCCGGGTCCGCCCGCAGCCGCCCGAGCAGCTCGTCGCGGACCATCGACCAGGTCCACTCCACCTGCTGCGCCGCCCGCTTGGCCGTCAGCCGGCCGTCCGTCTCCAGCACCCTGCGGTGCTGCTCCAGCCGGTTCCACACCTCGTCCAGCCCCGCCGACTCGCGCGCGCTGCAGGTCAGGACCGGCGGGGTCCAGGCCGCGTCCACCGGGTGCATCAGCCGCAGCGCACCGGAGAGTTCGCGCGCGGCCGCCCGCGCGTCCCGCTCGTGCGGACCGTCCGCCTTGTTCACGGCGAGCACGTCCGCGAGCTCCAGGACGCCCTTCTTGATGCCCTGGAGCTGGTCGCCCGTACGGGCCAGGGACAGCAGCAGGAACGAGTCGACCATCCCGGCCACCGTGGTCTCGGACTGGCCGACGCCGACGGTCTCCACGAGCACCACGTCGTAGCCCGCGGCCTCCATGACGATCATCGACTCGCGGGTCGCCTTCGCGACCCCGCCCAGCGTGCCCGCCGAGGGGGACGGCCGCACGAAGGCCGCCGGATCCACCGCCAGGCGCTCCATCCGGGTCTTGTCGCCCAGGATCGACCCGCCCGTCCGGGTGGAGGACGGGTCCACGGCCAGCACCGCCACCCGGTGCCCGAGCCCGGTCAGCATCGTGCCGAAGGCGTCGATGAACGTCGACTTGCCCACGCCCGGCACACCACTGATCCCGATCCGGCGCGCACCGCCCGCGTGCGGCAGCAGCTCCGTCAGGAGCCGCTGCGCCAGCACGCGGTGATCGGCCCGGGTGGACTCGACGAGGGTGATGGCCCGCGCGATGGAGGCGCGCTTCCCGTCGAGCACGCCCTTGACGTAGGCCTCGATGTCGATCTTCGGGGGCATCGGCTCGCCGCCCCGCCTACAGCTCGTGGCCGAGGTCGGCGGCCAGCCGCGTCACCAGGTCGTGCGCCGCGTCCGGAATGACCGTGCCGGGCAGGAACACCGCCGCGGCGCCCATCTCCAGCAGCGTCGGCACGTCCGCGGGCGGGATCACCCCGCCCACCACGATCACGATGTCCTCGCGGCCCTCCTCCGCCAGCCGCTCGCGCAGCGCCGGTACGAGGGTCAGGTGGCCGGCGGCCAGCGAGGACACGCCCACCACGTGGACGTCCGCCTCGACCGCCTGGCGGGCCACTTCCTCCGGCGTCTGGAACAGCGGGCCGACGTCCACGTCGAAGCCCAGGTCGGCGAAGCCGGTCGCGATCACCTTCTGGCCGCGGTCGTGCCCGTCCTGGCCCATCTTGGCCACCAGGATGCGCGGACGACGGCCCTCCGCCTCCTCGAACCGGTCCACCAGCGCACGGGTGCGCTCGACCGACGGGGACTCGCCTGCTTCGCTGCGGTACACACCCGAGATCGTACGGATCTGGCTCGCGTGCCGCCCGTACACCTTCTCCAGCGCGTCCGAGATCTCGCCCACGGTCGCCTTCGCGCGCGCCGCGTCCACCGCCAGCTTGAGGAGGTTGCCGTCCAGGTCGGTGCCCGCGCCGCGCTCGGCGGCGTTCGTCAGCGCCCGCAGGCAGTCCTGCGTCACCGCCTCGTCACGCTCCTCGCGCAGCCGGCGCAGCTTGGCGATCTGCTGGGCGCGCACCGAGGAGTTGTCCACCTTGAGCACGTCGATCTGCTCGTCGCTCTCCACCCGGTACTTGTTCACCCCGATCACCGGCTGCCGCCCGGAGTCGATCCGCGCCTGCGTGCGGGCCGCGGCCTCCTCCACGCGCAGCTTCGGGATGCCCGCGTCGATGGCCTGCGCCATGCCGCCGGCGGCCTCGACCTCCTGGATGTGCTGCCACGCCCGGCGCGCCAGGTCGTAGGTCAGCTTCTCGACGTACGCGCTGCCGCCCCACGGGTCGATCACCCGACAGGTCCCCGACTCCTGCTGGAGCAGCAGCTGGGTGTTGCGCGCGATCCGCGCCGAGAAGTCCGTCGGCAGCGCGAGCGCCTCGTCGAGGGCGTTGGTGTGCAGCGACTGGGTGTGCCCCTGGGTCGCCGCCATGGCCTCGACGCAGGTGCGCGTCACGTTGTTGAAGACGTCCTGCGCCGTCAGTGACCAGCCCGAGGTCTGCGAATGCGTGCGCAGCGAGAGGGACTTGGCGTTCTTCGGGTCGAACTGCTTGACCAGGCGCGCCCACAGCAGGCGGGCGGCCCGCAGCTTGGCGACCTCCATGAAGAAGTTCATGCCGATCGCCCAGAAGAAGGACAGGCGCGGCGCGAAGGCGTCCACGTCCATCCCGGCGCCCAGCCCGGCCCGCAGGTACTCCACCCCGTCGGCCAGGGTGTAGGCCAGCTCCAGGTCGGCGGTCGCCCCCGCCTCCTGGATGTGGTAGCCGGAGATCGAGATCGAGTTGTACCGCGGCATCTTCTGCGAGGTGAAGGAGAAGATGTCGGAGATGATCCGCATCGACGGCTTCGGCGGATAGATGTAGGTGTTGCGGACCATGAACTCTTTGAGGATGTCGTTCTGGATGGTCCCCGCGAGCTTGTCGGGGGAGACCCCCTGCTCCTCCGCGGCCACGATGTACAGCGCCAGCACGGGCAGCACCGCGCCGTTCATCGTCATCGACACCGACATCTTGTCCAGCGGGATCCCGTCGAACAGCTGGCGCATGTCGTAGATCGAGTCGATCGCCACGCCCGCCATGCCGACGTCGCCCGTCACCCGGGGGTGATCGCTGTCGTAGCCGCGGTGCGTCGGCAGGTCGAAGGCGACCGACAGGCCCTTCTGCCCGGACGCCAGGTTGCGCCGGTAGAAGGCGTTGGACTCCTCGGCCGTGGAGAAGCCCGCGTACTGCCGGATCGTCCAGGGCTGGTTGACGTACATCGTCGGGTACGGGCCGCGCAGGTACGGGGCCACGCCCGGGTAGGTCCCCAGGAAGTCCAGGCCCTCCAGGTCCCGCCCGGTGTACAGCTGCTTGACGCCGATGCCTTCGGGCGTCTCCCACAGCAGGTCCTCGGTGGCGGAGCCGGTGGACTCCTTCACCGCCGCCCGCCACTGCTCCTCGGACCCGGCGGGAGCGGTCCCGCCGAGCGCCAGCTCGGAGAAATCGGGGATGCTCACGTGGTCACTCCCATCCGGTCGAGTACGCGGGACAGCACGGCGACCGCGTCGCAGCCGGCGAAGACGTACTCGTCCACATCGTCCGCGCAGGTCCCCGGTCGGCCCGCGAGGAACACGGTCGTGGCGCCCGCGGCGCGCAGTGCGGCCGCCACCGCCCCGGCCCGCTCCTCGTACAGCGCGTCGGTGGAGCAGAGCACGGCCATGCCGTCGGCGCCGCTCGCCGCGTAGGCGGCGGCCGCCGTGTCGGCGTCCACGGACACCGGGTCGTGCACCGCCTCGACGCCGCCCGCCTGGAACAGGTTGGAGGCGAAGGTGGCCCGACCGGTGTGCGCCGCGGCCGGACCCAGCGCCGCGAGGAAGATCCGCGGCCGGGAGCCGGTCGCCGCGAGGTGCGCGTCGGACCGGGCGCGCAGCGCCTCGAAGGCCTCGTCGCGGCGGACCCGCGGCAGCCCGCCCGAGGGCGCGGCGGGCGCGCTCTCGCGCACCACCGGCTTCTCGGACAGCAGCGGGAACTCGCTGACGCCGGTGATCGGTTCGCGCCGCTTGGCCAGCTTCTTGGACCGCTCGGCCCAGGTGGCGGCCAGTCGTTCGGCGACCAGACCGGAGCGCAGCGCGGCGGGCAGGCCGCCCGACTTCTCCAGGGTCTGGAAGAACTCCCACGCGGCGTGCGCGAGTTCGTCGGTGAGCTGCTCGACGTACCAGGAACCGCCCGCCGGGTCGATCACCCGGGCCAGGTGCGACTCCTCCATCAAGATGGTGGAGGTGTTGCGGGCGATCCGGCGCGCGAACGCGTCCGGCAGCCCGAGGTCGTGGTCGAAGGGGAGCACGGTGACCGAGTCCGCCCCGCCCACGCCCGCGGCCATGCAGGCCACGGTGGTGCGCAGCATGTTCACCCACGGGTCGCGCCGGGTCATCATGACCGGCGAGGTCACCGCGTGCTGGCGCTGGGCGCCCGCCTCCGGGACCCCGCAGGCCCCGGCGATCCGGGCCCACAGGCGGCGCGCGGCCCGCAGCTTGGCGATGGTGAGGAACTGGTCGGCGCTGGCGGCGTACCGGAACTCCAGCTGCCCGAGGGCCGCCGCGGTGTCCAGGCCCGCGTCGGTCAGGGCGCGCAGGTAGGCCACGCCGGTGGCCAGGGACAGCCCCAGCTCCTGCGCGGCCGAGCCGCCCGCCTCGTGGTAGGGGAGCGCGTCCACGACCAGGGCGCGCAGGCCGGGCCAGCCGGCCGCCGTCTCGCGGGCCAGCTCCACGGCCCCGGCGAGCTCCAGCGCCTCGCCCGTACGGGCCTCGTGGCCCAGCGGGTCGGCGCCGAGGTTGCCGCGCGCGGCCTCGGGGGCCACCTCGCGCTCGGCGTACAGGCGCAGCAATTCCCGCGCCGCCCCGAGGAATTCCGCTCCGGCGTCCAGGGCGACCGGTGCGAGGTCCAGGTAGACCCCGGTCAGCGCGCGGTCCAGCCCCGCGACCGGAACGCCGCCCCGGCCGACGGTCAGCCACAGCGAGGTGACCCCGTTCTCCAGGTCGGCGAGGACGGCCTCGTTCAGGAGCGCCGGGTCGGTGTGCGCGAGCCGTTGGCGCACGTCCCAGCCCGCGGCGGCCGTGCCCTCGGCCCGGCCCCCGCGCAGGAAGGGCGCGAAACCTGGCAGGCCGATGGCACTGGCGTCCGCGGAGCCCCCGGAAGCGGGTGCGGTGTAGAGCGGGCGCGTGCTGAGCCCGTCCTCGAGCGTGGTGGACAACGCGTTCTCAGCTGCCTCGCCGGATGCTTCCTTGCCCGACTTGCGCAGCACGCCCTCTACTAGGCGCTGCCACTGCTCATGCGTCGCGTCAGGGAACTCGGCGGCCAGGGAAAGCCCGTCATCAGGCAGGACCGTCATGGCTCGAATGCTAGGGGCGGCGCTAAAGCGAAGCCACCTTTCTCTATGTGATCTGTCACTCGCGGTGCGTGGCGCTTCAGGACAGACCGGCGGGATCCCGGAACAACGGACCCAGCAGGACGGTCGCCGCGGCCTGGGGGAGCACGGCGGGCCCGGCGTGCGGGGCGACGATCCGCCCGGGGCCCGCCGACCCCGGGGACAGCTCGGCCGCCGCCGCGCGGATGTCGTCCAAATAGCCTTCGTGCAGGACGCTCGACAGCTCGGAAACCACCATCACGGCCGGGTTGAAGACGTCCAGGAGCAGCGCCGCCGCCCGCCCGACGGCACGGGCCCGCTCGCGCAGCAGCGCGTCCGCGCGCGGGTCTCCGGTGGCCGCCGCGTCGACGACCAGCATGACGGAGGGCTCCGGCACGATCCCCCGGCGCACCGCCTCCGCGCCGAGCGCCGTGTCGGACGCGGTGGCCTGGAGGCAGCCGGTACGTCCGCACGCGCACGGCACGGTCGACCCGGGCACCGGCAGGTGCGCCACGTCACCGGCCGCGGCCCCGGGCCCCTGGTGGACGGCGCCCTCGATGCCGAAGGCGGCGTCCACGACGTTGCCGATGAAGAGGTGGACCAGGCTGTGCCGGGCCTGGGGGTGCCCGAAGAGGATCTCCGCGTGCCCGACGGCGCGCGCGTGGTTGTCCACCCGGACCGCCACCCCCAGGGCCCGGGCCAGCACGTCGGCCAGCGGTACGTCGCGCCAGCCCAGGGCCGCGTGCCGGACCACGGTCCCGGTGTCCGGGCGGACCCACCCGCCCAGCGCCGCGCCGACCCCGAGCAGCGGGCGCCCGCCACCGAACTCGGCCAGGAACCGCTCCAGTTCGGCCGCGGCCAGGCCGAGCAGCCGGTCCGCGCCGAGCCCCTCCTCGTGGGGCAGGGCCCGCCGGGCCAGCACCTGCCCGCGCAGGTCGACCAGCCCGAGGACGCAGGCCCGTACCCCGATGTGCAGGGACCCGGCCAGCGGGCCGCCGACGGCGCCGGTGTGCAGGTCGAGCGGGATCCGGGGCCGCCCCGCCGCCGTCGCGGGCCCGGCCGGGGGAGCGGGCACCTCGCGCAGCAGGCCGCGCCGGACCAGCAGCGTGGTCTGCCGGGACACGGCGGCCGGACTCAGCCCGCACAGCCCGGAGACCGCGCTCCGGGCGACGGGCCCGTGGTCGAGCACGGTCCGCAGCACCGTCGCGGCATTGGCCACCGCCCGCCCGTCCCCAGCCCGACGAAGCACGCCCACCCCGTCCTCCCCACCCCTCAACCGACCCCCCAGAACGACAACCCCACCCCCAGATCATGCCGGACCCCCCACCCCCACACCGCCCCCGATCCACCCCCCCCAGGCGTTCGAACCGCCCCGATCCAGCCCCGCCGGCACCCGGACCGCCCCGATCCAGCCCCGCCGGCGTTCGCCCCCCCACCCAGCCCCGCCGGCACCCGGACCACCCCGATCCACCCCCGCAGGCGCCCGCACCACCCCCACCCAGTCCCGCCGGCGTTTGAGGCGCCCCCGGAGGGCATACGAACCCGCACCCGGCCCCACACAGCCCCCCCATCCGGCCCAGCCGGTGTCCGGGCCGCCCCCGATCCAGCCCCGCCGGCGTTTGAGGCGCCCCCGGAGGGCGCGCGGACCCGCACCCGCCCCCCGGAGGGCCACGGCACCCCCCACCCCCACCCCGTGTCGGTCGATCGCATGGCGCCCACATTGCGGCGCCATGAAATCGGCCAGGGTCGATCATGCGCCACCGCCCACTCCCCACCCCCCGCACAGCCCCCATAACCCCAGGTCAGCTGGCCCGACAAGGCAACCCCCCACCAGCCCCGGTGGCCGGTTCACACCCCTCCCCCCAGGGGTTGACCGCCGCCAGCCCCCCTGACAGGCTCCGAGCCATGTCCGCGACCGATCGAAACGTCTCGCGGCTCCACACCCCCGGCGCGTGTACCGCTCCGGGCGGATGTCCGGGCCGCTGTCCGGCCCCTTCCCGGGCCTGACCGCCCCACCCGCGCCCCGCGCCGCCACCCGCGCCCTTGGTCGTGCCCCTTCCCCGAGCCACACCCGGGGAACCGGCCCCCGGCCCCGCCACCCGAGGCCCCGGCCCACGCCGGCCCCCTCCGGGCACGGCGCACGCCCCGTAGCCACCGCCCCGTACCGCCGCGCACCCCACCGCACCGAGCCCCGCCCCGCGACGCCGCGACGCCCACCCGCCCACCCACATTTCTTCCGCTGAGGAAAGAATCCCCAGGAGGCTCCCATGAGCACGGCCACCCACCCCGCCCCCACCCCCACCGTCACCGTCAAGAAGGTCGGCGGCCGGATCGGAGCCGAGCTCGGCTCCGTCCGCCTCGGCGGCGACCTCGCCCCCGAGACCGTCGCCCAGATCCGCGCCGCGCTCCTCACCCACAAGGTCGTCTTCTTCCGCGGCCAGGACCACCTCGACGAGGCCGGCCACGAGGCCTTCGCCCAACTCCTCGGCACCCCCGTCGCGCACCCCACCGTCCCCTCCGCGGACGGGCGTTACGCCCTCGGCATCGACTCCCACCACGGCGCCCGCGCCAACCAGTGGCACACCGACGTCACCTTCGTGCCGGCCTACCCCGCCTTCTCCATCCTGCGGGCCGTCACCATCCCGCCCTACGGCGGCGACACCCTGTGGGCCAACACCGCCACCGCCTACAGCAACCTCCCCGCACCGCTGCGGGCGCTCGCCGACGGCCTGCGCGCCGTGCACTCCAACGAGTACGACTACGCCGCCCTGCGCCCCGACGCCCTCCCCGAAGCCCTCGCCCAGTACCGCGAGGTGTTCACCTCCACCAGCTTCCTCACCGAGCACCCGGTGGTCCGCGTCCACCCCGAGACCGACGAACGCACCCTGCTCCTCGGCAACTTCGTCCAGCGCATCGACGGCCTCACCGGCCGCGACTCCCGCGCCCTCCTCGACCTGTTCCAGGCGCACATCGAGCGCCCCGAGAACACCGTCCGCTGGCAGTGGAGCGCCGGCGACGTCGCCATCTGGGACAACCGCGCCACCCAGCACTACGGGGTCGACGACTCCGACGACCACGAGCGCACCCTGCGCCGGGTCACCGTCGACGGCGACGTCCCGGTCGGCCCCGACGGCCGCTCCTCCCGCCTGATCAGCCCCGAGAGCGTCCCCGACCCGTCCTTCGGCATCCCCTCCGGCGCCTCGACCGACGCCCCCGCCGCTCCGGCCGCCGTCTGACCCCGCCCCGCCCGCACGCCGCCCAAGGAGCCCCCGTGGCCAGCATCCTCGCCCTCACCGGCAGCCCCTCCCTGCACTCGCGCACCGCCGTGGTCGCCGACCACGTCCTGCGCCGCCTGTCCCACTCCGGATTCGCGACCTCGCACCTGGCCGTCCGCGAACTCCCCGCCGCCGACCTGCTCGCCGCCCGCAGCGGCCAGCCCGAACTGCGCCGGGCGCTGGCCGCCGTCGCCGAGGCGGACGGCCTGGTCATCGCGACTCCGGTCTACAAGGCCTCGTACACCGGCCTCATCAAGGCCTTCCTCGACCTGCTCCCGCAGGACGGCCTGGCCGGGAAGACCGTCCTGCCGCTCGCCACGGGCGGCAGCCTCGCCCACGTCCTGACCCTCGACTACGCCCTGCGCCCGGTGCTCACCGCGCTCGGCGCCGGGCACATCACCACCGGCCGCTTCGTCCTGGACTCCTCCGTCGAGCGCGGTGACGGGCCCGACCGGCTGCGCCCCGAGGCCGAACTCGACCTCTTCCAGGCCGTCGACGAGTTCGCCGAGGCCCTGCACCTGCGCACCGCCGCGCACCCGCGCCCCGCCCTGACCGTCGCCCCGTAACCGCCCCTCCCGCCCCGCCCCACCGCCCCGAGAAGGACCAGCCATGCCCGCGACACCCACCCGGACCACCACCTCCCGGCGCCAGTTCCTCGCCCTGCTCGGCATCTCGGCGGCCGCGGTGAGCTGCGGCACGGCCACGGCCTCCGGCGGCGGGGGCGGGGGCGCGCAGATCACGAAGCTGAAGTACCAGGGCGCGGTCGGGTCGGTCACGCTGCCCGAACTCGCGGCGGACCTCGGCTACCTCGGCGACGTGACCCTCGACTGGGTCGGCAACACGATCAGCGGCCCCCAGGACATCCAGTCGGCGGCCACCGGCCAGACCCATTTCGGCGGAGCCTTCAACGGCGCCGTCGTCAAACTCGCGTCGAGCAAGGCCCCGATCAAGGCCGTCGTCTCCTACTACGGATCCGACCAGTACTCCTACGGCGGCTACTACGTGCTGGAGGACAGCCCGATCCGCTCCGCCCGCGACCTGATCGGCAAGAAGGTCGGCATGAACACCCTGGGCGCGCACTACCAGGCGCTCCTGGACATCTACCTCAGCCGCAACGGCCTCTCCAAGACGGACGCGGCCAAGGTCGAGCCCCTGGTCGTGCCCCCCGTCAACACCGAACAGTCGCTGCGCCAGAAGCAGATCGACGTCGCCGTGCTCAGCGGCGTCCTGCGCGACAAGGCGCTGGCGACGGGCGGCATCCGGCCCCTGTTCACCGACTTCCAGCTGCTCGGCGCGTTCAGCGCCGGCACCTACGTGATGACCCAGCGCTTCATCAAGGAGAACCCGGACACCGTCCGCACCTTCGTCACCGGCGTCGCCAAGGCCATCGAGTGGTCCCGGACCACCCCGCGCGAGGAGGTCATCGGCCGGATGACGGCCATCGTCAAGAAGCGCGGCCGCAACGAGGACACCGCCACCCTCCAGTACTGGCACTCGTACGGCGTGGCCGAGACCGGCGGCCGGATCGGGGACAAGGAGTTCCAGCTCTGGCTCGACTGGCTGGGCGACCGCGGAGAGGTCAAGAAGGGCCAGCTCAAGGCCGCCGACCTGTACACCAACGAGTTCAACGACTACCGGAAGGGGGCCTGAGCGGCATGGCGAAGATCGTCTTCGAATCGGTCACCAAGACCTTCCCGTCTGCGTCCCGCGGCGACTTCACCGCACTGGACGGCATCGACCTCTCCATCGGAGCCGGGGAGTTCCTGGTCGTCGTGGGCCCCAGCGGCTGCGGCAAGTCCACCCTCCTCGATCTGCTCGGCGGCCTGACCCGGCCGAGCGGCGGCCGGATCCTGCTCGACGGCGAGCCCGTCACCGGCCCCGGCCTGGACCGCGGCATCGTCTTCCAGCAGTACGCACTGCTGCCGTGGCGCACCGCGCTGGGCAACATCGAGTTCGGCCTGGAGGCCACCGGCGTACCGCGCCGCAGGCGGACCCAGAAGGCGCGGGAGTTCCTCGACCTGGTCGGTCTCACCGGCTTCGGTGACCGGCATCCGCACGAGCTGTCCGGCGGGATGCGCCAGCGCGTCGCGATCGCCCGCTCGCTGGCCTACGACCCCGACGTGCTGCTGATGGACGAGCCCTTCGCGGCGCTCGACGCCCAGACCCGCGAGTCCCTCCAGGACGAGCTACGGCGGATCTGGCAGGCCACCGGCAAGACGGTCGTCTTCATCACGCACAGCATCGAGGAGGCGGTGTACCTCGGCCAGCGCGTCGCCGTGATCACCTCCCGCCCCGGCCGGGTCAAGGAGATCGTCCCGGTCTCCTTCGGGGACCGTGCGAACGGTCTCCTGGGCGAGGACCTCCGCTCCAGCCCCGAATTCGCCCGCTACCGCCACGAGATCTGGACCCTGCTCCACGACGAGGTGGCCCGTGCCCAGCAACTGGAAAAGGAGCAGGCCACCACATGAGCACCGAAACCCACACCCCGAACATCCAGGCCCAGCCCAAACCAGCCCCGCCGGAGCCCCAGGCCCAGCCCAAACCAGCCCCGCCGGAGCCCCAGGCCCAGCCCAAACCAGCCCCGCCGGCGTTTGAGGCGCCGCCGGAGGCCCCCGCCGCCCAGCCGGCCCCCGCCCCCGCCGCCCGGCCGGCCCCCGCCCCCGCCGCCCAGCCGGCCCCCGCCCCCGCCGCCCGGCCGGACCGGGCCGCGAAGCCCGGCGGGTTCGGACGAGGGATCCGCGCCGCAGCCCTCCGCTCCGCCGCCCTCGTCGCCCTGCTCCTCGTATGGGAGACCGCCCCCCGCCTCGCCCTGGTGGACCGGACCTTCCTCCCCCCGTTCAGCGAGGTCGCCGTCGCCTGGTGGGACCTGCTCGCCGACGGACAGCTCCAGGAACACACCTGGGCCAGCCTGGTCCGCTCCTTCGGCGGCTTCGGGATCGCCGTCGCGGTAGCCGTCCCGCTCGGCCTGCTGATCGGCTGGTACCGACCGGTCGCCGAACTGCTCGGCCCCCTCCTGGAGGTGTTCCGCAACACCGCCGCCCTCGCCCTGCTCCCCGTCTTCGTCCTGCTGCTCGGCATCGGCGAGACCTCGAAGATCTCGATGGTCGTCTACGCCTGCGTCTGGCCGGTCCTGCTGAACACCATCAGCGCCGTCCGCGGCGCCGACCCCACGCTCGTCAAGCTCGCCCGCTCGATGGACCTGTCCACCCTCCGGCTGTTCCAGAAGGTGATCCTGCCGTCCTCCGTGCCGACCATCTTCACCGGCATCCGGCTGGCCGGAGCGGTCTCCATCCTCGTCCTCGTCGCCGCCGAGATGATCGGCGCGAAGGCGGGCCTCGGCTACCTGATCAACGCCTCGCAGTTCAACTTCGCCATCCCGCAGATGTACGCCGGGATCATCACCATCTCCGCGATCGGCGTGGGCTTCAACCAGGTCCTCGTCTCGATCGAACGCCGTCTGAGCCTGTGGCGCGTCCCGGCCGCCGGCTGACCGCCCCGGCCCGTCCCGCCGTTCCCCGCCCGCCCAGCCTTCCCCTGAGGACCCCGTCATGAGCACCGACTCCCGCCGCACCCTCCACCTCAACGCCTTCCTGATGAACGCCGGCCACCACGACGCCGCCTGGCGCCACCCCGACAGCAGCCCCGAGCGGATCACGGACCTGCGCTACTTCCAGGAGCTGGCTAGGACCGCCGAGCGCGGGCTGCTCGACTCCATCTTCTTCGCCGACGGCCTCGCCCTGTGGGGCAAGGCCCGCTACAACGCCCTGGGCGGCTTCGAGCCGTTGACCCTGCTCTCCGCGATCGCGGCCGTCACCGAGCACATCGGCCTGATCGCGACCGTGTCCACGACCTTCAACGAGCCGTTCCACACGGCCCGCAAGTTCGCCTCCCTCGACCACATCAGCAACGGCCGCGCCGGGTGGAACATCGTCACCTCAGGCACCGTCGACGAGGCCCGCAACTTCAACCAGGAGGAGCACCTGGAGCACGGCCTGCGCTACGACCGGGCCCGCGAGTTCCTCGACGTGGCGACCAAGCTCTGGGACAGCTGGGACGACGACGCGATCGTCCTGGACAAGGAGCGGGGGATCTACGCCGACACCGACAAGCTCCACCCGGCCGACCACCGCGGCACGTACTTCGGCGTCGCGGGCGCCCTCAACGTGCCCCGCTCGCCCCAGGGCCACCCGCTCCTGGTCCAGGCCGGGTCCTCCGAGGACGGCAAGGAGTTCGCGGCGCAGTACGCCGAGGCCGTCTTCACCGCGCAGCAGACCCTCGCCGACGGCCAGACCTTCTACAAGGACCTCAAGTCCCGCCTCGCCCGCTACGGCCGGACCGAGGGCGACCTGCTCGTCCTGCCCGGCATCGCACCGGTCATCGGGTCCACCGAGGCCGAGGCCAAGGCCCTGGAGCAGCAGCTCACCGACCTCCAGGTGCCGGAGTACGGCCTGGCCCAGCTCTCCGGCATGCTGGGCACCGACCTCACCGGGCACCCGCTGGACGGCCCGCTGCCCGAACTGCCCGAAGAGCGCGACATCAACGGCAACAAGAGCCGCTTCACGCTCGTCGCCGAACTCGCCCGCCGCGACGGCCTCACCCTGCGCGAGCTGATCGCCCGCCTCGGCGCGGGTCGCGGCCACCGGGTCTTCGCGGGCACCCCGGAGCAGATCGCCGACCAGCTGGAGCAGTGGTTCACCCAGGGCGCGGCCGACGGGTTCAACATCATGGCGCCCGTACTGCCCACCGGGCTCACCGACTTCGTCGACCAGGTGGTGCCGATCCTGCAGAAGCGCGGCCTCTTCCGCACCGAGTACACCGGACGCACCCTCCGCGAGAACTACGGCCTGGGGCGCCCGGTCAGCCGGTACGCGGCGGCGCGGGCGCACTGACCCCGGGCCGGGGGGGGGGGGGGGGGGGGGGGGGGGGGGGGGGGGGGGGGGGGGGGGGGGGGGGGGGGGGGGGGGGGGGGGGGGGGGGGGGGGGGGGGGGGG
>NZ_JBVHUE010000069.1:0-16964 GCF_055565515.1 Streptomyces sp. NPDC028419 | reverse complement strand
TTTCCTCCGGGCTTCGTTCTTCGTTTCCGACTCTATCAGACTCTTTCGTGTCCGATTCCCGGTCGAAGCGGGATCCTGCTTTTCGCTTTCCAGGTCTTCGCTTTCGCGTTTCCCTTTCCGGCGATTCCAACTCTACCAGATTCTTTTCCCGCTCCGTTTACCGGAGTTGAATTCGAATTCGGTGGCCGTTGGGGGCCTTGCCTTTCGGCGTGTCCACTACGTTAGCGGTTTTCCCTGGTGGCTCATAATCGAGCCGCCGGTTTGAATTCAGGCATGCCGAATTCAGCCCCGTCAGGGTGATCGCAGTAGTGGGTTGGCCGCCTCCGGAGGGCTGCAGAAGCAGTGCTCCGTATCAAGCGGCTCGGGCTACGTTAGGCGTCGGCCAGGAGTGAGTCAAGTTGAGCGGCGGCGTGGCGCATGGGCTCGGTACGGGCTCACCGTGGGGTCCCGGGTGATCCAGAACCGGTACGGATGCTCCGCGCCGGCGCCGCCCACTCCGGTGCGGGGGCCGGTGCTGACCAGGTCGGAATCCACGGGCGTGCCCGCGAGGACGGACAAGGGGGCGGCCCCGCCCGTGCAGAGGTCGACGCCGTCCAAGGAGCGGTCGACGGCCAGGGCGGTCGCGAGCCGGGCCGGGCCTTTGGCCAGTTCCTTGTCGGCTTTGGCCGAGAGTCGACGTTTGCGGGCCAGCTCGGTGCCCACGGTGATCTCGCCGGCTCGGAGCAGGACACCGCTCGCGCGGTCCGCCGGCCCGCACACCAGGTTGAGGCTGAACCACATGCCGTAGATGAAGTAGACGTACGCGTGTCCGGGTGGACCGAACATCGACGCGTTGCGCGCGGTGCGGCCGCGGTAGGCGTGGGAGCCGGGGTCGTCCTCCCCCTCGTACGCCTCCACCTCCGTGATCCGCAGTTCCATCGGCCCCTCTGGGGCTCGGCGGACCAGGGTGCGGCCCAGGAGGTCCGGGGCCACGGTCAGTGCCGGGCGGTCGAAGAAGGCCCGGGTCAGGGGCGTACGGTCGGGGCGCGCGCTCATCCGGTCGAGCGTAGTGGAACGCCTGCCGCGGCGACCGGGCCTTAGGGTTCCGCGTGTGTAGGGGTACGTCCGTGCAGTGCACGTCTTCAAGGGGAGTCAGGAACATGGGGTTCAGGAAGCTGCTCGCGAGCCTGGGTGCCGGTGGTGCTTCGGTGGACACGATCATCACCGAGCCGAACGTGGTGCCCGGTGGGGTGGTCCAGGGCGAGGTCCGCATCCAGGGCGGGTCCGTGGAGCAGCAGATCGAGGGGCTGAACATCGGCCTCCAGGCACGGGTCGAGGTGGAGAGCGGCGACCAGGAGCTGAAGCAGGACATCGTCTTCACCAAGCAGCGGCTCGGGGGCGCCTTCCAGGTGCAGGCGGGCGCGCTGCACGTGGTGCCGTTCAGCCTGGAGGTTCCGTGGGAGACCCCGGTGACCCACTTCGGGGGTCAGCACCTGCACGGGATGAACATCGGGGTGAGCACCGAGCTGGAGATCGCGCGGGCGGTCGACGCGGGTGACCTGGACCCGATCAACGTGCACCCGCTGCCGGCGCAGCAGGCGCTGTTGGACGCCTTCGGGCAGCTCGGCTTCCGTTTCCGCAGCGCGGACATGGAGCGCGGGCACATCCGCGGGACCCGGCAGACGCTGCCGTTCTACCAGGAGATCGAGTTCCTGCCGCCGTCGCAGTACCGGGGGCTGAACCAGGTCGAGCTGACCTTCGTCGCCGACGGCCACGAGATGGACGTCGTGCTGGAGATGGACAAGAAGCCGGGGCTGTTCTCCGAGGGCAGCGACACCTACCGCTGCTTCCAGGTCGGGCTGCAGTCCTACCAGGGGACGGACTGGGCGGGTTACCTCAACCAGTGGATCGCTTCCGTCGGTTCGCAGCGCAACTGGTTCTAGGCTCTTTTCCGTACGACGACGTACGGGTTCCGTCAACGGAGGTTGAGCAGTGTCCGACCAGAGCAGAGCGCCCCTTCCGCACGCCTTCCACCCCGAGGTGCACGCCTTCACCGTCGAGAGCAGTGACCTCGCGCCGGGGGCGGACCTCGGCGACGCGCAGGTGCTGGCGGGCGGGAACCTCTCGCCGCAGCTGCGGTGGGAGGGGTTCCCGGAGGGGACGAAGAGCTTCGCGGTGACCTGCTTCGACCCGGACGCTCCGACGGGCAGCGGGTTCTGGCACTGGGTGCTCTTCGATCTGCCGGCGTCGGTCACCGAGCTGCCGGCCGGGGCGGGCAGCGGTTCCTTCCCGGGGCTGCCGGCCGGGGCCGTGCACGTGCGCAACGACTACGGCACCCGTGACTTCGGCGGGGCGGCGCCGCCGGCCGGGGAGCGCCACCGGTACGTGTTCACCGTGTACGCGGTGGACACCGAGAAGCTGGGGCCGGACGCGGACGTCTCGCCCGCCGTGATCGGGTTCAACCTGCGCTTCCACACGCTGGGGCGGGCCCAGTTGGTCACCGAGTTCGAGGCCCCGGCGGGCTGAGTTCTCCTAGCGTTTGCCCGGTCCTGGTCTAAAGACGGCCAGGACCGGGCATTTTTATTGCGTTGTCCCCGGTGGCGGGCGCGGCCAGAGTGGTTCCGGGCCCCGTCGCCAGGGTGGTCGCGGGCCTGCACACGGGAGGTGGGCGAGATGCGGGACACGCTGGTGCTGAATGCGAGCTTCGAGCCGCTGTCGACGGTGACGCTGAACCGGGCGGTGGTCCTGGTCCTTCAGGACAAGGCCGTCGTCGAACAGTCGCATCCCGAACTCCGTGTGCGCGGCGCCACGATGGACCTTCCGATGCCCCGGGTGATCCGGCTGTGCAGGTACGTCAGGGTGCCCTTCCGAAGACATGCTCCCTGGTCACGGCGGGGTGTGCTGGCGCGTGACCAGCACCGGTGCGCTTACTGCGGGAAGCGTGCGACCACCGTGGACCACGTGGTGCCGAGGGCTCAGGGTGGTGGCGACACCTGGTTGAACACGGTGGCCTCCTGCGCCGTGGACAACCACCGCAAAGCGGCCCGGACTCCGGAGGAGGCGGGGATGCCGTTGCTCCGCAGGCCCTTCGTGCCGTCTCCGGCGGACGCGATGCTGCTGGCCATGGGGGCGGGCATCCGGGAGGAGCTGCCCGAGTGGCTGGAGCGGATCGCGTAGCCGGATGACGTCCGCTGCCCGCTGGGCGTACGCAGGATCTACGTCTCGATGCGTAGATTTCCTACGTCGCTCAGCGGAGCAGTAGCTGGACGATGGCCACGAGCCCGACCACGACGATGAGGGCTCGCAGGGCGGTCGGCGGGAGCCTGCGGCCGACCTTGGCGCCGATCTGTCCGCCGAGCGTGGAGCCGACCGCGATGAGCAGGACGGCCGTCCAGTCGAATGCGGCGACGAAGAGGAAGAACACCGCCGCGATGCCGTTGACCAACGCCGCGACGATGTTCTTGACGGCATTGACCCGCTGCATGTCCTCGCGGAGCAGCGAGCCCATCAGGCCGAGGTAGAGCACGCCCTGGGCGGCACCGAAGTAGCCGCCGTAGGCGCTGGAGAGCAGCATTCCGGTCAGCAGGACCGGACCGCCGTCGGGGTGCGTTCCCTCGCCTCCGGCGGCTTCCTGGCGTCGGCGCACGGAGGCGGCGATCCGCGGTTGGAGGACGACCAGGACGAGGGCCAGTCCGATCAGGACGGGCACGATCGTGTCGAAGGAGTCGGACGGCAGGTTCAGGAGCAGGACGGCCCCCGCGAGCCCGCCGACGAGGGACACGGCGCCCAGGCGCAGGATCCGACCGCCCTGCCCCTTGAGCTCCTTGCGGTAGCCGATGGCTCCGCTGATCGAACCGGGCACCAGGCCGAGCGTGTTGGAGACGTTGGCGGTGACCGGTGACAGGCCGGTGGCCAGGAGCACCGGGAAGGTGATCAGGGTGCCCGAACCGACGATGGTGTTGATCGTGCCGGCGCCGATGCCGGCCGCGAAGATCGCGAGTGCTTCCCAGATGGACAACGCCATCCCCCTTGCATGAGTGGGTCGCCTCCCCGCCGTGAAGGTCGAGGGGCCGGACCGATCATGCACGAGGGAGGGTGAGTCCTAGTCGATCGGGGGCTGTTCGCGGCGGTCGGGGGCGGCCGGCTGCTCGTCCTTGCGGTGCAGGCCGTTGGAACCGCCGCCCATGGGGCCGAAGTTGCCGATGGCTCCGCTGAGCCCCTTGAGGGCGTCGCCGATCTCGCTGGGGACGATCCAGAGCTTGTTGGCATCGCCCTCGGCGATCTTCGGGAGCATCTGGAGGTACTGGTAGGCCAGGAGCTTCTGGTCCGGGTCTCCGGCGTGGATGGACTCGAAGACCGTACGGATCGCCTGGGCCTCGCCCTCGGCCCGGAGCGCGGCGGCCTTGGCGTCACCTTCGGCGCGCAGGATCGAGGACTGCTTCTCGCCCTCGGCGCGCAGGATCTCGGACTGGCGGACACCTTCGGCCTGGAGGATCGCGGCGCGCTTGTCGCGGTCGGCGCGCATCTGCTTCTCCATCGAGTCCTGGATGGAGGTCGGCGGCTCGATCGCCTTCAGCTCGACGCGGTTGACGCGGATGCCCCACTTGCCGGTGGCCTCGTCGAGCACGCCGCGCAGGGCCGCGTTGATCTCCTCGCGGGAGGTGAGGGTCCGCTCCAGGTCCATGCCGCCGATGATGTTGCGCAGGGTGGTGACGGTGAGCTGCTCGATGGCCTGGATGTAGCTGGCCACCTCGTACGTCGCGGCGCGGGCGTCGGTCACCTGGTAGTAGATGACCGTGTCGATGTTGACGACCAGGTTGTCCTGGGTGATCACCGGCTGCGGCGGGAAGGGGACGACCTGTTCGCGGAGGTCGATCCGGTTGCGGATCGAGTCGATGAACGGGACGACGATGTTCAGGCCCGCGTTGAGGGTGCGGGTGTAGCGCCCGAACCGTTCGACGATGGCCGCACTGGCTTGCGGGATCACCTGGATCGTCTTGACCAGTGCGATGAAGACGAGGATCACCAGAATGATCAGGACGATGATGATCGGTTGCATGCGGTTCCCCGTGCCCTTCCGGCTGTCTGTGCTGCCCCGTTGAGCGGAGTCTCGCAGACCGGGGGCCCGCGAGTCGGGTGCTTGGTCACATGACGTCACATGACGACGGCGGTCGCCCCGTCGATCTCCACGACGTCGACCTGCTGTCCGGGTTCGAAACTGCTGTCCGCGTCCAGGGTGCGGGCGGACCAGATCTCCCCGGCGAGCTTGATCCGGCCGCCGCTGCCGTCGACCCGTTCCGTGACGACGGCGCTGCGACCCCTCAACGCGTCGATGCCGCTGCGGTGTTGGGGTCGTTGGTCGCGGTGCCTGTTGGCGATCGGGCGGACCACGGCGATCAGCGCCACCGAGACGACGGCGAAGACCAGGAGCTGTACGGCCACTCCCCCGCCGAGTGCGGCCGTGACCGCCGCGGCGATCGCGCCGACGGCGAACATGCCGAACTCCGGCATCGCGGTGACGACCAGGGGGATCCCCAGCCCGACCGCGCCGACGAGCCACCACACCCATGCGTCGATGTTGGTCACATGGTCATGGTAGGTCGGGTGGGCGCGGTCCGGACAGGGTGCGCGGGGACGGGGCTCAGCGGAGCGGCAGGCCCTGGGCGGTCCAGCGGTCGTTCTCGTTGCGCTCGACGAGCAGCGGCAGGCCGAAGCAGAGGGAGAGGTTGCGGGAGGTCAGTTCGAGGTCGATGGGACCGGCGGTGACGACCTTGCCCTGGCGGATCAGGAGGACGTGCGTGAAGCCGGGGGCGATCTCCTCGACGTGGTGCGTGACCATGATCATGGAGGGGGCCAGCGGGTCGCGCGCGAGGCGGCCGAGGCGGCGGACGAGGTCCTCGCGGCCACCGAGGTCCAGGCCGGCGGCGGGCTCGTCGAGGAGCAGCAGCTCGGGGTCGGTCATCAGGGCGCGGGCGATCAGGGTGCGCTTGCGCTCGCCCTCGGAGAGGGTGCCGAACTTCCGGTCGAGGTAGTCCGTCATCCCGAGGCGGTCGAGGAAGGCGCGGGCGCGCTGCTCGTCGATGTCCTCGTACTCCTCCTGCCAGGTCGCGGTCATGCCGTAGGCGGCGGTGAGCACGGTCTCCAGGACGGTCTGGCGCTTGGGGAGCTTGTCGGCCATCGCGATGCCGGCGACGCCGATGCGCGGGCGCAGGTCGAAGACGTTGACCTTGCCGAGGGTGCTGCCGAGGATGGTGGCGCTGCCGCTGCTCGGGAAGAGGTAGCTGGAGGCGACATTGAGCAGGGTCGTCTTCCCGGCGCCGTTGGGGCCGAGGATCGCCCAGCGCTCCCCCTCCTTGACCGACCAGGAGACCTGGTCCACCAGAGCGCGGCCCTCGCGGACCACGGATACGTCCACCAGTTCCAGAACGTCGCTCATGAGCGTGTTGTCTCCCCTTGCAGTGTCGGTTCTCTTGTGCGCCTGTAGGCGCAGCCCCAGGGGAAAACCTACGCCACTCGGAGGGGGCCGCGGTCGCCAGGCCGAGCCCGACCGGTTCCGGGGGCGGGTTACTAAGGTGGGGGGATGCTTGTGGAACCACGTTCAGGGCGGCTGGCCGCCTGGGGGAACTCGTTGTTGGCCGGCCTCGTCTCGCCCGACGACGCCGTCTTGTCGATCGTCGGTACGGATGCCGTGCACCGGGTGGCGGGGCTGCCGGGCGAGGGCGGCCCGGTCGGGCTGACGCTCGCGCTCGGGCGGCTGCGGGCCATGGGGGTCACCGGCCTGCGCGTGGCACTGCCCGCGCCGGGGCATCCGCTGGGCCTGAGCGGCCCGCCGGATTTCAACGCGCGGGCGCTGGAGGCCGAGGAGGCCGTGGTCGCCGTCGGTGCGGCGCTGGGGCTCGTACCGGAGGTGACGGAGGCCGGGCCCGCGGGCGACGTGCACGTCGAGGTGGTGTGGCACTGCCTGCCGGTGCGGGAGGCCCCGCCCGCGGACGTGCCCTCGCTGGGCGAGGCGGAGCGGGAGCTGGCGGAGGCGCTGCGGGAGGCGACGGTCGTGCTGACCCGGCTGGACGTGGCGGCCTCGGGGCCGGTGGCCGAGGCGGCGATGTCGGCGTACCGGGCGCGGGCGGAGGCGGGCCGGGAGGTGCTGGCCCCGGGCTATCCGCCGCGGGCGGTGCGGGTGCTGTCGCTGGCGCAACGGATCGCCCTGCTGGTGTCCCTGGCGTACGAGCGGGGGCACGGCGGGGCGGTGGCCGCCTCCGAGATGGCCGCGCGCACGGAGGCCCTGCGGCCGGTGGAGCGGGTGGCCCGGCGGGCCCAGGTGGCGGCGTACAACGCGTACGTGGAGGAACGGGAGCGGGGGTGAGCCCCGGCGGCCTTGGCGTGCCGGGGCCCCCGCTTCCCCGGGGAGAGAGAGGGGGAAGGGGGGCCGCGGTACGCGGGGGCGTTAGTTGTTGACGCCGGTGTTGCCGAAGGCGCCGTTCAGCAGGCCGATGACGTTCACGGTGTTGCCGACCGCGTTCACGGGGACGTGTACGGGGACCTGGAGCAGGTTCCCGGAGGCCACGCCGGGCGAGTTCAGGGCCTCGCCCTCCGCGGACGCACCGCCGTGCGCCGAGGAGACACCGGCGCCGACGGCGACGAGGCCACCCGCGATCATGGTGACGGCTGCGGCCTTCTTGATGTTCTTCACGTTCTCGTCCTCCAGTACGTCTGCCGCGGCGAGCCGCCGCGGCACGCCCTGGAGAACGGGTCCGTCGGCGATCGGGATACGCCATGTGGGCGACATACACCCGACCGTATGAATCTCAGTCCGGAAGCGGGACGGTCGGATCCGGCCGGTCAATCGGCGATCCCGTGCCTGACCGCCCACAACGCCGCCTGCGTGCGGTCGGCGACGTCCAGCTTCATCAGGATGTTGGACACGTGCGTCTTGACCGTCTTCTCGGAGAGGACGAGGGCCCGCGCGATCTCCCGGTTCGAGCGGCCGTCGGCGATGTGCCCGAGGACCTCGCGCTCCCGGTCGGTCAGCGATCCGCCGCGGCCCGGGGTCGAGCCCTGCTCGTCCTGGGAGAGCAGCGCCTCGGCGACCTCCGGCTGGAGCAGGACGTGCCCGGCGTGGACGGAGCGGATGGCTCCGGCCAGCGCGTCGGGGTCGATGTCCTTGTAGACGTAACCGGCGGCGCCCGCGCGCAGGGCGGGGACCACGGTGCGCTGCTCGGTGAAGCTGGTGACGATCAGGACCCGGGCGGGGTTCGCCAGCTCGCGCAGCCGGCGCAGGGCGTCGAGGCCGTCGGCGCCGGGCATCTTGATGTCCATGAGGATCACGTCGGGCCGCAGCTCCTCGGCCCGGGCGGCTCCCTCCGCGCCGTCGGCGGCCTCCCCGACCACCTCGATGTCGTCCTGTACCTCCAGGAACGTGCGCAGGCCGCGCCGGACGACCTGGTGGTCGTCGACGAGCAGCACCTTGATGGGGGCGGTACGGGCCGTACGGGCCGGCGTGTCAGCCACCGGGCACCTCCATTTCGATCGTGGTGCCCGCGCCGGGCACCGATTGGACGGTGAGGCGGCCGCCGGCGCCGCTCGCCCGGTCGCGCATGGAGACCAGGCCGAGGTGGCGGCCGGCCTTGTGGACGGCCCGGGGGTCGAAGCCGGTGCCGGTGTCGACGATCTTCAGCAGCGCCCCGCCGCCGGGGGTGCGGGTCAGGGTGACGGCGACCCGGTCGGCGCCGGAGTGGCGCAGGGCGTTGTGGAGGGCCTCCTGGGAGACCCGCAGGAGCGCCTCCTCCTGGGAGGCGGGCAGGGCGCGCACGCCGTCGCAGAGGAAGGTGACGTGGGCGCCGTGGGCACGGTCCAGGACCTTGACCTGGTTGCGCAGGGTCGCGACGAGGCCGTCCTCGTCGAGGGCGGTGGGGCGCAGCTCCACGACGGCGGCCCGCAGCTCGTCGGCGGCCTCCGCGGCGAGGGCGGCGACCTGGTGCAGCTCCTCCTTCGCCCGGGCGGGGTCGCGGTCCATCAGGGCGGTGGCGGCCTGGGCGGTGAGGCGCAGCGAGAAGAGCTTCTGGCTGACGGCGTCGTGCAGCTCGTGGGCGAGCCGGGAGCGTTCCTCGGCGATGGTCAGCTCGCGGCTGCGTTCGTAGAGGCGGGCGTTGGTCAGGGCGATGGCCGCGTGCTGGGCGAGGATGCCGAGGAGGGACTCGTCCTCTTCCGTGAAGCCGCCCCCTTCTTCCGCGGGGCGGGCGTCCGGGCCGCCGTCGGGGCGGGCGCCGCGCTTGTTGGCGAGGAAGAGGGCGCCGAGGGTCTCCTCGCCGTCGCGGATCGGCAGGCCGAGGAAGTCGGACATGTCGGGGTGGGCCGCGGGCCAGCCGCCGAAGCGCGGGTCCCGGCGCACGTCGGCCAGCCGCTCGGGGGTGTCCTGGTGGAGCATCGCCGCGAGGATGCCGTGCTGGCGGGGCAGCGGGCCGATGCGGCGCCACTGCTCCTCGCTGATGCCGTCCACGACGAACTGGGCGAAACCGCCGTGGTCGTCCGGGACGCCGAGGGCGGCGTACTCGGCGTCGAGGAGCTCGCGGGCCGAGACGACGATCGTCTTGAGCACGTCGCGGACCTCCAGGTGCCGGCTCATGGCGAGCAGTGCGGTGCTCACCGCGGCCAGCCCGGTGCGGGTTCCGTCGGGTCCGTTGCGCATGGGGTCACCGTACTCGCGGCCGTGACCTGCGGAATCGGGCCCGAGACCTAGGGCGTCTCTTTCGGATCTTGTCGGTCGAGCCCGCGGCGTCTGGTGCCGTGGATGGCCGTGCTGCCGGGGCGCTCGTGTACTGGACGTACTCGGTCGCCCCGGCAGTGCGGCCAGGCTCGGTGCCAGGCGTCGCGGGCCCGGCAAGATCCGAAAGAGACGCCCTAGGGCCGGCGTGCACGACCTAGGTCCGCGGGTGGGCGCCGGTCATGCCGGGGGCGGGGCGCCGTACGTCCGGAGGAGGGCGGGGAGCGGGGGTCCGTCTGCCTCGCGCAGGAGGATCCGGGTGCCCGGTGTCCGACTCAAGGAGGAGAACGCTCACCATGCGCATTGCTTGCGCAACGCACGGTGAGACCGTTACCCGCTCGATGTGAGCCCGCACATAGGACGCAGATCACTTACGAAGCTGCCTAGTGGACAGATAAAGGTCCTGTCAGGGCTGATGGGAGTGGCTCTGGGGTCCGACGGCGGGTCGCGGTCGGCGCCCCTGATCCACTATCGCGCTTCGTATGTCACACCTTTGCCACAGGATTTTGCCGCCGCTAACAATGGCTCCCGTCGCACAGCGCCGCGGATCAACACCGCCGCGGCGCTTTCCTGCGGCCCCCGCTATTCGAAGAGGTTGCTCACGCATGTCCGAGACCAGCACCCCCGGCCACAGTCGTCTGACCAAGGGCCACAAGCTGTCGATCGCCGGTGTCGCCACCCTCGGCGCCGCGGCCCTCGCGTTCTCCCTCGTTCCGGCCGGAACGAGCGGGGCCACCGAGACGGTCGTCGCCGCCCCCGTGGCGTGGACCCAGGCCGTGGACGGCGCGCAGGCGAAGACCCTGCAGCAGCACCTCACCGCGCAGCAGGTCGTCGCGGACAAGCAGGCCAAGGACGCGGCGAAGGCCAAGGCCGACGCGGCGGCGAAGAAGGAGCGCGCGGACAAGGAAGCCGCGAGCCGCTCCGCCGCGCGCAAGCCCATGTACGCGAACAACCTTGACGGATGGATCAAGGAGTCGCTCGCGATCATGAAGGCGAACAACATTCCGGGCTCGTACAACGGGCTCTACAAGAACATCATGCGCGAGTCCAGCGGCAACCCGCGCGCGATCAACAACTGGGACATCAACGCCAAGAACGGCATCCCCTCGATGGGTCTGCTCCAGGTCATCCGCCCGACCTTCCTGGCGTACCACGTGGCCGGCACCCCGCTCGACCAGTACCACCCGGTCGCCAACATCGTCGCCGCGGCCAACTACGCCGCCGACCGCTACGGCTCGATCGACAACGTCAACAGCGCCTACTGAGCCCCGCTCGGCCATTGACGTCACCCCAAGCCCCCATGCGCCACAGGGCGGCCCCCGGAGTTCCGGGTGCCGCCCTGTGGCGTTCGTGCGTGCGGGTCGCGCCGCGCGTGCGGGTTACTTGCGCATGACCTCGGGCTCGTGGCGGCGCAGCAGGCGCGCCACCGCGAAGCCGCAGGCGATGCCGATGAGCAGCAGGATGGTGATGTTCAGGCCCCACTGGCCGACCGAGTGGTCCCACAGCGGGTCGGTGTTGGTGGGGTTGTCGCGGTCCCACGGCGGCATGAGCTTGCCGAGGTTCAACGTGGTGCCGGCGGCCGCGATGGCCCAGCGGGAGGGCATCAGCCAGGCGACCTGCTCCAGGCCCACGGAGTCGTAGACCTTGAAGAGGATGCCGGTGAACACGACCTGGACGATCGCGAACATGACCAGCAGCGGCATGGTCTTCTCGGCGGTCTTCACCAGCGAGGAGATCACCAGGCCGAACATCATCGAGGTGAAGCCCAGCGCCGTGACGGACAGGCACAGCTCGACGGCCGGCGGCATGAGCAGGCCCTCGGTGGGCAGGTCGCGCGGGATGAAGCCGATCGCGCAGATGACCACGCCCTGGATGGCCGTGATGACGCCGAGGACGATCACCTTGGACATCAGGTACGCCGACCGGGACAGGCCGGTGGCGCGCTCGCGCTCGTAGATCACCCGTTCCTTGATCAGCTCACGGACCGAGTTCGCGGCGCCCGAGAAGCACATGCCGACGCAGAGGATCAGCATGATCGTGCCCGCGTCGCCGTTGAAGTTCGACGGCGGGGTCGGGGGCGCGAGGCCGAAGGTGGCCGGGATGACCGTGGAGACCACGCCCAGGACCGCGGGCAGGATCAGCATCAGGCCGATGAAGCCCTTGTCCGAGGCGATGACCGAGGTGTAGCGGCGGATCAGCGTCCACAGCTGCGAGCCGTAGCCCTGCGGCTTGGGCGGGCGCATCTGCTGCGCGGGCGGCATCGCGACCGACTGCGGGGCGACGGCGTCGATGTCGGCGGCGTAGAGCTGGAAGTGCTGCGAGCCCTTCCAGCGGCCGGCCCAGTCGTAGTCGCGGTAGTTCTCGAAGGCGGAGAACACGTCGGCCCAGGTGGTGTAGCCGAAGAAGTTCAGCGCCTCGTCCGGCGGGCCGAAGTACGCGACCGATCCGCCCGGTGCCATGACCAGCAGCTTGTCGCAGATGGCCAGCTCGGCGACCGAGTGGGTGACGACCAGGACGGTGCGGCCGTCGTCGGCGAGGCCGCGCAGCAGCTGCATGACGTCGCGGTCCATGCCCGGGTCGAGGCCGGAGGTGGGCTCGTCCAAGAAGATCAGGGACGGCTTGGTCAGCAGCTCCAGGGCCACGGACACGCGCTTGCGCTGACCACCGGACAGCGAAGTGATCTTCTTGTCCTTGTGGATGTCGAGCTTGAGCTCGCGCAGCACCTCGTCGATGCGGGCGGCGCGCTCGGACTCGGCGGTGTCGCCGGGGAAGCGGAGCTTGGCCGCGTACTTGAGGGCCGTGCTGACCTTCAGCTCCTTGTGCAGGATGTCGTCCTGCGGGACCAGGCCGATGCGCTGGCGGAGCTCCGCGAACTGCTTGTACAGGTTGCGGTTGTCGTAGAGCACGTCGCCCTGGTCGGCGGGCCGGTAGCCGGTGAGCGCCTTGAGCAGGGTGGACTTGCCGGAGCCGGAGGGGCCGATGACACCGATCAGCGACTTCTCCGGGACGCCGAAGGTGACGTCCTTGAGGATCTGCTTGCCGCCGTCGACCGTGACCGTGAGGTGGCGGGCCGAGAAGGAGACGTCACCGGTGTCGACGAACTCTTCGAGGCGGTCGCCGACGATCCGGAAGGTGGAGTGGCCCACGCCGACGATGTCGTTGGGACCGAGCAGCGCCGTCCCGGACTTCGCCAGCGGCTGGCCGTTGACGTAGGTGCCGTTGTGGCTGCCGAGGTCGTGGATCTCGAAGCGGCCGCCCGGCATCGAGCGGAACTCCGCGTGCAGGCGGGAGACCTGGAGGTCGGAGACGACCAGCTCGTTCTCCAGCGCGCGGCCGATGCGCATGACGTGGCCCAGTTCCAGGTGGTGGAACGTGGTCGGGCTGCGGTCGCTGTAGCCCTGGCCGCCGGGCTGCTGCTGCGGTGCGCCCTGCTGCTGCGGGACGTGCGGCTGCTGCGGCGGCTGGTACTGCGGGGCCGCCTGCTGCTGCGGCGGCTGCTGGTACGCCTGCTGCTGCGGGGCGGGCTGCTGCCACGCCTGCTGCTGGGCCGGCGCCTGGTGGGCGGCGGCCGGCTGCGGGGCGGCCGCCACCGCGGCGACGGTGAGATTCAGCCGCGGCCCGTCCTGCGCGTTGCCGAGGTGCACCGGCGTTCCGGGCACCAACTCGGTCTGCTGGACCCGGGCACCGTGCACATAGGTGCCGTTGGTGCTGCCGTGGTCCTCGATCCCCCAACCCCGTCCGTTCCAGCTGATGGTGGCGTGGCGCCACGACACCCTGGCGTCATCGATCGCCACGTCACCCTGGGGGTCGCGCCCCAGGGAGTACGACCTGGACGGATCGAGCGTCCAGGTCCTGCCATTCAATTCCAGTACGTGTTCCGGCACTCCAGCCCCACTTTTTGTCCCCCGAGGATCCCCCTGACGTCAGGGAGTCTAGGGATGGCGAACATCCGGGGGAACTATTTCAGGCCCGGGGCCACAAGGGGAATCCGGGCTGCGCCGAAACCGTCTACGAGGCCGTAGCGCGGCCCTACGGAGGCCCGTTGACGGGGTCGGAAATCCGCCCGAGAGTGGTAAGAGCCCACATAGGGGACGGGGATCGGGGGTCCGCCCATGCACCGGATGCGTTGGGGCGAGGCGGTTCTGTCCGCCGTGGCCGCCGTCGGTTGGTCCCTGATCGTGATGGTCGGGGTCGCCGCGCTCGGGCTGCACCTGCTCGGCGCGGACGCGGCGGGCGGCTCGCTCGGGGCGATGACGGCCGCCGTGGTGGTGCTGGCGATGGGCGGTTCGGTCACCCCGACCGGGGACGTGTCGGTCTTCGGCGTGGCCGGGGCGGGGGCGCGGACCGGCCTGGACGTCATGCCGCTCGGGGTGGCGCTGGCCGGGGCGCTGGTGCTCGGCTTCTTCTTCCTGCGCTCGCTGCGGGTGGGCGCGGGGCCCGCCGAACTCGGTGCGCGGGCCGCCCTGGTGGCCGGCCTCCTGGTCGCGACGGCGGGTGCGCTCGGGTGGTTCGGACACGATGTGGTCACCCTGGACGGGGCGTTGCTGCCGCGGACTCCGGCCAAGGTGGTGATCCCGGGGATCGGGGACGTCGGCGGGCTGCTGCCCGACCGGGTCGGGGACCTGATCGGGGCCCGGGCCCGGGTGGGCTTCGCGGTGGAGACCGGGCCGACGCTGGGGGGCGCGGCGGTGTGGGTGTGCGGGGTGCTCGCGGTGGCGCTGCTGGCTTCGCGACGCGGGCCGGCGGTCCTCGCCCGGCTGCGGCCCGCGGTGTCGGCGGTGCTGGCGATGGTGCTGGTGGCGGTGGCGGCCGGGCTGGGCGCCGCGGTGTGGGCGGCGGTGGGGGACGCGCATCCGGGCCGGGTGCTGGGGGCGGCGCTGCTGGGGGCGCCGAACGGGGCCTGGGTCGGGGTGCTGCTGGGGCTCTTCGTGCCGTTCGACGGGCGGGTGAGCGGGGACGCGGGGCGGCTGCTGCCGGATCCGGTGGACCGGTTGTTCGGGGTCCCGGGGGCGGGGTCGGGGTCCCGGGTGGTGACGGTGGGGCGGCTGGCGGAGTACGACCAGCGGGTGTGGCTGCTGGTGGTGGGTGTGGCGCTGCTGCTGCTGTACGCGGGGACGCTGGCGGCCGTACGGACTCCCGGGCGCGGGGTGGTGGGGTGCGCGGTGCGGCTGGGGGCGGTGGTCGGGGTGGCGCTGGGGGTGCTGGTGTGGCTGACGGGGGTGTCGGTGGATGCGTCGTTGGCGGTGCTGGGGGTGGATGCGGTGGGGGCCGGGGTGGGGCTGCGGGGGGATGTGGCGGTCGCGGTGGTGCTGGGTGGGGTGTGGGGGGTGGTGGCGGGTGGGGTGGGGGCGGTGGTGGTCCGGGGGGCCGGCCGCGGTGCCTCTGGCGGTGCCTCGGATGCCGGCGGGGTTGGATTTGGGTCGGCCGGTGCCGGCGGGGGCGACGAGGGGGGTGCGGTGCCGGGGGACGGTGCGGACCGTGGGGCCTCCGGCGGCGCCTCAAACGCCGGCGGGGCTGGAATTGGCGGGGCCGGAATCGGGCCGGCCGGTGGCGGCGGGGCTGGAATTGGCGGGGCCGGAATCGGGCCGGCTGGTGGCGGCGGGGCTGGAATTGGCGGGGGTGGGTTTGGGCCGGTTGGTGACTTTTATCGGGATTACGGACCCTATGTGCCCTCCGCGTTGTCTGGGCCGGTGCGCGGGCGGCCCAACCCGTATCGGGACTCCTCGGCGGGGAGCCCGGGGCAGGCCGGGGATGAGACGGTTGCGGGGGTGCCTGTGCGGCGGCGGCGGCCGTTCACGCCTCCGGCGCCGCCGGGGCCGCCGCCCAGTGCGCCGCCGCGCTGAGCGGCACGGCGTCCGCTGGGCGGGACGGGGGATCACCTACGGGACCGGGGAAGATACGGTGAGGTCACCATGAGCGCTTCGCAGACCTCCGACGTCCCCACCCTCCTCGTCAAGATCTTCGGCAAGGACCGTCCCGGGATCACCGCCGGGCTGTTCGACACCCTCGCCGCCTACTCCGTCGATGTCGTCGACATCGAGCAGGTCGTCACCCGTGGCCGCATCGTCCTGTGCGCCCTCGTCACCCGGCCCGAGGTGGGCGGTGAGGGCGACCTGCGCGCCACCGTGCACAGCTGGGCCGACTCGCTCAAGCTGCAGGCCGAGATCATCTCCGGTACGGGCGACAACCGGCCGCGCGGTAGCGGTCGTTCCCACGTCACCGTGCTCGGCAATCCGCTGACCTCCGAGTCCACGGCGGCCATCGCCGCCCGGATCACGGCGACCGGCGGCAACATCGACCGCATCTTCCGCCTGGCCAAGTACCCCGTCACCGCCGTCGAATTCGCCGTCTCCGGCACCGAGACGGAGCCCCTGCGCACCTCGCTGGCCCTGGCCGCCAAGCACATCGGGGTGGACGTGGCCGTCGTATCGGCCGGTCTGCACCGCCGGGCCCAGCGGCTGGTCGTCATGGACGTGGACTCGACCCTCATCCAGGACGAGGTGATCGAGCTCTTCGCCGCGCACGCGGGCTGCGAGGACAAGGTCGCCGCCGTCACCGAGCAGGCGATGCGCGGTGAGCTGGACTTCGAGCAGTCGCTGCACGCCCGCGTGGCCCTGCTGGCGGGCCTGGACGTCTCGGTCGTGGACAAGGTCCGCGCGGAGGTCCGGCTCACCCCGGGCGCCCGGACCCTGATCCGCACGCTGAAGCGGCTGGGCTACCAGGTGGGCGTGGTCTCCGGCGGGTTCACCCAGGTGACCGACGACCTGCGCGAGCGGCTCGGCCTGGACTTCGCCGCGGCCAACACGCTGGAGGTCGAGGACGGCAAGCTGACCGGCCGGGTCACGGGCGAGATCGTGGACCGCGCGGGCAAGGCGCGGCTGCTGCGGCGCTTCGCCGCGGAGGCCGGGGTGCCGCTGGCCCAGACCGTGGCCATCGGCGACGGCGCGAACGACCTGGACATGCTGAACGCGGCCGGGCTGGGCGTGGCCTTCTGTGCCAAGCCGGTGGTCCGCGAGGCCGCGGACACCGCCGTGAACGTGCCGTTCCTCGACGCGGTGCTGTACCTGCTCGGGATCACCCGGGAAGAGGTCGAGGCCGCCGACCTCGCGTAGTCGCGTCCGTACGCGCGCTCCGCTCCCTACGACGACGGCGGGGGGGGGGGGGGGGGGGGGGGGGGGGGGGTGGGTGGATCTCTTGGGACCATAATACGATTATCCCATGGGCG
>NZ_JBVHUE010000068.1:0-17017 GCF_055565515.1 Streptomyces sp. NPDC028419 | reverse complement strand
AGACCCCCCCCCCCCCCTTCCCCCCCCCCTCCCCCCCTCCCCCCCCCCCCCCCCCCCTCCCCTCCCCCCCCCCCCCCCCACGTCAGGGGCGGACGTCAGCGGGCGTCGCCGAAGGTCCACACGGCACGGGCGCCGGGGCCGACCACGAGGGTCGAGCGGCCGAGGCGCTCCTCGTGGCGGGCCACCGGGTGGTTGAGGGACATCTCCACCCGGCGCAGCCCGGCGTCCTCACGGGCCACGGAGTCCAGGCGGATGGTGGTGCCGCCGCCCTCGGCCACGACGGAGCCGCCGGGCAGCTCCCGTACGGCGAACCCGCCGGCGCGGAGCAGCGGCACGGTGTTGGCCAGGTCGCGGGCGGTGATCCCGAGGCGGACGGAGGTCACGTCCCGCATCAGGTGGTCGCGGTAGTCGTCGGAGAGGTAGCGCTCGCGGCCGACGTCACCGGCGTGGCTCGCCGGTTCGGTCTTGCCGCGCGGGTCGGCGAAGTACTCGGGCCGGTACTCCATGCCCCAGGCGCCGAAGGCGTCGTACTGCTCGGCGGTGAAGACGGCGTCGAACCACGGCACCGGGACGCCGTCGCCGAAGTCGCGGGTCTGGCGGAAGGAGATCGGGTTCGGGACGCCCTGGCCGGGCAGCCGCCCGGTCACCGTGGCGAGGTCACCGGAGTTCTCCACCGAGAGCCCCAGCCCGCCGGCGCCGAGGAGGCCGTCCTGGCCGGCGACGTCACCCACCCCGAAGAGTTCGAGGTAGGTCTCCCGGCCCATCAGGTACCGGCCGGTCCACTTCTCCCCGTTCGCGCCGGTCGTGGTGCGGACCTGGAAGTTCGCGAACCGCGGCAGGTAGGTGGAGTGTTCGATCGCATCCGCCGTCTCGCGGTCGAGGACCCCGTAGGCGTGGTTGTAGAAGAGCAGTTGACGGCCGCCGGACGAGCCGTTCCCGTCGGCCCAGGCGACGCCGGTGGCGCCCCCGGCCAGTCCGGTCAGGGCCACGGCGAGGACCATGAATACGTGTAACGCGCGACGCAGAGACATGCGTCCGAGCGTAGGTCTCGGAGCCCGTGTTCGGGGCCCGTTCGAAGGATTCGGGCCACGACCGGCGTGGCGGGAAACCGTCGGCCCTCCCCGGGAAGGGTGGGGAAGGGCCGACGGCGCCCGCCACCCGCTCACCGCCCCTCGGGCTCCGGTGCCCGACCGAGGGCGCGGATCGCGGGTACGGACAGCATCACGGCGATGCAGACGATGCCCACAACGGAGGAGAACAGCAGCACGCGGTCGGCGCCGAAGGATTCGGCGGCCGGGCCCGCCAGCGCCCGGCCCAGCGGGAGGACCATGATGGATCCGGCCACGTCGTAGGCCGAGACCCGGCTGAGGACGGCCAACGGGATGTGCGACTGCACACTGGTCGCCCACATGACGCCCCAGAACGCGAACCCGCAGCCGGCCAGCACGCCGGTGAGCGCCGTGGCCGTGAAGGACCAACCCAGGGCGGGCGCGAGCGGGTTCAGGGAGAAGAAGAACATGGCACAGGCCCCCGCGACCAGCGGACGGGCGGGCCGCACCCGCATCCCGAGCAGGCCGCCGACGATCGTCCCGGCGCCGTCGGCGGAGGCGATCCAGCCGTAGCCGCTCGCCCCGTGCTGTTCGGTGAGCAGGGCCGCGCCGAGCGGCAGCGCGGGGCCGAAGACGAAGAGCCCGTAGACGGCCCAGACGGCGATGACCCCCCAGAGCCAGGACCGCGACCGGAACTCGTGCCACCCCGTGACCAGCCTGCGCGACATCGGCTCGTCGCTCTCGTCCCGGGCGGTGCCGAGCTTGCGCAGGGGCGTCAGCCCGAGCGCGCTGAGCGCGTAGAAGGCGGCGATGACCACGAAGGATCCCGCCACGTCCCAGTAGGCCACCAGGAGACCGGCCACGCCGGGGCCGAGCAGCGTGCAGATCGCCTCGGAGATCCGCAGCAGCGCGTTGGCCCGCTGGATGTCCTCGGCGACCTGGGGGACCAGGCTCGCCAGACCGGGCTGGAACATGGCGGTCGCCGCGCCGCTGAGCGCCAGCAGCGCCATCACCTGCCACAGCCGTACGTGGTCCCCGGCCAGCAGCGCCGCGAGGGCGAGCATGGCCAGCATCCGCACCGCGTCGGCGCCGACCATCATCACCTGCGGGGTGAACTTGTCGGCCAGTACGCCGCCGAAGAGCACCAGCAGCACGATCGGGGCCATCCACGCGGCCAGCGCGTAGCCCACGCCGCTCGCCCCGTACCCCGCTGCCAGCACGGCGGTCGTGAGCGACACCATCAGCATGCCGTCGGCCAACAGCGAGGTGCTGCGGGCCGTGAAGAACAGGCGGAAGCGGCTGGAGCGCCAGGGGCTGGGGAGCGGGACCCGCTCCGGCCGGACGGTTACCTCATCCATCGTCATGTGACATCCGCCGTTCCCGGCCGTTCCCTTCCACGAGGATCTGCTGCTGGAGCCACGCGCCGCTCAGGTCGGCCCGCGCGGGCGGGTCCTGGACGATCACGTAGCGGTGGGGTGCCAGGACCCCCGGACGGCCCGGGAGCAGGTCCATCAGCGCGGCGTGCGCCGCCGCCGGCGTCAGCGGCTCGCCGCCGGAGGCGATGAACGCGGTGAGGCCCGGGTCCGGCGCACCGGGGGCTTCGGCGGCGTCCGAGGCGTCCGAGGTCGTCGAGGCGACGTGGACGGGGAGGCCGCCCAGGGCCTCGGTCAGCGCTCGCGCCACGGCGGGCGGCGAGACCCAGGAGCCGTCCACCAGCTCCCAGTCCGGGCCGCGTTCGACCGGGCGGACCCCCGTCACCTCGGTCAGCGCGGCGAGCGGCACGTCCTCGGCGGCGGCCGCCTCCAGCAGCCGTACGAGACCGGTGAGGAAGCCCTCCGCCTCGTCGCCGTCGAAGAGCCCGGGGTCGGCCCACATCGCGATGTGGAGCACGGGGTCCGTCTGGTGGGCGAAGGCCAGCACCCGGGTCGGGAGCACCTGCTCCGGGCCCCAGCTGAGCTCCGGCTCCGCCGCGTCGACCTCCTCGCTCCCGGGCCCGCCGGCGGCGGCGACGGCGGACGGCAGCGTGGACGGCAGGTTGCTCACGTCGTTGAAGACCACGTCGCGCGCGAAGTGGCTGCCGCGCTCGGCGGTGACCCGGCCGATCATCTCCCACAGGCGGACCGAGTCGAACCGGCTGTGCCGGTAGGCGTTGAGCGCCGCCCCCCAGGCCTTGCGCAGGAGCGCGTCGAAGGACGGGGCCGTGACGTCGAGCGAGAGCAGCGCGTCCTGGGACACGGTGTTCACCGAGCGGGCCAGCCGGGGCAGGAACCGGTTGGAGGTCGGCACCGCGGCGACACAGGTGCGCTGACCCGCGCGGTGGGCGACGAGCGCGCACCACGCCGTCAGCAGCACGGTCGAAGGGAGGCTGCCGGTGCGCTCCACCACGCGGGCCAGCGCCCGCGCGCCGCGCGGGGACCGCAGGGTGAGCTGGGACATCCGTACGTCGACGCCCTCGGCGCGCGGCTCCGCGAACATGGCCTGGGGGCCGGTGCGCAGGATCTCCTCCCAATAGCGCAGGGAGGCCTCGGACTTGCGCAGCCCCGTCGGGGTCGCCTCCTCGGCGGCGAGGTCGAGCGGGGTGAAGGCCGTCACGGGCTCCAGCGGCCCGCCCGCGAGGACGGTGAGCCACTCCTCCCGCAGGACGGCGAGGGCGCTGCCGTCCGCCACGGCGTGGCTGGACACCAGGGCCACGAAGGCCGGCGCGCCGCGCTCGGCGACCAGGGAGATCCGCAGCGGGAAGTCCCGGTCCAGCGCGTAGCGTTCGGCGCGGGCCCGGCGGGCCAGCGATTCGGCGTAGCGCGCCGGGTGGGCGGGCAGCTCGTCGTGGTCGAGCACGGTGACCGTGAACTCGCCTTCGGCGGCCACCACTTGCTCGGCCGGAGCGCCGTGCGGGGCGGTCGGGAAGGTGGTGCGCAGCGCCTCGTGCCGCACGACCAGCGCGCGCAGCGCGTCGATCGCCGCGTTCAGGGCCGTTCCCTCGGGCACCGGCCACACGTCGTGGATGTTGATGTGCGCCGGGTCGTCCCGCAGGATGCAGCGGATCATGTTGGCCTGCCCCATGGTGACGGGACCCCGGCGCTCCGCGCCGCCCGCGTACGGGACGGTGACCGTGCGCGTACGGACGCCCGTCGGCCGGTCGGCGGGCGCGAGGGCCTCGGCCGCGCACGCCCGGACCAGGGGCTCCCACGCGTCGACGAGGAGCGCGAAGTCCAGCATGTCCGCGCGGGCTTCGTCCAGCAGCCCGTCGCGGCGGACGGCGAGCGCGTCCGCGACGGCCTCGTAACGGCCGCCCAGCTTGCGGTAGGAGCGGTCGAGGACGTCGAGCCGTTCGGCGTTCTCCGTGCGGATCGCCTCCGCCAACGTGCTCTCGCGCACGAAGGCGGCGACGGTGGACGCGCGGACCAGGCCCTCGGCGTCGAGGAGGCCGTCCGCGGTCGCCGTCATCCGGGCGTACACGGCGTTCAGGTAGCCGGTGGCCAGCAGGTACTTCGCGAACCGCTCCTGGTAGGCGAGGAATCCGGCATCGCTACGACGTTCGTCGGTGTGGTAGTTGACGATGTGCCGGTTGTGCAGGACGCCCGGGAGCCGGGCGTCGTCCACCAGGTGGATGAGGAAGTAGTCGCTGCCGATGGTGTCCGTGGCGGGCGGCAGGGGCACCCGACCGTACACCGCGCGGTCCAGGGCGATGTTGCACATGTCCACGCGCATCGGGCTGACGTGGGTGAGCGTGGTGTGGTCGGTGGTGAAGGGGGTGGTTCCGGCGCCGCGGAAGGACTGCGCGATCAGGTTCTTGCGCCAGATCTCCGCCAGCCCGGCCGGTACCGACAGGCCGATGACGTCGTCGTAGACCGCGGGGTCGAGCCGTTGGATGTCGGCCACGTCCACGGACATCTCGCCGACGAAGGAGGCGCCGACCATGGCCACCGGCCGGTCCGCGGCGCCGGGGGTCAGCCGGCTCCGGGACATCAGCCCCGCGACCTCGGCGGCGGGCCGCCCCAGGGCGGTCAGTTCGTGGTGCAGGGGGAAGACCGGTTCCCCGTCGAGGTACTGGTAGCGGCTGTCGGAGTCCCGGCGGTGCACCGACGCGCAGCCCAGGGCCTCCGCGATCAGGAAGGCCCGGTTGGTGCAGGCGCCGTAGGACACGCCGGACGGCAGCATCAGGTCGAGCACCCGGTCGGCTCCGGCGACCCCGGAGCGGGCGATCACCCGGCGCAGGAAGTCCCGCTGCGCGTCCTCGTCGAGGTGGTGGACGACCACGCCGGGCGCCGCGGGCAGCGCCCGTACGGCCTCGCGGTGCTCGGCGAGGACCGCGGCGTCGGAGGAGTCCAGGATCAGCAGGTGCACCTCGACGCCGAAGTGGCGTGCGCCGTGGGCGGCTTCCGCGCCGATCGACGCGATGGCCTCGGTGCAGGAGCGGTTGGTGGGAAGGGTCAGGCAGACACGGCGCACGAGGACTCCTCGCTCTGCCCGGCGGCCGCGTCGGTGTTCGTGTTCGTGTTCGTGCCCGCGTCTACGTCCGCGTCCGCGTCTGCGTCCGTCCACGAGGTGAGCCCGAGGAGTCGGCGGCCGAGTGGATTCAAGGTGGCCGTGGGGTAGCGCTCGGACTCGTGCCGCACCGGGTCGCCGACCAGGGTGCGGTTCCAGCGCGGGGTGCGCAGGTGGCGCCAGGAGTCGACGCGGGAGCGGCGCAGCCGCTCGTGCTCCTCCAACGCGGGCATCATCGACAGGTACTGGACCGCCCGCGCCCCGTCCTTCGAGGTGTTGCGCGCGACGCCGTGGGCGAGGAGGCCGTTCCAGATCAGCAGGTCGCCGGGGTGCAGTTCGGGCCGTACGACGGGGAACTCGGTGCGGTCCGCGTCGGGGCGCAGCGGGTCGCGGTCGGCCGGCTGGTCGATCTTCCATGCCTCGAACTGTCGGAACAGTTCCGGGTTGCACTGGAATCCGCCCAGCTCGGCGCTGGTGTCGTTGAGCGCGATGATGCCCTGGACGCGCTGCGGGGGCACGCCGAGGGTGGTGTCGATGTCCCAGTGCAGCTCGATGTCGAAGCCCCGGTCGGTGGGGTCGATCAGCGCGCGGTCGCGGTTCTTGATGTTGGGCGGGTTGAGGTTGAGCCGGTCCAGGGTGACCCACAGCTCCTCGCAGTCCCAGACGTCGACGAAGGCGTCGTACACCCGCTGGGACTGGCGGCTGTCCCAGAGCAGCTGGTGGTGGTAGGCCTCCACGAAGCCGTAGACGTGCAGTTGCTGGTCCAGCTCGGAACGGAAGGGGCGGTCCTCGTGCCAGGTGTCCGGCCGGTCCGGGTCGAGTCCCTGGAACTCCCAGGTGAAGTCGAGCAGGCGGCGCGCCTGCGGGGCCGGTATCGCCTCGCGGACGATGACGTAGCCGTAGGTCTGCCAGTGGGCGAAGTCTTCTTCGGACAGCACCCGCAGTGGTCGCGACTTGGTCAGCTCCCGCAAGGTGGTCTGGGCCAGGTAGGACTCGCCGTCCGCGCTGAAATAGGCGCGGTCCGAGGGTGCTCGATGCAGCTTGGGGCGGGGACGGCGGGGGCGACTGTCTGGGGCAGGTGTCGTCATGTTCAGCAGGATTGGTTTAGACCATAGCCGCTGTCAAGGGGCGTCTCAATATGCTGATTGCGTTACTTTCGATCCCGAAACGCCCCTGCCGACGATGATCGCCGGTATGACGACTTTGGTCTAGACAATGCCCGAGTGGCTGGCTTAGGGTCCTGGTAACGCAGCTCCTGTCCATGACGGAGCGTCAGCCGCCTTCCTCGCTGCGCCGAGGTCAACGGCGGCCGCGAGCGCGGCCGTTCGCACCGATGCGGACGCGCCGCCACCACCTTTCGTTTCGCCCATCCGGCCAACACCCTTGACGACTGTTCATCCACGCCCAGAGGGAGCGGATCTCATGAGCACACCCAGCATCACCGCCTTGCCGGACGGCGGTCTGAAGAACCCCGGTCCGGGGCTGATCACGCTGGACCCGGTCCACACCGCCCTGCTGCGCGGTCTGGACGAGCTGCTCACCGGGCTGGCCGCACGGCTCGCCGCCCCCGAGGTGATGGGGCCGCCGCTGCTCGCCGCCGAGGGCCTGGCCCGACTCGACTACTTCCGCAACTTCCCCCATCTCGGCGTCTCCGCCGGGCGCTTCGCCCCGGAGGCCTTTGACGGGCTGGCGGCCGGCGAAGCGCCCGGCGAGCTCCCCCTGCGGCCGACCGGCCACCTGTTGCCGTCCGCCACCTGCTACGGCCTGCTGCTCTCCCTGGAAGGCCGGGACGTCGGCGAGGACGGGCTGCGGCTCTCCGCGACCGGCCGTTGCTTCCGCAACGAGACCCACTACGACGGGCTGCGCCGTCTGTGGGGCTTCCACATGCGCGAGGTCCTCTACCTCGGCACGAAGACGGGGGCGGTGGAACACCTCGAACACGGCGCCGAGTTCATCCAGGAACTGGCCGGGCGCCTCGGGCTGGAGCTGACCCGCGCCGTGGCCGACGACCCGTTCTACGACAAGGGCGGCTCCCGGGCCCGGCTGATGGCGCTCGACCCGGTCAAGCACGAGTTCAGCGCCCCCGACGGCACCGCCATCGCTTCCGTGAACCGGCACCGCAACTTCTTCGGCGAGCGGCTCGACATCCGCGCCGGCTCGCACGGGCCGGCGTACAGCGCCTGTGTCGCCTTCGGCGTAGAGCGCTGGGTGCACGCGATGGTCCTCGCCCACGGCACCCCCGAGCGGGCGCTGGACCGACTGCGCGACGCCCGCGTCTGAGCGGCCCCGCCGCCCACCACCCCCCCCGTGACCAGCAAGGAGAACCCCCGTCCCATGGAACGCATCACCGCGTGGCTGCACGAGAAGAACCCCGGTCTCCAGGGTGAGATCGAGGCCGACGAGGACCTCATCGAGGCCCGTCTGATCGACTCGATGGACTTCCTGGAGTTCATCGACCTGCTGGAGGAGATCTCCGACAGCACCATCGACCTCCAGCAGGTCACCATCGACGACTTCCGTACGCTCGCCCGCGTCCGGGAGCGTTTCCTGAGCGGCGCCGCACTGGCCGACGCCGCCGCCTCGGCCGGCTGACCGACCGCATGGCCCGGGACGACCGCACGGCCGTGGCCGTGGTGGCCACCACCGGGGAGGTGTTGGCCCACCCGGAGCTGCACGAGGGCCTGTTGGCGCCGTGGGAACGGCGCCGGCTGGCCCCCATCCGGGTGCCCGCCCGCCGCGACGACGTGCTGGCCGCCCGGCTGCTGGTGCGCCTGTGCATCGCCCGGTTCACCGGGCTCGCGCCACGGGCATCGGCCCCGGCCCAGTACTGCGCCCGGTGCGCGCGATCGGGGCACGGGCGCCCGTACCTGCCCGGCCGCCCCGACGTCGGCGTCAGCCTGAGCCACGCGGACGGGCTGGTCGCGGCCGCCGTCGGCCCGGGCGCGGTCGGCATCGACGTGGAACCCGCGACGCGCCGCCCGGGCCCGCTGTCGGTGTGGGGCAGGCTGTTGCCCGCGGCCGAGCTGCGACGCGCCGCGGCCCTGCCCGACCCCGGCCCGGAGCTGCTGCGGCTGTGGGTGCGCCGGGAGGCCCTCTTCAAGGCGGGCCGGGAGCGGGCGGACGTACGGCTCCTGGAGTGGACGGACCACCGTCGCGCGGCGGTGGTCACGGTGGCCAGCACCACCCCGGCCACCCCCTTTTCCGCCACCCCCTGACCGTCCCCCCCGGTTTACGCGCCGACGTCCCGCTTGCGGAAGTCGTCCAGCGTCTCGCGCCGGACGAGGAGCCGGGCGGTGCCCCCGTGCACCCCGATGACCGCGGGGCGGCCGACGAGGTTGTAGCCGGAGGCCATCGACAGCTGGTACGCGCCCGCCACCGGTACGGCGAGCAGGTCGCCGGGGTGGACGTCCCCCGGCAGCTCCACGTCGGCCGCGAGCACGTCCCCGGCCTCGCAGTGGCGGCCGACGACGGTCGCCGTGCACGGCGGCGCCGTCGCCGTCCGGCCGATCAGTCGGGGCGCGTAGCGCACCCCGTACAGGGCGGGCCGCGGGTTGTCGCTCATGCCCCCGTCGACGGCGACGAACACCGTGGCGCCCGTGCGCTTGACCGCGAGCACCCGGTAGAGGACCACCCCGGCCGGTCCGACGACGGCCCGCCCCGGCTCGACGGCGAGGCGCGGCACGGCCAGGTGCGCGGCCGCGCAGCCCGCCACGAGCTCCGCGCGCATCCTGCGGGCGAGCGCGGTGAGGTCCAGGGCGGGATCGCCCGGCCGGTAGGCGACGGCGTGGCCGCCGCCCATGTCCAGCTCGGGCAGCACGACCCCGTGTGCGTCCCGGACGCGGGCCATCAGGCCCACCATGCGGCGCAGCGCCACCAGGTAGGGCTTCACGTCGGAGATCTGCGAGCCGATGTGGCAGTGCAGACCGGTCAGTTCGAGCCGCGGCTGGCCGAGGATCCGGGCGATCGCGTGCTGCGCGCCGCCGTCGGTGAGGGACAGGCCGAACTTCTGGTCGTCCGTACCGGTGCGGATCTTGTCGTGCCCGCCCGCGGAGACGCCCGGCACCACCCGCACCATGACCTTCTGCCGCCCCTCGGGGCCGACGGCCGCCGCGATCCGGGCGATCTCGGACGGCCCGTCGATGACGATCCGCCCCACGCCGAGCCGCAGCGCCGCCTCCAGGTCGCGAGGCGCCTTGGCGTTGCCGTGCAGCACGATCCGCTCGGCCGGGAAGCCGGAGGTGACGGCGAGTTCCAACTCCCCGGCGGAGCACACGTCCAGGCCCAGCCCCTCCTCGGACACCCAGCGCACCATCGCGCGGGAGAGGAAGGCCTTGGCGGCGTACAGCACGTCGGCGTCGGGGAAGGCGTCCCGATAGGTACGGCAGCGCCCGCGCACCTCGCCCTCGTCCAATACGTACGCCGGGGTGTCGAACCGCTCGGCTATCTCGCCGAGCGACACCCCGCCGACGGCCAGGGCGCCGTGCGGGAGCGGGGTCGTGGAGGCGGGCCAGACGGACAGTTCGTCGGCGCCGGCCGGCATGTCGGGGAGGACGGTGATGGTCATGGAGCGACTCCTCTCAGGCGGTCCGGGCCGTGGTCTCGGGCGCCTGCGGCGCCGCAGGCGTCCTGGGCGCCGCATCCGGCCGCCGTTCGCCGGCTGCCGCATCCCCGGCCGTCGCGGCGGCCGCCACCGGGGCGGCGGTGAGCGTCGGGTCGAGCGTCAGCAGGGACGCGCCCAGCGGTGCGGTCATCGACCGCAGCGCGCTCTCGGAGAGCCGGATCCAGGGTTGGGACGCGCCGAGCGTGGCGGCCAGCCGGTCGGCGCTGGTGAAGCCGACGGCGGTGCGCGTGCCGAGCGGGGTGCGGAACAGTCGCACCACCAGGTGCGTCCCTCCCGGCCGGGCGGGTACGTACAGGGGCCCGGCCGGGACCTGTTCCTCGGGCTCGGGATCGTCGGCGTACTGGATCACACACATGGGGCCCTCCCGGCCTCGCACGAACGACGGTTCACGTCCGGGCCGCGGGGAGGCGGCCCGGACGAGGCTTCGAAGCTATCCCCGTGGCGGTGGGTCCCGTCCCCCCTCATGACGCGATCCATACGGTGACCGGCCGGCTCCTGACAGATCACTGACGGCCCGGGGCGGCCCGCATCAGGGACCCGTAAGGGTTACGGGCCACCGCGTCAGGAAGCCGTCAGCGACCGCCCCCGCCCCCTTGCCGAGGCCCTTCCATGGGACGGGTGGACACAGCGGTGGACGAGGGAGAGGAACGCGCCGTGCGGAGAGTCGTGGTCGGGGCGACGGGAACCCCGGGGAGCCTGGCGGCCTTGCACCGGGGCGTCGCGGAGGCCCGCGTGCGCGGCGCCGAGCTGTGGGTCGTCCTCGCCTGGCAGCCGCCGGGCGGTGACCTCGCCGGCCGCGGACAGGGGGCGACGCAGGTCCTGGCGGCCTGCCGGACCGCGGCCGTCGAGCGGTTGCGGGAGGTGCTCGACACCGCCTTCGGCGCCGCGCCGCCGGGGGTCCCGCTGGCCGGCATCGCGGTCCGGGGGACGCCGGGCGCGGCCCTGGTGGACACCGCGCGCGGCCCGGACGACCTCCTCGTGGTGGGCACCGGCTCGCGCGCCCCGCTGCGCCGGCTCCTGCGGCCCTCGGTGTCCCGCTACTGTCTGGCCCACGCCGCCTGCGCGGTCCTGGCGGTGCCGCCCTCCCCGCTCCAGGCGGAGCTGGAATCCGTCCACCGCCGCAACCTGTGGCGCATCCCGCTGGACCCGCGGGAGCTGACCACGTGAGCCGATCACCGAGCCGCCCCCCCCGATCGGCCCCCCGATCCGACCAGCGATCGGACCAGCCGTCCGACCGCGTGAACGGCCGGGGGCCCGAGGTTATCCACAGGTTCGGGCGGGCGGAGCCGGGTGTCCGCGGGTGCCGCTAGGCTTCACGGATGGCCCTTCCGGACGCTTCCCCCGAGATCTCCGATGCTCTGCAGGTACTGCACCGCGTCTTCGGATACAGCTCTTTCCGCGGTGCGCAACAGGAGATCATCGAGCAGGTCGTCGGCGGCGGTGACGCCCTCGTCCTGATGCCGACCGGCGGCGGCAAGTCGCTCTGCTACCAGATCCCGGCGCTCGTCAGAGAAGGCACGGGCGTGGTGGTCTCCCCGCTCATCGCGCTGATGCAGGACCAGGTCAACGCACTGACCGCGCTCGGGGTGCGGGCCGGATTCCTCAATTCCACCCAGGGCTTCGAGGAGCGCCAGGCCGTCGAGCGGGCCTTCCTCGCCGACGAGCTGGACCTGCTCTACCTGGCCCCCGAGCGGCTGCGGACCGAGGGCACGCAGCGGCTGCTGGACCGGGGCAAGGTCTCGCTCTTCGCGATCGACGAGGCGCACTGCGTCGCCCAGTGGGGCCACGACTTCCGCCCCGACTACCTCGCGCTGTCGATGCTGCACGAGCGCTGGCCCAAGGTGCCGCGGATCGCGCTGACCGCGACGGCGACCGAGGCCACGCACGCCGAGATCGTGACGCGGCTCGGCCTGGAGGACGCCCGGCACTTCGTCGCCAGCTTCGACCGGCCGAACATCCAGTACCGCATCGCCCCGAAGAACAACCCGCTCAAGCAGCTGCTGGAGCTGATCCGGAGCGAGCACGCCGGGGACGCCGGGGTCGTCTACTGCCTCTCGCGGGCCTCCGTGGAGAAGACCGCGGCGTTCCTCGTGGAGCAGGGCATCGACGCCGTGGCCTACCACGCCGGCATGGACGCCCGGGCGCGGGCGGCGAACCAGTCGCGCTTCCTGCGGGAGGACGGGATCGTGGTGGTCGCCACCATCGCCTTCGGCATGGGCATCGACAAGCCGGACGTGCGCTTCGTGGCCCACCTCGACCTGCCGAAGTCGGTCGAGGGCTACTACCAGGAGACCGGCCGCGCCGGGCGCGACGGAGAGCCCGCCACGGCATGGCTGGCGTACGGCCTCCAGGACGTGGTCCAACAGCGCAAGCTCATCGAGGGCTCCGAGGGCGACGACGCCCGGCGCCGCTCCCTGGGCATGCACCTGGACGCCATGCTGGCGCTGTGCGAGACGGTCGAGTGCCGTCGGACGCGGCTGCTGGCGTACTTCGGGCAGTCGGGCGAGCCGTGCGGCAACTGCGACACCTGCCTGACGCCCGCCGAGTCCTGGGACGGGACGGTCGCGGCGCAGAAGCTGCTGTCCACGGTGTGGCGACTGGCGAAGGAGCGCCGCCAGAAGTTCGGCGCCGGCCAGATCATCGACATCCTGCAGGGCAAGAAGACCGCCAAGGTCATCCAGTTCGACCACGACGCCCTCTCGGTGTTCGGCATCGGGGCGGACCTGAGCACCGCGGAGTGGCGCGGGGTCGTGCGCCAGCTGCTGGCGGCGCGGCTGCTGTCGGTGGAGGGCGAGTACGGCACGCTCGTGCTGGCGCCGGACAGCGGCGAGGTGCTGGGCGGGCGCCGCACCGTCCCGATGCGCAAGGAGAAGGCGGTCGCCGCCGCGGCCCGCAAGGAGTCCGGTTCCCGCTCCGGCAAGGGCGCGCGCGTACCGGTCGACCTGCCCGCGGCCGCCGAGCCGGTCTTCCTGGCCCTGCGCGGCTGGCGGGCCGCGACGGCGCGCGAGCAGGGCGTACCGGCGTACGTCGTCTTCCACGACGCCACGCTGCGCGAGATCGCGACCCGACTGCCCACCTCCGCAGAGGAATTGGGCACGATCGGCGGCATCGGCGAGGCGAAGCTCGCCAAGTACGCCGAGGGCGTCCTCGACACCCTCGCGCAGTGCGCCGCCACCGGGCCGACCGCCGCGGCCCCCGCCCCTGCCCCCGCCGCCCCTGCCCCCGTCGCCGCGGCGCCGGCCGCGCGGTCGGCCTTCGACGCCGACGCGCCGCCCTCGGACGACGACGAGCCGCCGGCCGACCTGGACGAGATGGATCCCTGGGACGACTGGGAATAGCGGGCGCGTCGCCGTCACGTCGGGGGAAGTCGGAGCACGTCGGAGGAAGACCGTGGCAGGGCCGCAGGGAGCGGAGCGTCACCTCGCCGGGTACGCGGAATCGTTGGTGGACGCCTGCGCGACGGGCCGCCGCCTGACCCGCGGCGAGCTGGACTCGCGCCGGGCGGAGGGGGAGCGCGCGGCGGAGGCGGGGATCCCGCTGCGCGCCCTCATACGCGCGCACCTGGCCGCGGCCCAGGCCGTGCGCCCCCTCCCCGCGTCCGGCCCGCTCCTGGCTGCCGTCGAGCAGGCCGTGGACGCCTTCGTCGAAGGGTACGAACGCGCCCAGCACCAGGCCGTGCGCCAACACGAGGCGGCCCGCAGGGAGTTCATCGACGACCTGCTCTACGGCGGCAGCGACCTGGGCCGGCTGGCGGAGCGCGCCGAGCGCTTCGGGCTGCGCCTGTCGCAGTCCCACGCCGTCGCCGTGGCGGCGGGCCCGGAGCCGTACGACGACGGCTACCCGGTGGCCCGCGGCATCGAGTCCGCGGTCCTGGCCCGCTTCCCGGGCCGGCAGATCCTGCTGACCACGAAGGACGGCCGGCTGATCTGCGTGGCCCCGGGGGACCAGCCGGACGTCCTGGCCCACTTCGCCGAGCGGGCGCACACGGCCACCCACGGCGGCCGGGTCGCGATCGGCCGCACGCACCCCGGCCCGGGCGGGGTCGTCCACTCCTACCAAGAGGCGCTGAACGCGCTCGACCTCGCCCTGCGGATGGGCCTCGACGGGCCGGTGCTGCACGCGGTCGACCTGCTCGTCTTCCCGGTGCTCACCCGCGACCGGCAGGCCATGGCCGACCTCGTCGAGAGCGTCCTCGGGCCGCTGCGCGCGGCCCGGGGCGGCGCCCGGCCGCTGCTCGACACCCTGACCGCCTTCTTCGACAGCGGCTGCGTCTCGACGGAGGCGGCCCGTCGCCTCTCGCTCAGCCCGCGGGCGCTCACGTACCGGCTGGAGCGCATCCACACGCTGACCGGGGCCGACCCCGCGGACCCGCTGAACCGCTACACGCTCCAGACCGCGGTGATCGGCGCCCGACTGCTGGCCTGGCCGGACCACGGGGACGGCTGACCGCGCCCTCGCCCCCCCGCGCCGCTCCCGGCGGCTCCCGATCTTCCGCCGGTATGCGTTAAAGAAGCGTAAAGATTGCCGAAGGTTGGCAATGTGCCGAGTCCTCCCCGGCTGACACCATGCCGTTGTCCGGCGCGAACACACTCCGGGCGGGGAGGTGCTCATGAGCTTGTTTCTTGGTCTCGGCATCACGGGGATCGCCCTGCTGGCCTTCTCCCTCGTCTTCGACGGGGTGCTGGAAGGGGTCTTCGACGGGGCGCTCGGCGGCCTGTTCGACGGCTGGCTGTCGCTTCCGGTGGTCGCGGGCTTCGTGTCGATGCTCGGTTTCACGGGGGCGATCGTGCTCGGCGCCACGGGCTTCGGGCCGGGGGTCGCGACCGCGGCCGGCTCCGTCACCGGAGCCGGCGCGGGCTGGGCGGCGTACCGGCTCGGCCGCGCCCTGGTGCGCAGCGGCAGCGGGATCGCCCCGCACCAGGGCGACCTCGTCGGCTCGACCGGCACCGTGGTCACCGCGATTCCGGCGACCGGCTACGGCGAGGTCCTGCTGCGGCTGGCCGGACAGCCGGTGAAGTACGCGGCCACCGCCGAGGGCCCGTTGGCACACGGCACCGAGGTCTGGGTGACGGCGACGCCGTCCTCCTCCTCGGTCACCGTCCGCGCCGTCGAGCGCTGACACCGGCACCTCACCTGTACGTACACCACCGGTCTGCCCCCACGGGGGAGGCAGAGGGGATCCATCATGAGTCCAGTCGTCTTCGCGGTCGTGGGAGTCGTCGTACTCCTCGTCCTGCTCGCCCTCGCCGTCGTCACGCGCTACAAGGTGGCCGGCCCCAGTGAGGCGTTCATCATCACGGGCCGCCGCGGCAAGCGGTCCACCGACCCCGAGACCGGCCGGACCTCGACGGACAACACGGGCCAGAAGGTCGTGGTCGGCGGCGGAGTCTTCGTCGTCCCCTTCGTCCAGCAGCGCTACAGCCTGGACCTCTCCAGCCGGCACATCCCGATCGCGGTCCGCGGCGCGGTCACGCTGCGCGGGATCAAGGCCAACCTCGAAGGCGTCGCGATCGTCAAGGTCGGCGGCAACGAGGACGCCATCCGCGCCGCGGCCCAGCGCTTCCTCCAGCAGCAGGACGGCATCGTCGGCTTCACCCAGGAAGTGCTCTCCGGAGCCCTGCGCGCGATCGTGGGCCGGATGTCGGTCGAGGACATCATCCGCGACCGCGCCGCCTTCGCCGGGCAGGTCGCCGAGGAGGCGGAGGCCAGCCTGTCCGGCCAGGGCCTGGTCCTGGACGCCTTCCAGATCCAGGACATCACCACCGAGGGCTCCTACCTGGAGGACCTCGGCCGGCCGGAGGCCGCCCGCGCCAAGCAGGAGGCCGACATCGCCGAGGCCAGCTCCCGCCGGGCCGCCGAGCAGGCGCGGCTGAAGGCCGAGGAGGAGATCGCCGTCGCCGAGCGGACGCTGTACCTGCGCCAGGCCGAGATCAAGGCGGAGACCGACGCGGCCGCGGCCCAGGCCAACGCCGCGGGCCCGCTGGCCGAGGCCGACCGGCAGCAGCAGATCCTCGGCGAGCAGGAGAAGGTCGCCGAGCGCCAGGCGGCCCTGACCGACCGCCAGCTCGACACCCAGGTCCGCAAGCCCGCCGACGCCCGCCGCTACGAGGCCGAGCAGGAGGCGGAGGCCAAGCGGGTCGCCCGGGTCAAGCAGGCCGAGGCCGAGCGCCTCGCGGCCATCGCCGCGGCCCAGGGCGAGGCCGAGCGGGCCCGGCTGACCGGTGAGGGCGAGAAGCAGCGCCGCTCCGCCCTCGCCGAGGCGGAGGCCATCGAGGGCGCCAAGCGCGGTGAGGCCGAGCGCGCCCGGCGCGCCGCGATCGCGGAGGCCGTGCGCCTGGAAGGCGACGCGGAGGCCGCGGCCATCCTGGCCAGGGGCTCGGCTGAGGCCGAGGCCATGCAGAAGAAGGCGGAGGCCTTCGAGACGTACGGCGACGCGGCGATGATCCAGATGATGGTCGAGGCGCTGCCGCAGGTCGTGGCCAAGGCCGCCGAGCCGCTGTCCGCCATCGACAAGATGACCGTCATCTCCACCGACGGCGCCAGCAAGCTCTCCCGCACCGTCGCCGACAACGTCGCCCAGGGCATGGAGCTCCTCGGCTCCACCACCGGAGTCGACCTGGCCCAGCTGCTGAAGGGCCTCACCGCCAAGCCGGAGGCGGCCCCCGCGCCGGCATCGTCCAACGGGAAGATCGCCCTCACGGACTGAGTCGCCGGGGTACCCCGCGATACCGCCGTGTCGCAGTGCCGTGCCGCAGTGCCGTGCCGCAGTGGGGGGGGGGGGGGGGGGGGGGGGGGGGGGGGGGGGGGGGGGGGGGGGGGGGGGGGGGGGGGGGGGGGGGGGGGGGGGGGGGGGGGGGGGGGG
>NZ_JBVHUE010000067.1:0-17066 GCF_055565515.1 Streptomyces sp. NPDC028419 | reverse complement strand
GAGTTGGGTGGCGACAGCATCATTTCGATCCAGTTGGTGGGTCGGGCGCGTAAGGCGGGGTTGCATTTCAGTCCCCGGGACGTATTCACACACAAAACAGTGGAGGCCCTCGTGGCTGTCGCCAAGGAGGCCGCCGCACCCGTTCGCGGATCGGCCGACGACGGAATCGGCGGAGTTCCCCTCACCCCCGTCATCCACTGGTTCAGCGAACGCGGCGGTCCGGTCGACCAGTTCAACCAGGCCATGCCCGTCCCCGTGCCCGCGGGCCTGGGGCGCCAGCAGCTCGCCGAGGTCCTCCAGGCCTTCCTGGACCACCACGACGCGCTGCGGCTGCGGCTGACCCGGATCGAGGACGTCGAGGACCTGGAGGACTGGGCCCTGGAGGTCGCGCCGCGCGGCGCGGTCCCGGCCGCCGACCTCCTGCACCGCGTCGACGTGGCGGGTCTGGACGCCGAAGCACTGGCCGCCCTGACCGAGGACGAGTTCGCCGCCGCGCAGCAGCGGCTCGCCCCCGGCGCCGGCACCATGGTGCAGGCCGTCTGGTTCGACGCCGGACCGCGCGCCGTCGGCCGACTTCTGCTGGTCATCCACCACCTGGCCGTCGACGGGGTGTCGTGGCGCATCCTGCTCCCCGAGCTGGAGCAGGCCCTCGCCGCCGCCCTCGCGGGCCGTCCGCTGGAGCTGGAGCCCGTCGGCACCTCCTTCCGCCGCTGGGCCCAGCACCTCGCGGCGGCCGCCGGCGAGCCGGCCCGCATCCGGGAACTGCCCCTGTGGCGGGACGTCCTGTCCACCCCGGACCCGCTGCTCACCGACCGTCCCCTGGATCCCGCGCGGGACACCCTCGCCCGGGCCGGGCACCTCACCGTCGAGCTGCCCGCGGCCGTCACCGAGCCCCTGCTCGGCAAGGTCCCCGCCGCCTTCCGCGCCGGCGCCAACGACGTCCTGCTGACCGCCCTGGCCATCGCCGTCGCCGAGTGGCGCCGGGGCAGGGGCCGGGGCGACGGCTCCGCCGTGCTCGTCGGGCTGGAGGGACACGGGCGCGAGGAGATCGCCCCGGACGTCGACCTCTCCCGCACGGTGGGGTGGTTCACCAGCCTGTACCCCGTGCGCCTGGACCCCGGCACCGTCGGGGCCGCGCAGATCGAGGCGGCCGGCCCCGCCCTGGCCACGGCCCTGAAGGCGGTCAAGGAGCAGCTGCGGGCGATTCCCGACAACGGCATCGGCTACGGCCTGCTGCGCTACCTCAACCCCCGCAGCGCCGTCGCCCTCGCGAAGTTCTCCGAGCCGCAGATCGGCTTCAACTACCTGGGCCACCTGGGCTCCGCCACCGACGCGGACCAGGGCGGTCTCGGCGGCGGCGCGGACCGGGACACGGCCCTGCCCCACACCCTCTCCGTCAACGCCGTGACGATGACGCACGCCGACGGGCCGCGGCTCGGCGCCACCTGGACCTGGCCGGGGGACCTGCTCGCCGAGCAGGACGTGCGCGAGCTGGCGCAGCTGTGGACGAGGGTCCTGGAAGCCCTGGTCGCCCACACCGAGCGGCCCACGGCCGGCGGCGGATTCACCCCCTCCGACCTGCCCCTGGTGGCCCTGACGCAGGACGACATCCACGCGCTGGAGGCGGCCCAGCCCGGCCTGATCGACGTGCTGCCGCTCTCCCCGCTCCAGGAGGGCCTGCTCTTCCACACCGCCTACGACCAGCGGGCCGAGGACGTCTACATCACGCGGCTCGCCGTGGACGTGCGCGGGAGCCTGGACGTCGAGGCGATGCGCGCGGCCGTGCGCGGGCTGCTGGTCCGCCACGACAGCCTGCGCGCCGGATTCCACTACACGGCGGACGGGCGACCCGTACAGCTCATCCCGGACCGGGTCGAACTCGCCTGGCAGGACCTGGACTTCAGCGATCTGGCGGGCGCGGAACAGGAAGCCGCCCTGGACCGGCTGCTGACCGAGGAACGCGGCCGACGCTTCGATCCGCAGCGCCCGCCGCTGCTGCGCTTCACGCTCATCCGGCTGGGCGAGGACCTCCACCGGCTGCTGTTCGCCGCGCACCACCTGCTGCTCGACGGCTGGTCGGCACCCGTGCTGGCCGCGGAGCTCTTCGAGCTGTACGGGCACCACGGCGACGCCGCCACCCTGCCCCCGGTCGCCCCCTACAAGAACTTCCTCGCCCATCTCGCCGCCCAGGACCGGAGCGAGGCGGTGGCCGCCTGGCGCACCGCACTGGCCGGAGTGGACGAGCCCACCCTGGTCGCCCCCGGCGCCGCGGCCGGCGAGTCCGTACTGCCCGGGCGCGTGGTGGACCAGCTGCCGCCGGAGCTGTCGGCCGCGCTCGGCGAGCGGGCCCGTGCGCACGGGCTGACGATGAACGCCGTCGTCCAGGGCGCGTGGGGGATCGTACTGTCGCGGCTCACCGGGCGGGACGACGTGCTCTTCGGCGAAACGGTCTCCGGCCGGCCGCCCGAGCTGCCCGGCGTCGAATCGATGGTCGGCCTCTTCAGCAACACCGTGCCCGTACGGGTCCGCCTCGACCCCGCGCTCTCGCTGATCGACACCCTGGCCCGGGTGCAGGAGCAGCGGGTGGACCTCCTCGCGTACCACTACCTCGGACTCTCCGAGCTGCAGCAGATCGCCGGCCTCGGCACCCTGTTCGACACGGCCGTCGTCTTCGAGAACTTCCCCCCGGAAGCCCAGGACGGGCAGCCGCCGGTGCACGGCCTCACCCTCTCCCAGGTGGACACCCGGGGCGACAACCACTACCCGCTCGGCATGGTGGTGATGCACGAGGGCCGACGGACCGTCCTGAACTGGTACTACCGTCCGGACCTCTTCGACGCGGACGCGGCCCGGGACGTCGTCGGCCAGATGCGCCGGGTGCTGGAGGCCGTCGCCGCCACCCCGGAGCTGCCGGTCGGTCGGCTCGACACCCTCGACGGGGCCGAACGGGAACGGCTGACCCAGGGGTGGAACGGCCCGCTCACCTCCGCCTCCGACGCGGCCGTCACCGAGCTGATCCAGGACCAGGCGGCCCGTACGCCGGACGCCCCGGCCCTGGTGTCCGGTGCGGGCGAGCTCACCTACGGCGAGCTGAACGCGCGGGCGAACCGGCTCGCCCACGAGCTGATCGCCCGGGGCGCCGGACCGGAGACGTTCGTCGCCGTGGCCGTCGAGCGGTCCGCGGAGCTCGTCGTGGCCCTCCTCGCGGTCCTGAAGTCCGGGGCGGCCTACGTTCCGGTCGACCCCGCCCATCCGCGGGAGCGCATCCGCTACGTGCTGACGGACTCCGCGCCGCGGCTGGTGGTCACCACCGGCGAGGTGGCCTCCCGGCTGCCGGACACCGGTGTCGAACGGCTCCTCCTCGACGCCCCGGCCACGGTCGCCGCCCTCGCGCTGCGCCCCACCGCCGACCCCGTCGACGCGGCCCGCACCGCACCCCTGACCAGCGAGAACCCCGCCTACGTCATCTACACCTCCGGTTCCACCGGGCAGCCGAAGGGCGTGGTGGTCAGCCACCGCAGCGTCGTCGACTACCTCCGCTGGACCGGCCGTCTCTACCCGGGAGCCGCGGGCGTCGCACTGCTGCACTCGCCGGTCTCCTTCGACCTCACCGTCACCGCGCTGTTCACCCCCCTGACCGTCGGGGGCGCGGTGGTCATCGGCGACCTGGCCGAGGACGCGGCGCTCACCGCGCGCCTGGCCGCGACGCCGTGCACCTTCATGAAGGCCACCCCCAGCCACCTGCCGCTGCTCGGCGCCCTGCCGCGGGAGTACTCCCCGACGACCGAACTGCTCCTCGGCGGCGAGGCGCTCGTGGGCGAGGCGCTGGCGCCGTGGCGCGAGCGCCACCCGCACGCGACCGTCTGGAACGTCTACGGGCCCACCGAGGCCACGGTGAACGTCACCGAGTACCGCATCGAGCCGGGGGCCGCCGTGCCCTCCGGCCCGGTCCCCATGGGCCGCCCGCAGGGCAACGTACGGGCCTACGTGCTGGACGCGAACCTGCGGCCCGCACCCGTGGGCACGCCGGGCGAGCTGTTCGTCGCCGGACCGTGCCTGGCCCGGGGCTACCTGAACCGGGCGGCCCTGACCGCCGAACGGTTCGTCGCCGACCCCTTCGGCCCGGCCGGGGAACGGATGTACCGGACCGGCGACGTGGTGCGCCGCCAGCCGGACGGGAACCTGGTCTTCGTCGGCCGCGCCGACGACCAGGTCAAGGTCCGGGGCCACCGCATCGAACTCGGCGAGATCGTCGCCGCCGTCGCCGCCCACCCCGGCGTCGCCGCGCAGACCGTGGTCGTCCGCACCGACCGGCCCGACGCCCAGCAGCTCGTCGCGTACGTCGTGCCCGGGCCCGGAGCCGTGGTCGACGGGCAGGCCGTGCGCGAGCGGGTCGCCGGCCTGCTGCCGGAGTACATGGTCCCGGACGCGGTCGTCCTGCTGGACGCGCTGCCCCTGACCCCGAACGGCAAGCTCGACCGCGCGGCCCTGCCCGCACCCGAGTTCACCACCGCCGCGGTCGAGGGCATCGCCCGGACCCCGCAGGAGGAGATCCTGTGCGGCCTGTTCGCCCAGGTCCTGCAGGTGCCGCAGATCGGCGTGGACGACGACTTCTTCGCCCTCGGCGGGAACTCGCTGAGCGCGATCCGGCTGCTCAGCCGGGTGCGGGCGGCCTTCCGCACCGAGGTGGACGTGCGGGCCGTCTTCGACGCCCCCACGCCCGCCCTGCTGGCGGCGGAGATCACCCCCGGCCACCGCGACCGGCCCGCCCTCGACGTGCGTGAACGACCCGCCCAGATCCCGCTGTCGTACGCCCAGCGCCGCCTGTGGTTCCTCGGCCGGCTGGAGGGCGAGAGCAGTACCTACAACATCCCCATCGGCATCAGGCTGTCCGGCGCCCTGGACCGACCGGCGCTGACCGGCGCGCTGGCGGACCTCGTCGCGCGACACGAGAGCCTGCGCACCGTCTTCCCCGAGGAGGGTGGCCGGCCGCGACAGTCCGTCCTGGACCCGGCCGCGGCGGTCGTGCCCGTGGAGAGCGTGCGCACCACCGAGGAGGACCTGCCCGAGGCGATGCGCGCGGCCGCCGAGCGGGGATTCGACCTGGCGGTCCAACTCCCGCTGCGCGCCACCCTGTTCGTCCTCTCGGACACCGAGCACGTACTGCTCCTGAGCGTCCACCACATAGCCACCGACGGCTGGTCGAACGGCCCGCTCGCCAGGGACCTCTCCGTGGCCTACGCGGCCCGCAGGGAAGGGCGCGCACCCGAGTTCGCCCCGCTGCCCGTGCAGTACGCGGACTACACCCTGTGGCAGCGGGAACTGCTGGGCAGCGAAGAGGACCCCGACAGCCTCATCTCGCGCCAACTGGACTTCTGGGAGACCACGATGGCCGGGGCGCCCGCGGAACTGGAGCTCCCCTCCAGCCTGCCGCCCGGGCCCGAGGTGAGCCACCGCGGCGGATCCTTCGAGTTCACCGTCGACGCCGCCCTGCACGCGCGCCTCGCCGACCTGGCCCGCGCCCACCAGGCCAGTCTCTTCATGGTCGTGCAGGCGGGCCTCGCCACGCTGCTGAGCCGACTGGGCTCCGGCACCGACATCCCGATCGGAACCGCCGTCGCCGGCCGCACGGACCAGGCCCTCGACGACCTCGTCGGATTCTTCGTCAACACCCTGGTGCTGCGGACCGACGTCTCCGGCGACCCCACCTTCGCCGAGCTGGTGGCCCGGGTACGGGCCGCGGACCTGGCCGCCTACGCCCACCAGGACGTGCCCTTCGAGCGGCTCGTCGACCACCTGGGCGCCGAGCGCTCCGTGGCGCACAGCCCCCTGTTCCAGGTCTTCCTCTCCTTCCAGAACAACCGGGCCGCCCGGCTGGAGCTGCCGGGTCTGACGGTCGGCGTCGAAACCGTGGAGCTGGCCTCGTCCAAGCTCGAACTGGGCGTGGAGCTCGGCGAGGAACACGACGAGAACGGCGCCCCCGCCGGCCTCGCCGGTCGCGTGGACTACCGGACGGACGTCTTCGACCGCGCCGGTGTCGAGGAGCTGGTGCGACGGTTCGTGACGCTGCTCGACGCGGCCTCCGCGGACCCCGGCCGGCCCGTCGGCCAGCTCGACCTGCTCTCGGCCGCGGAGCGCCGCCAGGTCCTGGAGGAGTGGCACACCACCGGGCGTCCGGTCGCAGCGGCCACCTTCCCGGCCCTCTTCGAAGCGCACGTCGCGAGCGACCCCGAACGGGTGGCACTGGTCTGCGGCGACCGGTCGCTGACCTACGGCGAGCTCAACGCGCTCGCCAACCAGTGGGCCCACTTCCTCATCGCGAGGGGCATCGGCCCCGAACAGCGGGTCGCCGTCGTGGTGCCGCGGTCCGTCGACTGGATCGCGGCCACGCTCGGCGTGCTCAAGGCGGGCGCGGCCTACCTGCCGGTGGACCCCGGGTACCCCGCCGAACGCATCGGGTTCACCGTGCGGGACGCGGCGGCGGCGCTGGTGCTGACCACCCGGGAGACCGCCGGGGACACCGCCGGGGACCAGCCCTCCTGGGCCGCCGGCGCGGTGGTCACCGACGCGCCCGGGACCCGTACCGCGCTGGCCGCGATGCCCGTCACCGACCCGACCGACCGGGACCGCACCGCACCGCTGTCCGTGACCCACCCCGCGTACGTCATCTACACCTCGGGCTCCACCGGCCGCCCCAAGGGCGTCGTGGTCACCCACACCGGATTCGCGAGCATGATCGGCGCGCAGCGGGAGAACCTGCGGGGCGGGCCGGACGCCCGGGTCCTGCAGTCCGTCTCCCCGAGCTTCGACGTGTCCGTCGGAGACCTGGCGCTCTCCCTGCTGAGCGGCGCCGCACTGGTCCTGCCCGAGGGCCACCGTTCCCCCGTGGGGCAGGAGCTGGCCACGCTCATCGAGCGGCACGGCATCACCCACCTGCACACGACCGCGGGCGTCATCTCCACCCTGCCGGACGTCGAACTGCCCACGCTGCGCACCATGGTCACCGGCGGCGAACCCATCGCGCCGCACCACGTGGCGCGCTGGTCACGGGGCCGGCGCCTGATCAACGCCTACGGACCGACCGAGGCGATGGTGTACGCCACGATGAGCGGCGCGCTCACCGGGGACGGCCCGGCCCCCATCGGCCGGCCGCTGTGGAACGCCCGCCTCTACGTCCTCGACGGCACGCTGCGACCCGTACCGCCCGGCACGGCCGGCGAACTGTACCTCGCGGGGGCCGGACTGGCCCGGGGCTACCTCGACCGGCCGGCCCTGACGGCGGAGCGGTTCGTGGCCGACCCGTTCGGGGCGCCCGGCGAGCGCCTCTACCGCACCGGCGACGTCGTGCGCTGGAACGCCGGCGGCGAGCTGGAGTTCGTCGGCCGCTCCGACGACCAGGTCAAGCTCCGCGGCTTCCGCATCGAGCTCGGCGAGATCGAATCGGCGCTCGCGACCTACCCGAAGGTCGCCGACGCGGCCGTGCTCGTCCACGAGGACGCCGCGGGCCGACAGCAACTGGTCGCCTACGTCGTCACCAAGGGGTCCCGGGCGCCGAAGGCGGAGCTGCTCCGCGAGCACCTCGCGGCCCGCCTGCCCGAGTACATGGTCCCCGTCGCCTACACGACGCTGGCGGAGCTCCCGCTCAGCGCCAACGGCAAGGTGGACCGCAAGGCCCTGCCGGAACCCGACTTCGGCGTCCGGCCCCAGGGCCGCGCGCCGCGCGACGCGAAGGAGACCGCGCTCTGCCGACTCGTCGCGGAGGTGCTCGGCGTGGCCGATGTCGGCATCGACGACAGCTTCTTCGAGCTGGGCGGGGACAGCATCGTCTCCATCCAGCTGGTCAGCCGCGCCCGCGAGGCGGGACTCGAATTCACGGCCGCCGACGTACTGCGCCGGCGCACCGTCGAAGAGCTCGCTGCGGTCGCCGTCGTCCTGACGGACGAGGCCGACGGCGACACCGACGCCCACCCCGACGACGACGCGGGCGTCGGGGAGATCCCCCTCACCCCGGCCATGCACCTGCTGCGCGAGCGCGGCGGCGCCTTCGAGCAGCTCAGCGGCACGGCCCTGGTCCCCCTGCCGGCCGACTGGGACGCGCAGCGGATCGGCGCGGCCCTGCGCGCCCTGGTGGACCGCCACGACGCGCTGCGGCTGCGCCTCACCCGCCGCGCGGGCAACCTCCTGTGGAGCCTGGAGGCGCTGCCCCGGGGCGGCGCCGTGGACCTGACGCCGCTGCGCGTCGACGTCCAGGGGCTGGGCGAGGACGACGTCGACGCCGTCGTCCGCGAGCAGGCCGCGGCCGCCCGGACCCGGCTCGCGCCGCAGGACGCGGTCGTGGCGCAGGCGGTCTGGTTCGACGCCGGCCCCGGGACGACCCACCGGCTCCTCCTCGTCGTGCACCGGCTGGCGGCGGACGAGGGCTCCCTCGCCGTCCTGGCGGACGACGTGCGCGCCCTCGGGGAGGGCGAGGCCGCCCCGCTCGGCCGCAGCTACCGGGCGTGGGCGCAGGAGTTGGCCCGGAAGGCGGCCGCACCCGACCTCCTGGAGGAACTCCCGTACTGGGACGCCGTGCTCGGCGCCCCCGCCCCGCCCTTCGCCGACCGCCCCCTCGATCCCGCTCGTGACCTGACCCGTACGGCCCGCAGCCTCGAGCGCGTGCTCCCGGCCGCCGCGACGACGCCGCTCCTCGACCAGGTCACGGCGCGCTTCGCCACCGGCGTGGCGGACGTCCTGCTCGCGGCGGTGGCCGCCGCGGTCGGCGAGCACCGCGGCCGCCGCGGCCAGGAGACCGGGGCCGGTGTCCTGGTGACCCTGGACCGGGACGGCCGGGCCGCGACGCCTGAGCCGGAGCCGTCCCGCACGGCCGGCTGGTTCACCGTGACGCACCCGCTGCTCCTGGACGTCCCCGCACCCGGAGGCACCCTCCCGGAGGGCGACCGGATCGCCTCGGTGCTCAAGTCGACCAAGGAACGGCTCGCCGGCGTCCCCGCCCACGGCGTGGGCTACGGGCTGCTGCGCCACGTCAACCCGCAGACCGTGCCGCTGCTCGCCCGCCACGCCGAGCCGGAGATCCGGTTCGCCTACCAGGGCCGCTTCGCGGACACGGCGCCGCACGGCGCCGGCGACCACCCGGACGCACCGCTCGGCCACGCCCTGCGCATCGAAGCGGCCGTCGTCGACCACGCCGACGGTCCCCGCCTGTCCGTCCGCTGGACCTGGCCCGACGCGGTGCTCACCGAGCAGGACGTGCTCCGGCTGGCCCACGACTGGGAGCGCGCGCTGGCGGCGCTGGTCGCCCACGCGGGACGTGCGGGCGGCGGCGGGCGCACGCCCGCCGACTTCCCGCTGGTGGACCTCAGCCAGCAGGAGATCGAGCACCTGGAAGCGGGCCGGCCCGCCCTGGTCGACGTCCTCCCGCTCACCCCGCTCCAGGAGGGGCTGGTCTTCCACAGCCTCTACAACGACCTGGGGCCGGACGTCTACACCGTCCAGTTCGGGCTCGACCTGGAGGGGCCGCTCGACGCGAGCGTCCTGCGCCGCTCCGTAGGGGCCCTGCTGCACCGCCACGCGAACCTGGGCGTCGGCTTCGCCCACGAAGGGCTCGCCCAGCCCGTCCAGTTCCTGCTGGGCGAGAACCGGCTGCCCTGGGAGGACATCGACCTGAGCGCCCTGGGCGACGCCGAGCGCACGACGGAGGTGGCCCGGGTCATGGAGGAGGCGGCGGCCCGCCGCTTCGACCTCGACCGGCCCCCGCTGCTGCGGTGCGCGCTGCTGCGCCTGGCCCCGGAACGCCACCGCATGGTGATGACCTTCCACCACCTGCTGCTGGACGGCTGGTCGACCCCGATCCTCATCGGCGAACTCGTCCGGATCTACCGGGCCGGCGGCGACGCGGCGCAGCTGCCCCCCGTCCCCGCCTACCGCGACTACCTCGGCTGGCTGGCGGCCCGGGACCGGTCCGCCTCGGACGCCGCCTGGGCGCGCGAACTGGCCGGCCTCGGCGAGCCGACCCTGTTGGCTCCCGCCGACCCCGACCGGCCGCCCGTCGTGCCGGAGAAGGTCTCCCTGATGATGCCGGGCGACGCGACCGCTCGCCTCGCGGCGCTCGCCGCACGGCACGGCTTCACGATGAACACCGTGGTGCAGGGGGCGTGGGGACTGCTCCTGAGCCGGATCACCGGGCGCGACGACGTCGTCTTCGGCGCGGTGGTCTCCGGGCGGCCGCCCGAGGTGCCCGGCATCGAGCGGATGGTGGGCCAGTTCATCAACACCGTCCCGGTCCGCGTCCGCGTCGAGCCCGGGGCCACGGTCGCGCGGTTCCTGCGCGACCTCGCCGACCGGCAGGTGGACCTGATGAACCACCAGTTCGTGCGCCTGATGGACCTCCAGAGGTCGATCGGGACGGGAGAGCTCTTCGACACGCTGCTGGTCTTCCAGAACACGCCGGCGGACGGCGCCGGCTTCGGTGACGGCGGTGACGGACTGCGGGCCGTCGACGTCGAGATGAACGGCGACAACTCGCACTTCCCGATCACCCTCGACGCCGGTCTGGACGGAACCGCGCTGCACTGCCGGATCGGGTACCGGCCCGACATGTTCAGCGGAGCCGAGATCACCGCGCTCCTGGACGCCCTGCGGGGCGTGCTGGAGGGCCTGGCGGCCGGCGCCGACGCACCGGTGCGTGGCACCGGTGGCGACGCGCCCGCCCGCTGGTGGGCCGCGGTGCGGCCGGCGCTCCTGGAGCGCCTGGTGCTGGCCGGACGGTCCGGCGAGGACACGGAACCGGCCGGGCCGGGAGCGCCGACCCCCGAGGTGCGCCGGCGCGAGGAGCTCCTTGCGGGGCTGTTCGCCGAGGTGCTGCGGATCGAGGGCGCGGGACCGGAGGAGGACTTCTTCGCACTGGGCGGCGACAGCATCATGGCCATCCAACTGGCCGGCCGGGCCCGCGAATCCGGTGTGCGGATCGGCCTGCGCGACGTGTTCAAGCACAAGACCGCACGCGCGCTCGCCCGGATGCCCCAGCAGGACGCGGACGCCGTAGCCCGCGAACGGTCCGAGGACGCGGCGGGCGGGCTGCCGCTCACCGCACCGGTGCTCGCGCTCCTCGGGCGCGACGCGCCCGAGGACACGGGGCACCGCGTGCAACTCCTCCCCGTACCGGCGGGCGTGGGGCAGGAGGCGGTGCGCGCGGCGGTGCGGTCCCTCCTGGACCGCCACGACGCGCTGCGGCTGCGGGTGACGCCCGACACCGAGTCCGGCTGGTCGCTGGAGGTGGCCGCGGCCGCCTCGGTCCGTGCGGAGGACCTGATCACCCGGGTCGCCGCCCGGGACGCGGCCCAGGTGGACGAGGAGGTCGCGGCGGCGGTGCGGCGGCTGGCGCCGGCGGACGGCGTGGTCGTGACGGCCGTCTGGTTCGATGCCGGATCCGACACCGCCGGGCAACTGGCGCTCATTACGCACCGGTTGGCCGCCGATGAGGCGTCCGCAGGGGTCCTGCGGCAGGACCTCGAAGCGGCCTGGGAGGCCGCCGGGGCCGGCCGGCCCGTGGCGCCCGCCCCCGCGGCGACCCCGTACGGCAGCTGGGCGCGCGCGCTCGCCGGGGCGGCCCTGGAGCCGTCCCGGGTGGCGGAGCTCCCGCTGTGGCGGGAGATCGTGGCGACCGACGACCCGCTGCTCGCCGACCGCCCGCTGAACCCCGCCGCCGACGTGCGGGGATCGGCGCGCGAGACGGAGCTCACGCTGCCCGCCGGCGTGGCCGAGCCGCTGCTGGGACGGGTCGCGCAGGCGTTCAACGCCGACGTCGAGGACGTGCTCCTGACCGGACTCGCCCTCGCCGTCGCCCGATGGCGCCGCGAACGGGGCGTCGGTGACGGCAGCGCGGTGCTGGTCGCCCTGGAGGGCACGGGCCGCGTGCCGCTCGCCGAGGGAATCGACGTCTCCCGGACGGTCGGGCGGTTCGCCGCCCGATACCCGGCGGCCCTCGACCCCGGTGACCTCTCGCCGGACGAGGTGCGCTCCGGCGACCCGGCCCTGGGCACCGCGCTGAAGGCGGTCAAGGAACAACTGCGCGCGATCGCGGACGGCGGGCTCGGCTACGGGCTGCTGCGCCACCACAACCCCGAGACGGCCCGCAAGCTCGCCGGTCACCCCGAACCCCAGATCGGCTTCACCTACCAGCCCCCCGAGGACCGGCCGCGGCCGACCGCCACGGGCGGCCCCGCGCACACGCCGCTGCGCCACGCCCTGACCCTCTCGGCCGAGGCGGTCCGGGGCACCGACGGAGTGCGCCTGCACGCCCGCTGGACCTGGCCGGACGCGCTGTTCGCCCGGGAGGACGTACAGGAGCTGGCGGAGCTCTGGTTCGAGGCGCTGCACGGCCTGGTCACGCACGCGGAACTCCCCGCGGCCGGCGGCTTCACGCCGTCCGACCTGTCCCTGCTCTCCCTGTCACAGGACGAGATCGACGAATTCGAGAGTGGTCTGAGCTGATGAATGGAACGAGCGACGTGACAAAGCCGGGATTCGTCGACATCTGGCCGCTGGCTCCGCTGCAGAAGGGCATGCTCTTCCACGCCCTCTACGACGGGGGCGACGCCGACAGCGACGTGTACGTGCTCCAGATGACCCTGGACCTGCGCAGCGCCGTCGACGCCGGGCTCCTGCTCGGCGCCGTACGGGCCGTGCTGCACCGCCACGACGCGTTGCGGGCCAGCTTCCGCAACCGCAAGAACGGCGAGCCGGTCCAGGTGATCCTGCGCGAGGTCGAGCCCGAATGGACCGAGGTGGACCTCGGCGGGATCGCCACCGACGCGGAACGCGAAGCCGAGCTGTCCCGGCTGCTGCACGCGGACCGCACGCGCCGGTTCGACCTGGCCGTCCCCCCGCTGCGCTTCACGCTGGTGCGCCTGGCCGACGAGGAGTACCGCTTCGCGGTCACCGCGCACCACATCGTGCTGGACGGCTGGTCCATGCCGCTCGTGCTCGGCGAGCTCATGGCCCTGTACGACAACGGCGCGGACCCGACCGGCCTGGCGCCGGTCACCCCGTACAGCACCTACCTCTCCTGGCTGGCGCGGCAGGACGAGGCCGAGGCCGCAGCCGCCTGGCGCCGGGCCCTGGACGGGATCGACGGCCCCACGCGGGTCGCCCCGGCCGGCGCCGCCCCGGCGGCCGCGCTGCCCGGCAAGCTGCTCCACGCCGTGCCGACCGAGTTGGCCGGCGCCCTGACCGCACGGGCCCGCTCCCTCGGCCTCACGCTGAGCAGCGTGGTCCAAACGGCCTGGGGCCTGGTCCTGGGCAGCCTGACCGGCCGCTCCGACGTGGTGTTCGGCGAGACCGTCTCCGGCCGCCCGCCGGAGGTGCCCGGCGTCGAGAGCATGGTCGGCCTGTTCATCAACACCGTCCCGGTCCGGCTGCGGATCGACGGCGCCCTGCCCCTGCGCGAGCAGGTCCGCCGGCTGCAGGACGCCCAGGCCGAGCTGCTCCCGTACAAGCACCTCGGGCTGGCCGCCATCCAGCAGGCCGCCGGCGTCGGCGAGCTCTTCGACGCCATGACGATCTTCGCCAACTTCCCCGTCGACGCGGACGGCCTGCGGGACTCGGCGGCGCGCATGGGCGCCGTCTCGGCCGCGACCAACGACGCCACCCACTACGCCCTCAACCTGGAGAGCACCGTCCGCGGCGAGCGGATGGAGGTCCGCCTCGACCACCGCCAGGACCTCTTCTCCGCGGACGCCGCCCGCGAGGTCCTCGACCGCTTCCTCGGCCTCCTGGAGGTCTTCGCGCACGAGCCCGGGCGGGAGGTGGGCGCCCTCGAACTGTTCTCCGCCGCCGACCGTGCGCGCCTGGTCCCGGCCGCCCGGCCGGCCCCGGACGCCGAAGAGCACGGGGCGGGGGAGCCGGAAGGACCGGGAGAGGCGCCGCGCGCGCCGCGCGGCGCGCGCGAGGAAACGCTCTGCGCGCTCTTCGCCGAGGTCCTCGGCATCACCGCGGCCGGCGTGCACGACAGCTTCTTCGCGCTCGGCGGCGACAGCATCAGCTCCATCCAACTGGCCCACCGCGCCCGCAAGGCCGGGCTGACCCTCACGCTGCGGGAGATCTTCGCGCACCGGACGCCGGCGCGCCTGGCCGCGCTCGACCCGGGCGCACGGGCCACCCGTACGACCGCGGACGACGGCGTGGGGCCCCTCCCGCTGACGCCGGCGATGCACGCGCAGCTGGACCTGGGCGGGTCCCTCGGGACCTTCCACCAGACGATGTCCCTGCCGGTTCCGGCGGGGCTCGACGAGGCCGGCGTCCGGACCGCCGTGCAGGCGCTGCTCGACGGGCACGACGCCCTGCGGCTGCGGCTGACCCGGGGCTCGGACGCCGCGTGGTCCCTGGAGGCCGCCGCGGTCGGCGCCGTACGCGCCGAGGACCACGTGCGCCGGGTCGCGGGCGCGGACGCGGACGCGGCGCGGGAGGTGCGGGACGCCGTCCTGCGCCTGGACCCGGCCGCCGGGCGGATGCTGGAGGCGCTCTGGTTCGACCGGGGGGCCGATGAGCCGGGTGAACTGGCCCTCGTCGCGCACCACTTCTCGGTCGACGGGGTCTCCTGGCGCATCCTGCTCCCGGACCTGGCCGCCGCCCTCGAAGCCGTCCGCGAGGGGCGACCCGTACGACTGGACCCGGTGGGCACCTCCCTGCGCGGCTGGACCCGGCTGCTGACCGACGAGGCGTCCGCGCCGCACCGCACGGCCGAGCTGGAACTGTGGAAGACGGTCGCGGGCACGGCGGATCCGCTGCTGGCCGCGCGCCGGGTGGACCCGGCGCACGACGTGGTGGGCAGCGGTCGCCGGCTCACGGCGACGCTGGCGGCGGACGTGTCCGAGCCGCTGCTCGGCACGCTGCCGGAGGCGTTCAACGCCGGTGTCGAGGACGTGCTGTTGACGGCCCTCGCGCTCGCCGTCGCCCGCTGGCGCCGCGAGCGCGGGCTCGGTGACGCCGGCGCCGTCCTGGTCGCCCTGGAGGGCCACGGTCGCGAGGAGATCGCCGAGGGCCTCGACCTGTCCCGCACGGTGGGCTGGTTCACCAGCGCCTACCCGGTGTCGCTGGACCCGCGGGCCCCGTCCCTCGCCGGCGCGCTGAAGGAGGTCAAGGAACAGCTGCGCGCGATCCCGGACAAGGGCCTCGGCTACGGCCTGCTGCGCCACCTCAACCCGGAGACCGCCCGCGAGCTCGCCGCCCACCCGACGCCGCAGATCGGCTTCAACTACCTGGGCCGCGTGGGCGCGGCGGACCCCGCCGACCTCGCCGACGCGGACACGGTGCGGGTGCGCGACCTCGGCGACGGCGTCGACGCCGGCCTGCCGCTCGCCCACACCCTGGAACTCGACGCCGCGGCCGTCGCGCACCCCGACGGGCAGCGCCTGGTGGCGTCCTGGACGTGGCCGGCCGAGCTGCTGACGGACGCCGAGGTGGGCGAGATCGCCCGGCTCTGGTTCCAGGCGTTGCGCGACCTCGCCGCCCTCGCCCGCACCGCGGACCTCGGCGGCCTGACGCCGTCCGACCTGCCGCTCGTCACGGTGTCCCAGAGCGAGATCGACCGGCTGGAGGCCGCGCCCGGCGGGCTCGCGGACGTCCTGCCGCTCTCCCCGCTCCAGCGGGGGCTCCACTTCCACGGCCTCTACGACGCCGCGGAGGCGGACGTCTACACCATCCAGTCCGCCCTCGAACTGGAGGGGACGGTGGACGGGCCCGCCCTGCGGGCCGCCGCCGAGGCCCTCCTGCGCCGGCACGACAACCTGCGCGCCCGCTTCGTCACCGGGGACGCGGGCCAGGTGCTCCAGGTCGTCCCGCGCACGGCCGAGCTGCCCTGGAACGAGGTCGACCTGACCGGCCTCGACCCGAGCGCGGCGGACGCCGCCGTCGCGCGCCTGCTCGCCGAGGACCGCGCCGAGCGGTTCGACCTGGAGCGCTCCCCCCTGATCCGCTGCACCCTGATCCGGCTCGCCCAGGACCGCAACCGCTTCGTCCTGACCGTGCACCACGTCGCGGTGGACGGCTGGTCCATGCCGCTGCTCGTCGAGGAGCTCTTCGCGCTGTACGGGAGCCGCGGCGACGACGGCGCGCTGCCGGCGGTGGTCCCCTACCGCGACTACCTCGGCTGGCTCGCGGCGCAGGACCGGCAGGCCTCCGAGGACGCCTGGCGCACGGCACTGGACGGGGTGGACGAGCCGACCCTGCTCGCCCCCGCGGGCGCGGACCGCCCGACCGCCGCGCCGCAGCGGTGGACGCAGCGCCTGCCCCAGGACCTGGTCTCCGCTCTGGTCGCCGTCGGTCGCGAGCACGGCCTGACCGTCAACACGCTGGTCCAGGGCGCCTGGGGCGCGGTGCTGGGCGCGCTCACGGGCCGGGAGGACGTCGTCTTCGGCGCCACGGTCTCGGGCCGACCGCCGGAGCTGGCCGGTGTGGAGAAGATGGTCGGCCTGTTCATCAACACGCTGCCCGTGCGGGTCCGCGTCCCGCACACGGAGCCGCTGCTGGACGTGCTGGTCCGGCTGCAGGAGCAGCAGTCCGCCCTGCTGGACCACCAGTACCTGGGCCTGACCGACCTGCAGCGCATCACCGGCACGGGGGAGCTCTTCGACACGCTCGTCGTGTTCGAGAACTACCCGGTCGACGCGGCCGCCCTGGAGAGCTCCGCACAGCAGCTCGGCGTGGTGGACGCGGCCGTCGAGGACTCCCTGCACTACCCGCTCGGGCTGATCGTGATGCAGCGCGGCGACGAGATGAGCATCCACTGGTCCTTCCGTCCGGATGTGTTCGGGCGGGGGGTGGTGGAGTCGATCGCCGCTCGTGTGGTGCGGGTGTTGGAGTCGGTGGTCGGTGGTGTGTCGGGTGTGGTGGGTTCGGTGTTGTCGGGTGAGGAGCTGGAGTGGTTGTCGGGTGGGGGTGTGTCGGGTGGTGAGGTGCCGGAGGCTTTGACATTCCCGGAGTTGTTCGCGGGGCAGGTGGCGCGGACTCCGGGTGCGGTGGCGGTGGAGTCGGTGGGGGAGTCGTTGTCGTATGCGGAGTTGGATGCTCGG
>NZ_JBVHUE010000066.1:15049-18907 GCF_055565515.1 Streptomyces sp. NPDC028419 | reverse complement strand
CTGGCAAGGGGGAGGGTGGTGGCTCGACTGCATCATGATGACTGCCTGTGTAGGATCCCGGATTTGACACGAGTACCGGGGGCTGCCCTGCATCAGCTTTGCAGCATGTACCAATGGCAGAACCAGGGGGTGCCCCCGGTGGTCCGGGCGGTCCGCACCATGATCATCCAGACCAGCACCACGGTGACCACCGTCAACTTCACCGCGGCCACCACGACCCCGGGTCGAGAGCCACCCACCTCTTCAACGTGCTGCTGCTCCCGCGGCGACCAGGAGCGCCCCGGGACGAGAGCAGCCTACCCACACCGCGCCCCAACCGAACCCGAAACGCCACAGACGCCCCGCTGAGCCCCCACCAGAGCCCGACCCCAACTCGGGGACCAACACAACCTGTCAGGGGTCCAGCAGGGCACACAGCGGCTAGAACGGGGCTGTCGCGCGGCCCCCCGCTTCCGCCTCATCAACCGCCGCGGTCGCTGCCGCGCAAGAGGCCCGCCACTCGGCGTCCGCGCGGGCCCGGTCCATCTCCACCTTGATCCGGCAACTTCCGCACAGACCCAGGGTCAGAACCGGACGTCCGCACGGGCCGTCGTGCCCGGGACAGACCCCGTCCGCGGCCGCATGTACGGAAATGCCCGCGCTCGCCGCGGCCTGCACGCAGCTGGGGCAGACCTCCCCGTGCTCCACCCGGCGCCCGCAACCAGTCGTGCACTGCGGCCAACCCGCACACACCCCACACAGGCCGCGTCCGTCCTCGCAGGGGCGACCGCACTCCTCGCACTCAAACTGCGTCCGGTGCGTGAGCGCCTCGGCCACCGTGCGCCCGGCCACGGCCGTGCTGGAGTGGTCAGCCGCGCTGTCCGCCGGACTGCTCTGAGCAGGAACACCCCATGAGGCGGTGGGCGACGGCACCGGACCAGCAGCGGCCCGCCGCAACCGGGCGGACACGATCGCACCGACCGTACGGGTCAACGGCACCGGCAACGGACGCCCCGTCACCACCTGCCGGATGCTCGCCCCCTTCCAACCAGCCTCCAACATCCCCGTCACCATCAAGCCCTGATCCACCAAGGTCTGACCCGTCAACAGGTACTCCGGGTGCCAGGCCCCGATCTCCGTCAACAGCAACACCCCCGGGGTCCCCACGATCGGCGCGCACTCAGCGGAACCACCCGCACCCGGAGCAGCCTCGGCTGCTGCTGCGCTGTTGTCGTTCAGCGGCGCGGCGTCAGCCGCCGCCGCGCCCCCGCCAGGCTGAGCCTGGTCCTGGTCCTGGTCCTCAACCACAACATCGCCGCCTCCGTCCGTCCCTCCGTCCGTCCCTCCGTCCGTGTTCGCGCGCACGTCTCCACCTACAGACACGGACGGACGGACGGGGGTGGCTGAGCGGAAGGACTGAGTGGAAGGACTGAACGGGAGTTCGTGATCTTGCAGGCCAGCGGCCGGATGCGGGCTAGAAATCTGGCCCGACGGGCTAGAAATCTGGCCCGACGGGCTAGAAATCTGGCCCGCGCCGGGGGCCGGGCCAGAAATCTGGCCCGCTGTCTCGGCTCTCTTCTCCGCCTTCCGGGTCGACTCCAGGCTGGCCCGACGGGCCTCGGCCTTCCGGGCCGCCTCACGGGCCGGTGCGCGCACCGCGTCCAGGACAGCGAACGCGTTCGGCGGACCGCTGTAGCCGCGCGGCGGCATGTCATTGATGCGGATCCGAAGCGGTTCACCCGAGGCACGTACGCGCGAGGAGGTCTTGAGTCGTTTGCCGTCGGGTGTGGTCACCAGGGACACCGACGTCAGCTCAGCGAGCAGCGACCGGATCCGCGCGACGCTGGACGGCTTGGGGCTCTCTCCCGGCTTGGACGGCTTGGCTGGCAGCAGGTAGCAGAGTTCCATCAGAGTCAGCTTGCGAACAGGGCCATGTTTTTCGATCACCAGTGCGCGCATCGTCCAGTACAGCCGAACTGATCCGTCCCGCAACTGCGGGCAGAGAGGGACCCAGTCCTTGAGTTGTGAGCTGTACAGGCCGCCATCCAGGGGGCCGTAAAGCTCCACCCCTTGACTGTCGTCGTCATCGGGTCGGGTGTATCCAGCCGTTTCCACGGCGGTCCTTTTCCGGTCTGTGCGACGTGTCCGCGTGATCAGCCATCCACATGGGTACACTCGCCCATAGACCTGTGCTAGGTCGGCCCGTCGGGTCTCAGGACTGGTAACCCTGAGAGAGCTTTCCCGGCGGGCCTTTTTGACGTTCTGGTGCTTGCGACACTACGCCGCGTAAGGAGCGTGTTCGATCTCTTAAAGGGTGATGGCGGTCTGGAGTCCGCCGACCGTAGCCGCTCGCCGCCGCGCTGGCAGTCGCGAAACAGCGTGATCGACTCCGCATAGCAGGTCGGGCACGGGGATGCCGTAGTGGGCCGACAGTCGGTCAAGGTCAGTCAGAGTCCACGAAGAGCCGCCGTTACCGCCGGATTGCTTGCGTGAAACCTGCCCCTGACTTAGGCGTAGGCCCCGGCCGAGGTCCGCCTGGGTCTCTCCCGTGGCGTACATCAGGCCGGACACGGTGAGCCGTAAGAGCGCTTCTGTACTGCGCATATGGGCATCTCCCATCGGTCATGTAATGGGTGCATGCGGATTCTAGCTACGGCTGAGTCGTCGGCCTCAGCGATGACGACCAATTCAGGATCGTGTCGCCGCCAGCAACCTTCACTGCTACCTCGACAACCCGCCCGTCCACCAGCGTTACGGTCCGTACGACCTGGGTCACGACCACTTCCCCCGCAGTGAGACCGAGTGCCGCCTTTTCGGCTCCGGTGGCCATGCGTGACGTGACCTCTTCGAGGACCTGATCCTGCGGCGACCCCAGCCGTGCCGCCGCCAACTCGCGGGATCCGCCAGTGCTGGTGGGTTGGGTCAGCTCGGGCGTCACCTCAACGACGTACGGCGGGTAGTAGCTGCTGCTCACGTGGACCGGCACTCCGCCACGGCTCACAACTCGGCGTCGGACGTAGACGGGAGTGCCGGGGGTTACGTCCAGCCGCGGCGCCACGAGGGAATCGGCGCCGACCGTTCCCACTTCCAGGATGCGGGAGGACTCGCCCCCGCCAAGTGCGCTCCCAGTCGCCTCGAACATCGCCACCCGGGTGGCGATGTTGTTGCTGATGGCCGGTGCAACCAGGGTTCCCACACCTGGGCGGGAGATCGTCAGCCCCTCCATCTTGAGCTGTCGGTACGCGCGATTTGCCGTCGTGCCAGCCACGCCGAAGCGCTCGCACACCTCCCTCATGGAGGGCATGCGGTCCCCCGGGCTAAGCGTGCCGTCCTGGATCTGCTGCCGGTAATGGGCGGCGATCTCCTGGTACCCGATGGTCTCGGGCATCCGTGCCTCCTCACCTCGTCCTGCGCCTGTCAGGTGCAGGAATCGTAGGTAACAGGCTAAGGCACGAAAAGACCCACAGCTAGTACTAGCGCTAGACCTACCTAGTGCGCTACTTTCATCACCTCGCCACCTGAACCCCCCGGGGTTCAGGTGCTCCGCAGCGCCGGTGCCTCCCGGAAACGGGCCTGACGGCTGTCTGCCTGGCCCCACTTGAGAACTGCACAGAGAACGGACCGCACCCCTGCACGCGACGTCGTCGCCGACGGGGAGAGCGGCCGTTGCGTACCGACGGTTCCGAGCCGTCGCTATCCGGCGCCCACCCGTACTCGGGGTGGCGCCGGGTTGCGGCCACTCGGCCACGTCGGGCCCCGGGGGGGGGGGGGGGGGGGGGGGGGGGGGGGGGGCGGTGGGGGGGGGGGGGGGGAGGGGGGGGGGGGAGGGGGGGAGAAAGAGACAGAGCTAGCAGACAGGGGGAAACAGGAGGGAGAGGG
>NZ_JBVHUE010000066.1:0-15039 GCF_055565515.1 Streptomyces sp. NPDC028419 | reverse complement strand
TCGGCCTGGGTCCCCCCTGTCCCCCACCCCCCCCCCCCCCCCCCCCCCCCCCCCCCCCCCCCCCCCCCCCCCCCCCCCCCCCCCCGGGGCCCACGGATTCCACCTGGAGGCAGCACCATGACCGACCGCCCCCGTCCCTCCAGCGACGACGACCAGGACGACCACGAGGCCCCGCCCATGCTGACGCTCCGCGTCAGCCGCGACGGCGGCCGCACCTACGGACCGGCCCGGGTGGTTCCGGCCGGGTCCGACCTCGCCCCGCTGCTCGTGTCCGAGTGGCCGCCGTGCGAGTGCCCCCGGCACTGCCCCCCGACCCCGACATAGGGAGTCCAGCCATGAGCACCACCACGTACGTGATCGGCCTGCTCCTGGCCGTCGCCTCCTTCGCGGCGGTCACGGGCGGTCTGATCCTCCTCGTGGTCTGCGGCCCCCGCCCGGTCCGTCTCCCCCGCCACGACCGGCACGCTCGCTGACCCACCCCCACCCACCCAATCCGAAAGGACCCGCCGTGTTATTCCGTCAACGCCACCAGGAGACCCCCGTGACCGACCCCATGCCGATCAACCCGGACCCCACTCCCCCCGTTCCGGCCCCCGCGGTCCGGGTCATGCGGTTTGCGACCGTGGGCGCTGCCGTGGTTGAGGTGCACACCATCAGGTTCTCCACCACGGTCACGTGGAAGGGCCGCCCGTACGTCGATCGGGAGAACCCCCGGGAGGTCGACGGGTTCCAGTGGCGGTGTGGCGGTTGCGGCGCGACCGGCGCCACGGACGGATCCCCCGGCCCCCGCTGGGACTACGGCCGTTACCTCCCCGACGAGTGGGAACTGGCCCGCACGGACGCCAACACCCACGCGAGCAGCTGCCGGGCGATGGACCCGGCCGCACTCTGACCCGAGGGGATCCGACATGACCGACGCCCGAGAGCCGGTACAGCTCGCCGCCGACGTGATCCGCGAGGCCGTGACCTGTGACCGGCCGCAGTGCACGCCCGACGACCACCACCGGTACGTCACCGAGAACATGCAGATCGCCAGCGAGCTGACCAACAAGCAGGCGTAGGCGACAGGGGGTTCGCCCCTGCACCCCGGCCGTGCGGCTCCCGCCAGGCGGGAGCGCAGGCCAGGTTCCCGCCTCACCGTGCGGCACCCGCGCACACCGGCCGCCCGCACCGCGGGCGGCCGGTCTTCGTGCCTGCGCCGGTCCGGGGAGGATCCGGGCCACGACGCACAAGGGGCATCGCGCGCCGCTTCCGTTCTCCGACTTCGCCATCTGATCCCGAGGGGGAAACTTCGATGTACCGCATCGTCCGCACCACCGTGCACGCGGCTCTGCTGGCCGAGCGTGCCGAACTCGATCAGGCCCGCGCCGACCGGGACCAGGCGCTGACCGAGCTGGACCGGACCCGCGCCGAGGCCGGCGAGGCTCAGCGCGACCTCGAAACCGGCATGCTGGCGGTGATCCGGCAGGTGACCGCCGAGCGGGATGAAGCCCGCAAGCAGGTCCTCTTGGACGCTGAGGACCGCGTGGCCCTGCGCATGATGCTCCGCACGGCGCGGAAGCTGCTGAACCAGCAGACCTCGGAGCGCGTCTACGGGCTGTTCCGGTACGGCGTGCTGCACAGCCTGCACCGCAGCGTGGAGAACGCGGAAAGCGCGGCCGAGGCCGAGGGGGCCGCGCGCGACAGCTGGACCACCGCCCGTCCGGGCGCGGCGCTCCCGCCGGCCGCCGAGGTTGCCTGGCGCGTGCAGCCGTTCGCCCTGAGCGCCCCGTGAAGCCGACGGGCGGGGAGTCCCCGCGCTACACGCTCAGGCTCGGACGGAACGGCGTGGACGGTCCCGGCTGGGAGCTGGACGGTGACATCGTCGCCTCCCACCCGGTGTTCGTCCCGCACGACTTCGACCGGAACGTCGAAGGTGCCATGGACTGGGCAGAGGGCCTGATCGGCTCCCGCCAGGACTGGCGGCACAAGCGGGTCGGCGGATCTTCCCAGTGGGAGGCTGGCACGCTTCCGGAGTACGACGTCCCGGACATCCAGACCTTCGGCGAGGTCTACAAGCTCCAGGTCCAGACGGACTCTCGCGGTGCCGTACTCGTCGCCTACACCCGGGATGCCGAGACCGGCGCCGTCACCCGCTCGCAGCTCCGCGTCGACCCGGCGGGATCCGCGTACATCCGTCGGCGCCTCGCCGGGGCGTGACCGTGAGGTTCTTCGACCCGGACGGGGCCGAGTTCGGGATCCCGACCTACCCGCGCCGACTCGCCCCGGACGGATACGCGACGCGCCGGCAACTGCGCGCCAAGGGACTGCGCCCCGGCGGTCAGGCCGTTGCCGCGCAGATCCTTTGGCTCGGCCGACGCCCGCCGGGTGAGCGTGAGCGCCTGGTCCGCGTCGCCTACCTCTACCGGATTGACCTGGCGCTGCCGGTCCGGCCGATGACCCCGGGCCGGCGGCGCGCGGTCGCCGCGATGATGCGCGCCCGCCGCACCTGCCCGGACTGCACCGTCACCTTCAACTACGTACTTCCGACGTCCCTGGGCCGTTGCTGCCCGGGGTGCGCCGGCGACCCGGTCGCACTCGCGGCCTAGGAGGCAAGCATGTTCAAGAGGAACACACCGGCACCGACGCAGCCGCCGGCGTCGTGGCGTCCGTCGCCGCGCACGCTCGTGCTCGCGGTCCTGGGCGCGATCACGGTGGGTGTGGCCGCGCTGTCGGTGCACGTGAGCTACGGGATCATCGTCCCCCGCTTCGGGGATTGGGCGGTGCCCACCGTGATCGCGCTGGACGCCCTGTGGGTGGTGGCCCAGGCGACGGAAGTCCTGGCTCGGGCGAACCGGGAACGGGCCAGGCGCCCGCAGTACGCGGGCATGGCTCTCACCGCGGTCATCGCCGCGATCCCGACGGCCGACCTGGCCGTGACGCTGACCCGCACGGGCCAACCCTTCGACCTGGCCGTGGTGCTCGCCCCCACGGCGATCGTGCTGACCAAGTGGGCGTGGTGGGTGGTCCTGCCCTCCCTGGGCCGCCAGACGTCGGCCGGCACGCGGGCGACGATCGAGACCCGCCGCCAGGAGGTGGCCGATCAGCTGGAGGTGATGGAGGCCGACGCCGGGCACCGCATCGAGCTGTTGCGCGTCGCCACGGATCTCCAGCAGCGAGTCACGGCCGCCGAGACCGAGTTCCGTCTCGCTGCGCTCACCGCGCAGCAGAAGCTGACCGAGCAGCTGCACGCGCAGGCCGAGACGACGTCCAAGACCCTCAGCGAGAAGCCGTTGCCCGCGCTGGTGGGGCAGATCGCGATGCCGGAGCTGACGGGGTGGGCGCCGAGTGCGCCGATGCTGCCCGCCGCACCCGACGTCACGGACGACACGCAGGTCAGCGCCACGGCCGGGCCGCCGGCCGTCACGCGCGTCACGCTCGCAGAGTTGGCGGCCGTCGCGGGCGTCCCGGTGCCCGACCCCGAGAGCGAGCTGCCTCTCACCGATGCGCAGCTAGAGGTGGTGCTCCGTCACCAGCGCCACCGCACCGACCCCCCCAGCTCCTACCGGCAGAGCGCCACCGCGCTCCGGAAGGCCGGCTTCAGCGCCAGCGAGAAGCGGATCCGCCACACCTGGCGCGCCGTCATGACGCAGGAGGGTGTGGAGGACCCGGAGATGGACGGCGCGGACGACGACGCGGACGCCGACGCCCGCTGATCTATCGCCCGATCTGAGTAATCCGAAAGGGGCGATTTTCAGCCCCCCAGCAATACCCGCCAGTAGGGGAGATTGAGCCCCCGGCGCGTCCGGCACCATCGGCGCAGCACGTTCCCCGCACGCGCGGGGAACGTGCTGGGCCGTGACTGCCGGAAATGCGGTCAACTGCGCTGAACCGGCGAGCCATTGGTGAGCGGCATACGGAATCCATTCCCCGCCGCAGACCCGAAACGGCAGACCCGGAGGAGGCCGAAAAAATACCCAACTCGCATATGCGGGAACGGGTTATCATCAGCGATTCACGATCTTGCCTTGGGGGGAATATGGGAAAAAAGAGACAAGAGCAAGAGGAGGACTTCTACGGGAACGCCGCCGGACTGATCGGCGGACTGGTCATGGTCTTCGGCGCGCTGATGCTCGTGAAGATCAAAACCGGTCTGCCCTGGCCCGTCGCGGTCCTCCTGGTCGTGGCCGTTCTGACCGGTCTCGGCTACGCGGCCTGGAAGGTGAAGACCACCTTCCAGCGACGCTGGAACAGCAAGCCCACACAGGCGCCGGCCCCGGCCCCGTCCGCGGCCTTCGCGCAGGAGGCTCTGCCCGACGCCGAGCCAGCGCACCCGGAGCTGACCAAAGCGCTGGTCCGCACCAACGTGATTGGCAAGGAAGAGATCATCAAGCTGGCCGATGTCCAGGCCGAGACCCTGGCGGTCGGCGGGACCCGGTACAAGTTCCTGTTGCCCGAGGGTGGCGTGCACGAGTCGGTGTCCAAAAACCTTGGGCCAATCGGTTCGATGCTGGGCGTCACCAGAATGCATCTCAAACTGCAAACGTCCAGGGAGAGCGAGCGAGAGATCACGCTTCTCAAGCTGGATAAACCGCCGTTCACCCGCCCGTTTGATCCGCCGACCCGCAGTGAAATCCTTGCGTTCAAAGGCGCCCCCCTCGGTCATGACGTGACCGCAGAAATCGCGGGACTCCCCACCTTTGTCGGGGGGTCCGTGCTGGTCGCGGCCATGACGCAAATGGGCAAGACGACTTTTCTCGTGGGTCTTCTGACCTGTCTCCTTATCGCCTCCGGCGGCGAAGTCGATCTCGTTATGATCGACGGAAAGGGCGGCGCGGATCTCGCTCCGTTCGCTCCGGTCGCGATCAGCTACGAAGCGTCGTCTAATCCGGACGTCTTCGAAAAGCTTCTGGACGTGGAAAACGCAGAAGTCACGCGACGCTACGAACTCTCCAGAAAGGCAAAGGAAGCCCGCCAGCCCGCGCCGAAATTCCGGCACAGGTTTGTCGTGATCGATGAGGCGGCGGACTTCTTTCGGAGTGATGGACGCCCGGAATCGAAAGCCAGGGCAGCGCGCATTGAAGAGAAAGCGCGGCTGCTGGTATCTAAGTCACTGGAAGCTGGATACACGGTCTTCCTGCTGACTCAGCGCCCGGAAGACAGTGCGCTCCCAGTCATCGTCAGGGCGCAATTCCTCCACCGCGTGTGCCTGTACGTAGAAAGTGAAGGATCCGCGAAAGTCGCCCTCGGTGACAAATACTTCAGCACGGTCGCGCCCATCAACCCGGTACTCCTCAACCCGAACATCAAGGGTCAGGGAGTCCTCTTCACGGGTGGCACATCACAACTCATCCGTGGCTTCGACTTCCCGGAAACCTTCATCTGGGAAGTGATCGATGAAGTGGTTGAGCGGCGAAAAGCCAAGATCGCCGAAACGCCACAATCGCCCCTCGCGCAGGCAATCAACCTCATGCACGCCAGGGGGGTCAAGTTCCTGCCTACAGCGGACTTGGTCGCATTCTTCGAAATCGAGGAAGAAAGCACGGGAGAGGCGGGCGTGGAACTCAGCAATCGTCTGGGCGTGCAACCCGGAAGGGGAACCGGAGGGGTCCGCGGCTACAGGCTTGCCGACCTCACCGAGGCCGCTTTGTCCGATTCGTGACCCTGTCACTGGGGCCCGCCAGACCCCTGTCACTACCCCGCCACTAGTGACGGGGTCGCCCACCTGAGTGACGGGGGTAGTGACGGGCCCTAGTGACGGGCCTGACCAGCAAAAACACCCAGAAGGGCATCCCAGGGGGGAAACCTTGAAAACCAACGCTGTGGGCCTGGCTGGGCTGACGCTGGGCGCGATGGCCGCGGTCATCCTGGCCGCGCTCGGCCAGGCCGCCGGAGGGACCGCCGCGGGCCAGATGCTCGGCCTGTCCCTGTCCGTCCCCAGCCAATACAAAAGCCTTATTGAGCGCGCGGGGCAAACCTGCCCCGACGTCAGCCCGAACCTGGTGGCGGCGCTCCTCAAAACCGAATCCGAATTCAACCCCAAAGCGACCTCACCCGTCGGTGCCCAGGGCATCGCCCAATTCATGCCTTCCACATGGGAAGGCGTCGCCGTCGATGGCAACGGCGACGGAAAGCGCGACGTGTGGAACCCCGAGGACGCGATTCCCTCGGCGGGAAAATACCTGTGCGAAATCGCCAAAGACGTCAAAGACGTCCCCGGCGACAAGCAGAGCAATATTCTCGCAGGCTACAACGCAGGCGCACCGGCCGTAATAAAGTACGGCGGCGTACCGCCCTACGCGGAAACGCAGTCGTACGTCAAGGCCATCAACGCACTCGCCAGCACACCGGCCGCCGGAACCGGCACCACACCGACCGATGACCAAATCGCAACCGCCATCAATACCGCCGATGGACAGATCGGCGTCCCCTACTCCTGGGGCGGAGGAGATGCAAACGGTCCAAGCACCGGATCCTGCTGCTCCCCGAATGGAAGTTCCGGCGGAGGCATTACCGGTTTCGATTGCTCTGGCCTCGTGGTCTATGCCTACGCGAAAGCTGGTATCTTCCTCCCCCGGACCGCCGCCGAGCAGTACGCCGCAACCGAGCCGGTGAAGCCCGAAAACATGCAAATGGGTGATCTCGTTTTCTATGGGACTACCGCAGAAAACATTCACCACGTCGGTATCTACGTCGGAGGCGGCTACATGATCGAAGCCCCCCGACCCGGCATCGCAGTCCGATACGGCCCCATCAACGCAATGCCCGACCTGTACTCAGGCGGACGCCCCATCGCTCAACCCAAAAAGGAGATCTGACATGCGAGACATCATCCTGGCCCAGGGTGTCGACTTTTCCGGCGGCTTCACGGACTTCTTCGAAACAATTGGCCTTACCGGGTCCGGAGTCATCACCAAGGCAATTGCCGTCGTGATCGTGGTCATCGCGGGAATCATGATGGCCACTCTCCCGAAGGACCCGAAGCGGGCCATGCGCAAGGGCGCCGCCGCAGTCGGCACGTTGTTCGTCGCCGTGATCCTGGCTTTCTACGGCAGCGCCCTTTTCGGCACGGTGACCAAGCCCGGCGCCCCCGCCCCGACCCCCACCGCCAGCACCGCGCCCAAGGCGTGATCCGCCATGGCTAATCCCTGCGACAAAGTCCACGGAATGGCCCGGGACTACTGCAACCGGGGCGGAGGCGGACCACCCCGCTCCGGCGGAGGCGGCGACGCGGGCCCCGGCGGCAACATCATCGACGGAGGCAATACCCAACTCAAAGCCTTCGCTCGATTCCTCATGGACAGTCTCGATCGGCTTATTGCGCCCAAGCATTCGTGGGCGCCTGAGACATCGGACGCCGGGATCTACGGTCCGTTCTTATGGCTCGGTCAACATTTGGCCGTCGCCATCTTCGTCTGTGTCGTTGTGGCGTGCGGTCTGACGGCGTGGCAGGGATCGCCCCGCCTCAAGGAGATGGGCCTGACCACCGGATGGACGTTCGCGGCGGTCATCGGCATGATCTCGGTCCCTGGCATCGTCGCCTTGCTCAACAAGGCGGTGAGCAGCGCCTTTGAGGTGATGTTCAGCAGCGGCGAGGGAAGCCTGCTCGCCGCGATCCGGGCCGACATGGACCATGGGGCGGACAAGGCCAATCCGTTGGCCTGGATGTTCCTCATGGCGGCCCTAGTGGTCGCCCTGGGCATTGCGGGGCTCGTGTTCGCGGTCCGGAGCCTGGCCATTTTGGCGTGGGTCTGCTCCGCACCCCTGGTGCTGGCCTCGCTGGCCAGGGCCGGTGACACCCGCGCGGTCAAGGCGTGGGTGCGGACCCTGCTCGGCCTGATCTTCGCGCCGTTCGCAATGATCCTTGTCACCCCCCTCGTGAAGGGGTTCCAGGGTGCGCTGATCGCGGACGTGGTCCTGCTCGGCATCGCGGACGTCATCATGTTGCGGATGATCTTCCACGGGATTCCGTTCTTCGGGCCGCGGATCGGTCATGCGATCCGGGACGCGGTGGAGCAGAACACGACCAACCGCGTGGCACGGGTGGTGGTCAAGGCGGGCGTGCCCGCGTTCTACGAGAACGAGAACGTTGCCCGTCAGCCCCGCACGGTCGACACCCCGGGCCGGGCCGCGAGCCAGCACGGAGCACTGCTCGCCGGCGCCTACGGGATCCGGGCGAAGCAGCCGCACGGTCAGCTCACCACCCGCTCCGCAGTCGACAAGGCCGAGCGAGAAGCACCACGCCGTCAGCGGCTGACCGAAGCACGGCGCCAGGCCCACGAGGCCGCCGCCGCAGCCCGCCCCCGGCCGTCGGCCGGGGGCGGGCAGTCCGGGCCGGGCCCCGCGCCCGGCCCTGCCGGCGGGCCCCGCCCGCCCCGCACCCCCGCACCCGCACCGAATCCGACCCGTGGGGCGCAGTCCCCGCCCCGCACCCCGTAGGAGGACCCCGCATGTACTCCCTGACGTCCGGCCTTCGCGTCCCGGCCCTACAGCGCGGACTGAGCCCTACTGAACTTGCGCTCGCCAAGGTGAACGCCGGCGTCGGGGGCGTACTGCTCGCATCGGGTTTCGTCACCCCGCCGCCGCTGTGGTCGGTCGGCGCGGTCGGCGCCGCCGCTGTCCTGCTCAACATGGCCCCCGGGCCCCGGTCGCTGGCCCGCTGGGCCGCGGTCGGGTACCGGCGCCTGGCCGAGCGCACCGCCCCGGCCGGCATGACCGACGTGGCCGGCGCCACGATGACGTGGGCCCTCTACCCCGGCCAGGGCACCATGCAGGACCCCGCCCGCCGCGCCGGTTTCCACGCCGCGATCGCCCGCGCGCTGACGTTCGCCGGGTCCCAGGCCCGCGTGGCCGGCATCCAGATCCACGTCACCTACCACTCGACCACCGTTGACGGATACCGCACCCACACCCAGACCATCTCCGTCCACGTCCCCAAGTCGCTCGGCAACCCTGACCGGATCATGGGCACCCTGGAAGCCGAGTTCGCGGCCCTGGGCGTCCTCATCCCCGTGGACGTGGACGCGGTCCCCGCAGTGAGCGAGCGCGGCCCCGGATGGGTCCGCCTTGAGGATGGCCGCTACGCGGCCACCGCCCGCATCACCAGCTGGCCGAGCGAGACGGACGGCGCCTTGATGCCGGACCTGTTGCTCGGCACCTTCAAGGGACTACCCAACCCCAACCCCAGCCGTGAGCCGCTCCCCGACCGCTCCCTGTCGGTGCTCTACCGGCCGCTGACACCGGCGCAGTCCCGGCGCTCCGCGAAGTTGACGCGCGCCATCAGCGAGGCATTTCGGATGGACAAGGTCGCGGCGGACGCGGACTCCATCGCGGACGACACGACGCATGACGCACTCGTCGCTGGTGACTCCCTGATCGACCTGGACGCGTACCTGACCGCCTGGGCAGACAGCCCCAAGGAAGTCACCGCGGCTCGACTGAGCACCGATATCGGCGCCGACCGCCGCCGCATCACCCTGGACTGGCTGGCCGGCCAGCAGCACCGGGCGCACGTGATGACCAGCCCCCACGGGGCGCAGACCAAGAAAGGAGCCGTTCTGTGATCCGCCTCCCCGCCAATGCCGCAGCCGTCACCGCCCCCCTCGTCGCCCCCCTCGATACCTTCCCCGGGATCCCGATCGGCCGTTCCCTCCTCGATGGCCGGGCCTTCCACCTGTCCCCCGTACTGGTGGACCAGAGCGACTTGCCGTCCACCAACGGGATCACCCTGGGCGGTCTTGGATCGGGCAAGTCAGCGACCGATAAAGTCCGTAGCCTGCGGGAGATCCGCCGCCACCAGCACCAATACGTCGTGGTCGACTCATTCGGCGAGGAAAGGGGCGGTGAGTGGACGGCCCTAACCGAAGCGGTCGGCGGACTGGTCGTCAAGGCGGGCGAGTTCACCCTTAACCCCTGCTCGCCGCTGTTGCCCGACGGCGTGTCGGAGGAACTCCTCCGCTCGCTGATCCTCGCGGTGGAGCCCCAGGCCATGACTCCGGAGTCCGCGCATGCGCTCCAGCACGCCGTGCGGAGCCCGAAGGCGGTGGATCTGCGCGGGGTGCGGGACGCCCTGGTCCACCCGGAGGCGGGTACTTGGCCCGTCGCGCAGCTCCGGCGGTGGGGCCGGAGCGCGGCCTTCGCCCTGGACCGCTACATCTCCGGATCGCTGGCCGGCTTGTTCGACGGGGACCACGCGGATCTGCCCCCCGTGGACCTGCCGATGGTTACGTTCGATTTCTCGGCCCTGGACCGCAACTCTCCCGCGATCCCTGCCCTGATGGCCGTGGTGGCCGTGTGGCTTGAGCATGTCTGGCTTCCCCAGGCGCAGGCCAGCCACCGCCACCTTGTTCTTGAAGAGGCCTGGGAGATCCTGCGTAACCCTGCCACCACGGGGTTGATCCAGCGGATCTTGAAGAACAGTCGGAAGGCGTCCCTGTCGATCCAGGCGATCATGCACACCCTCTCCGACCTTGGAGAGGGTAAGGCTCAGGATCTGGCCAAGCTGTGCGAGATCGCGCACATTGGCCGGCTGGCGCCGAAGGAAGCCGCCCTTGTCGGTGAGTTGCTCGGACTTCCTTCGTGGGTTGTGGAGCAGATCCCGCGCCTGGAGCAGGGCGAGGCGGTGTGGAAGGTCGGCCCGCACTACGTGGACATCATCAAGACCGTGCTTCACACCGAGGAGGAGATCCGGCTCACCGACACATCCTCTCGCCGTCGCAAGGCCCAACAGGCCGCAGCCGCTCAGGCCGAGTACGGCAACGACCCGGACGGAATCCTGGAAGACCAGGACCAGGACCAGGACCAGGAGGACGGGGACGATGAGCACGGCCAGGGCCAGGAGCAGGCGAACGAGGAGGAGTTGCCCGGCCACGAAGCCAGTGACTACGTGCTGGCGCCACCGGCCGCGCAGCACGGACGCGACGACGACGGCTGGGAGTTCCAAATGCCGCCTACCGTGATCGACAGTCGTCACCACGACGTCGTCCAGGCCGCACGGGAAGGTCGCCACGCGGAGGCCGCGGACCTAGCGGTCCTGGGCGAATCCCAGGACATCCGGGCGCACGGCATCAACTCCGATCAAGCCGTGTCTTGGCTCTCCACCCGGGCCAAGTTGGCTGAACTGCACGGACGGCCTGACACGGCCACCCTGCTACGGGCTACCGTCACCCGCATGGGCCGAGACGTCGAGTGGTGGGAACAACAACCCGCGGACACCAGCACCCCCGTGCCGGAACCCGCACAGCCGTTGTACGGGACCCCGCCTCCTCCCCCCACCCAAGACCCGACGGGGGAGGATGCCTCGTCGGCACCGCGCCGGCGGATCTGGCCCTACGTCGCCGTGATCGCAGTCCTGGCTCTGACCGCCGGCGGCATCTGGCAGAAAGCCGAGACCGACCGGACGATCGAAGCACGGCAGCAAAAGGCCGCCGCCTACAAGGGCCAATCCGGTGCGAGCGTGCTCATGGACGAGGTCGACGCGGACCTGAGCGCTCGGTGGATTCGGGATCGCGACCGCGTGATCATCCGGCTGAGCGCACCCTTTGAACCTGATGCCAATCTCCTACAGATCGACGTAGCCGGGCAGAACGCGGTGAGTGCTCGGCAAGACGATCGGTACACAAAGCCGCCCGAGCTGGAAGTGCCGGTTAGCGACCCGCTTGCGGACGTCACGGTCCGGATAGTCATCGGCGGTAAGGGCTGGAAGGAAGGTGCCAAAAAGACCGAGCGCACCATCCGTCTGTCCCCTACTGGGGCCGCCTACGACGCGACCACGGGCGAGCGACTTCCCCCCGCCTGACGACTGCTCGGCACGCGCCAAGAGGCCCGGTACCCCCGGAGACGGGGGTACCGGGCCTCTGCCTGTACTCCCGTCTCGGGGTGCGGGCGTACCCGCCACCACTCGCCCCGAGAGGGAGTCACGATGACCACCACTGAGCCCCCGACCACCCGTACGACCGTCCAGCCGGCCGCGTCCGACGCTGCCGCCGCTATCGCCATGATCCGCGAGGAATTGGCGCGGTGCGACACCAAGGCGAGTGTCCTCTTAGCCCTGACCGGGGCCGCCCTGGTCGCGGCCATCTCCGCAGTCAAGGATCTCCCCCGCCTGCACTGGGCCACGGCGGCCGTGGGAGCCGTCGGCCTGGCCGCGCTGCTCACCGCGACCGTGGCCCTGCTCCTCGCGGTCCGCCCGAGTCTCGGCGGGAGCGGCTGGCCGACATGGCACCGGCTCACGCCCGAGCAGCTGGCCGCACGCCTCGTGGCGGGCCCCGCCGTGGACGAGGTGCAGGTTCTCGTCGTGATCGCGGCCGGGAAGTTCGGCAGGATCAGGTACGCGGTCCACACGGTCCTGCTCGGGGTCGCGCTGCTTGCCGTGGGCGCCGGTCTCGCCGTGGTGCTCTGACCGTTCTGCAGGCTGCCTGTGGGGGTCGGGTTAGGGTCGGTGGTAGCCCGTGCCGATATGGCGTGCTCGGGTGAGGCCCGGTGCCCGGACAGATGTCGGGGGCAGTACCACCGGGCCGCCCCAAACGTGGTGTGGTGCTCCGGCCGCGGTCGTCGTGTACGTCAACGGTGGCCGCTGTACGTCTGCGAGATGACGTACACGGACGTCGTGCTTGAACGCGAAGCGGCCCTTGCCCCCGGATCTATCCGGGGGCAAGGGCCGCTTTTTGCGTTCGGGGCGTCAGCTGTTCTTGAGCTTGTTCCGCAGGGTGTTGGAGGCGGCTTTCAGGCTGTCGGAGATCTTCCGGTACTGCTCGGGGTTTCCGGCGTTGCGGCCTGCGAGGAGCGTGGTGCGGGTGATGTCCCGGTTCACCGTGAGAAGGCGCTTGAGTGCGTCTTCGAGGTCGGCGAGGGGGTCACCCACTAGCTCGGCGTCGATCACCTCTGCCGGTTCTCCCGGGGGTGGCGTGCCAATTGGCACGCCGCTGTTCGATTCCTGTTCGGTTTTGGTGTCCAGGACTTTCCTCGCGGTCTCCTCGATCACGGTCCGCTGCTGTGCAGGGAGATCTGGAAGTACTGGCGGCAGCGCGTCGTGGACGGCCCGGATGCTCGCTGCTGTCGGAGTGGACCCAAGCTCGGCCGTCACGTGAGTGAGGACGTCGAAGAGAGTCACAGCAGCCTCGAAGCCGTGTGCCTGCTCTGTGCGCCGCGTCTCGCGGACCTGGCCCGGAGAAGGGATCACGCCAGTGTGCTGGGCGGTCTCCAGAGCCAGGGGGGCACCGGCGCGCAGGCGCCGGGCGTAGGACGCGGAGCGCCCCACCTTGTCCTGTACGTACGCTTCCACCGTCGGGTGCGTCCGGCGCCACCAACGGCCGCGTACCGCCCGCTCCACCGCTTGCGCGATGACCCACAGGGAGGCGTCACCCACGGCGAGAGCGGTCTCGATGACCTGCTCGGTGCGGGCCCGCTGCTCGCTCTCGGTTGGCGACAGGTCGGAGGTGTCGCCGTCCGGCACGGCGCGGACGTCGTCCAGCCGCGGCAGGGACCGTGCCAGGCCCAGCACGGTTTCCACTGCCGTGTCCGGCTCCGAGCCGGCCAGCAGGGACGCCGTACGTGTGGCGACACCGGCGGGCGCGTTCTTGCCCTTGCCCAGGAGTGAGCCAAGCGCGGTGCTGCTGGCGCTCATGCGGTCGCCGCCTGGCCGTGGCCGACGAGGATTCCGGCCGCTCGGTCGTAGTCCCGGACCGCCTTGGACTTCCGGTCGAAGACCCGCAGCGGTGTCTGAGCGAGCTGGCTCGACCCGATCTTGACGCTTGTGCGGGCCGGGATGATCAGGGCGTCCGGATAGCCCTCGGCCACTGCCTCCCCGATCTCCCGGGCGAGTGAGGACTTCTCGAAATCTGTGAGGATGACCGCGGCGACCCGTAGTTCAGGGTTGGGCCGCGCCTGCACGACCTCGATCGTGTCCCTCAGGGCGGACATGCCCACGACGTCCAGGCCGCTGCTGGCCTTGACGGGGATCACGACGTCGTGGGCCGCGACGAGCGCGGACACGGTGAGCAGTCCGAGGGACGGTCCGCTGTCGATGATGGTGACGTCGATCCCGTCGTCCGCCTTGCGCAGGTGATGACGCAGGGTGTTCTGCGCATCGACGGGGTTGCGTGCCTGCACGTCGTCCAGGTCGGGGAAGGACGGCACGAGGTAGAGACCCTGGTACGGGGTGGGGTAGGTGACGTCATCGATGGTGCACTTGATGTCGAAGTACAGGTCAACGAGGGTCGGGCCGTCTTCCCGCTCGCACCGAAGCCAGTGGGTCAGTCCTGCCGCCTGCGGGTCGGCATCGACCAGACGCACCCGCAGCCCCCGCGCCACGAGACCGAGAGCCAGCTCAAGGGCGGTACTGGTCTTCCCTGCCCCGCCCTTCTGGTTGGCCACGGCAATGACCCGCGGCAGGGCACCAGACAGGAATGTTTCCGGGACTACGGGCCCAATCCGCCACTTGTGGTAGGGCGTTGTCGTGTCCCACCGGGTGGTGGTGTTCTGGGAGGCCAGATCGTCAGGCAGCGCCCGGACCTGTACCGTTTCGCTTTGTGTTTCGCGCATAGCCCGACCGTATCGGGTGAGACACCGAAGGCGCTCTGCCCCTGAGGCAGAGCGCCTTCCTTGTCCGGTACGTTCCGGGGCGCTGATGGTGGGCCGGTACACTCTGCCGACACGCTGTTCCGTGTGTCCCTCATGCGGGACGAGCGACCCCTAGGGGGCCCTGCTGCCCCCCAGGGGGGACACATTGGTCCCCCCGTTGGGGTCGGGTTCTGATGGCCGCTCAGCGGGGCGTGTGTGGCGTTTTGGGTTCGGTTGGGGTGCGGGGTGGGTAGGCTCGTCCCCAGCGGGTCGTCCTGGACCGCGGTGGCCATCCTGGTCACGGTGGCGTTCACCGTGGTGCTCTTCCCCACCTGTTGGTGGTTCCCCCGTCTCGACCGCCCTGGGGGCATGGGGTGGTTCTGCCATTGGTACATGCTGCATCAGGTGATGCAGGGCAGCCCCCGGTACTCGTGTCAAATCCGGGATCCTACACAGGCAGTCATCATGATGCAGTCGAGCCACCACCCTCCCCCTTGCCAG
>NZ_JBVHUE010000065.1:0-23211 GCF_055565515.1 Streptomyces sp. NPDC028419 | reverse complement strand
CCCCCCCCCCCCCCCCCCCCCCCCCCCCCCCCCCCCCCCCCCCCCCCCCCCCCCCCCCCCCCCCCCCCCCCCCCCCCCCCCCCCCCCCCCCCACGCCCGTTTCCGCGCTATTCGCCCTTCGGGTGCAGCCGGTGGGGGCCGGCGGCCGGCTCCGAGCGGAGCTTCTCGTGCAGTTCCCTGCTCGTGTCGCTGAGCCGCGGCGGACCGTTGTGCGGGGCGGGCACGCCGGCGACGGTGGCCCCGGGGGCCGGCACCGGCTCGTACCGCGTCGGCGCCGTCACGGCCGTGTAGGCGGTCGCCGCCGCGATCGCCGCCGTCAGCCCGACGACCGCACGGGTCCAGAAGCGGGTGCGGTGCTCCGAGGTGCGCCGCACGTCCGCCGCCGGACGCGGTTCGAGGGACACGGCGGGCGTGAGCGAGCCCAGCCGTTCGCGCAGCAGCGCCGACTGCTTCTCCGGCGCTACGTCGACCAGCTCGGGCAGCCGGTCGGCGAGCTCGGCATGCGCGTTGACCAGCCGGTTTCCGGCGGTCGGGGTGCTGGCCTCGGTCTCGGCGGCGGTGTCCGGCAGGTCGAGGCCGATGCCGTCGTAGAGCAGCACGGTGCGCCGGTGGGTGGGAGGCAGCGACAGCATCGCGTCCATGAGGATGCGGTCGGCGGGCTCGGCCGGCGGCCGGTCGGGGTGCCGGTGCGCCCGCCCGAGCCGGTGCCAGGGCGAGAGCGCGTACTCGTACGCCGCCGCGCGCACCCATCCGACGGGATCGGGGTCGGTGGCGACCTCGGGCCACTGCTGCCAGGCCCGGTGGAAGGCGCGCTCGACGGACTCGCGGGCGAGGGCGCGGCGCCCGGTGAGCAGGTACGTCTGCCGTACGAGGGCGGGCGCGGCGTAGCCGTAGAGCGCGTCGAAGGCTTCGGCGGGGGCGAGGGGCGCCGGCTCCGGCCGGTCCCGGGCTTCGGGCGCGGCGGAGTCGGCGTCGGCGTCGGCCGCGGCGGCCGGTTGCGGGGCCGGTTCCGGTGCCGCTGCCGGGGCCGGCGCCGGGTCGGGAGCGGCTGCGGGAGGCGCCGGCGTCGGGGCCGGGTGGGGGGAGCGGTGCCCGGTGGGGGCGGCGGTCCTGGTCTCGTGCCCGGGTGATCCGGCGGGGGGCTTCGCGGCCCGCTTGGCGGCGGCCTTCGGTCGGGTCTGGGCCGCGGTGGGCCGCGCCGCGCCGCCGGCCTTGGTGAAGGCCCGTACCGCACCGGCGACGCGGAGGGCGGCGCCGGGCGTCCCGGCCGTGGAGTTGTGCACGGGATCGCCGGCGGCGCCGGTCACGGGGATGCCGGAGCCGTCGCCGTCGGCCACCTCGGCCGCCTCGGGCCCGTCCGCGCCGGTCAGCAGCTTGACGTACGCCTCGCGCTTGCGGCCCCGGGGGGCCGTGCGGCCGGTCTCCCAGGAGCGGACCGTGGAGGGGGTCACGCCGACGGCGGTGGCGACGTCGTCATGGGTCAGCTCGGCCGCCTCGCGCAGTCTGCGGCGTTCCTTCGGGGAGGGAAGGGCCAGCTCCGAGGTCGTCTCGATGCTTTGTGTCATGCCACACTCCCCGCGACCCGGCAGCCCTGGGCGAAAAAGTACATAAACGTATATTGAGCGACACCACGGGCATTCGCCTGTTACCCGCCCATAGCGCGTGTCGTTGGCACCATGGCGGGGTGACCCAAGTGACCGAACGCGGGACGTCCTTGCCGGCGACGCCGCGGTCCGGCGGACGGCGCCGTTCCCCGGCGGCCGCCGCGTGCGTGCTGAGCGGGGCCGTGGCCGCCGGACTGGGGCTCGGCTGCGTCGCCGTCCTCGTCATCGTGCTGTGGATCAGCTCGCCGTACCCCGACAGCGGCCCCGGCGGGGCCCTGCACGTGGCGGCCGGGCTGTGGCTGCTCGCCCACGGGACCGAGCTGATCAGGTACGACACCCTGTCCGGGGTGCCGGCGCCGGTGGGGATCACTCCCTTGCTGCTGCTGGGCCTGCCCATCCTCCTCATGCGGCGGGCGGCGCGGCTCGCGACCGACGACGGGGGTGGCGGCGACGACGGCGCCGGCGCGGCCGGGGGCGAAGTGCTGTCCGCCGGCACGGTCTTCGCCGCGGTGCTCTGCGGCTACCTCGCCGTCGGGGCGGGCGCCACCGTGTACGCGGCCCGGGGGCCGGTGCCGGCCGATCCGCTCAGTGCGGCCTGGCACGTGCCGCTGGTCGCGGTGGTCTCGGCCGCCGCCGGGGTCTGGGCCGCCCGGGGCCGCCCGGGCGTGCACTGGCCGGCCTGGGTGCCCAGCGGCGTGCGCAGGGCCTGTACGCGCCCCCGGTACGCGCTGGCGCTGCGGGCCGGGAGCGCGGGGGCGCTCGTACTCGTCGGCGGGGGCGCGCTGTTGCTCGCGGCCTCGCTGGCCTGGCACGCCGGGGAGGTCCAGGCGTCGTTCCTGTCGCTGACCGGGGTGTGGTCGGGCCGCTTCGCGGTGCTGCTGGTGGCGCTGGGGCTGGTGCCGAACGCGGCGGTGTGGGGTGCGGCGTACGCGCTCGGGCCGGGCTTCGCCGTGGGCACCGGGGCGACCGCGACCCCGCTCGGCTTCGCCGGATCGCCCGCGATGCCGGGCTTCCCGCTGCTGGCGGGACTGCCGCCGGAGGGGCCCGGCTCGCTGCTGACCTGGGCGGTGGGCGTGATCCCGGTGGCCGCCGGGCTGGTGGTGGGGTGGTTCGCGGTGCGGCGGGCCCGGGAGGTCTCCTACGCGGAGACCGCGCTGACCGCGGCGCTGGGCGGGGTGGTGTGCGGGTTGCTGCTGGGCGGGCTCGCGGCGATCGCCGGGGGGCCGCTGGGCTCGCGGGAGCTGGCCGACTTCGGTCCGGTGTGGTGGACGACCGGAGCCGCGGCGGCGGGGTGGACGGTGGGGTTGGCGGTGCCGGTGGCGCTGGTGGTGCACGGGTGGCGAGAGCGGCCGGTGCGGTTGGCGCGGGCGGAGCGGGGGGAGCGGGCGGGGGGCTGGCACGACAGCGGGGTGCGGGAGCTTCGGTGGGCGGCCCTCCGCAAGGCCGCGGGGACCTTGGTTCCGGAGTTCCCGGCCCCTTGGACGCCGCCGGGCCCGCCGGCCCCGCCGTCTGCGCCGTCTGAGCCTTCCGTGCTGCCGGCTCCGGACTCCGTGGGTTCCGTGGTGCCGGTACCGGTACCGGGGCCGCCGGGTGGGGGTGACGTGGCCGCGACGTTGCGGGTGGCCCTGGAGGAGCTGGCTGCCGACGTGGAGCCGGGCGTGCCCGATCCGCCGCGGGCGGGGGGCCTGACGCCCGCGGTGGGGGGCGCACGGGTCATGACCAGGCGGGTGCCGCCGGGCGAGGGCTAGCGGCGGGGGCCCGGCCCCCGGCCCGTTCCGGGCGAGTGCTCGGCTCGGGCCCCGGCGGTCGCGGTGCCTCCGGCGGCGCCTCAAACGCCGGCGGGGCTGGATTGGCCGGGCGGGCTGGGTTGGCCCGGCCCCCGCGGTGGATCCGGTGCCTCCGGCGGCGCCTCAAACGCCGGTGGGGCTGGGTTGGCCGGGCGGGCTGGGTTGGCCCGGCCCCCGCGGTGGATCCGGTGCCTCCGGCGGCGCCTCAAACGCCGGCGGGGCTGGGTTGGCCGGGTGGGCTGGGTTGGCCCGGGACCGGCGGGTGTCGGGTGGGGGGCGGTTACTGGGGGACCTTCAGGAGGTCGCCCAGGAAGTTGTTCGGGAGTTGGGTGTTGCACTGGAGCTCGGCCGTGTGCGTGAGGGCGTCGTCGCGGCAGACGTAGAAGTCCTTGTACGCGATCTGCAGGCCGTAGGTGCCCAGGGCCAGGACCAGGGCCAGCGTCGCCGTGACCAGGCCGCTGATCGCGGCCGCGCGCTGGGGGCGGGCCGCCGGGCCCAGGGAGGCCAGGCCGCTCTCGGCCGGGGCCGCGCCGGCCGTGCCCGTCGCTTCCGCCGGCTCGGGGCGCTTGGCGCGCAGCGCGCTCACGCCCCAGTACAGCGCGAGCGCCCCCAGCAGCAGGCCCACCGACGGGATGCCGAACACGCCGAGGAAGAAGCCCCACATGCCCGCGAGCAGCGCGTACCGGGCGCGCCGCTGGACGGGGTCGGACGGGTCCCAGCGGGCCGGGCCGCCCCCGAGGCCGTCCGGTCCGCCGTCACCGCCGTCCCGGCCGCGGCGTTCCTGTTCGTCCGCGCCGTGCCTCGGCGCCCAGGGCTGGTCGGGCCGCCCCTCCGGGGGAGCCGCGAAGGGGTTGTCCTGCCGGGGGGAGTCGTCGGGCGCGGAGGGCGGTGTGGGAGAGGAGGGCTGACGGCGGTCCGGCATCGGGTGCGTTTCTTCCCCTGTGTGGTGGTGTGGCTGGTGGGCCCGTGGCTGCCGTGTCCGGTGTAAATGACCGTGAACGGCTTGTATGCCTGACGCTACCTGCCGGTCGTCCCCCCGTCCCTCGGGGGCCGTCCGGTGTGCCGGTATCGTTGCAGGCGGTCGGTGGCTTCGTATGGTCCCCCGTATATCGGGGTGCCCGAGTTTCGTACGACCGTACAAAGACGAAACCCGCATTCCGCAAGAAAGGGCCTCCCATGGCCGCCTCCCGCCTGGTCGTGCTGGTCTCCGGCTCCGGCACCAACCTCCAGGCCCTGCTCGATGCCGTCGATCTGGGCGCCGAAGTCGTCGCCGTGGGGGCCGACCGCGAGAACATCGTGGGTCTGGAGCGGGCCGAGAAGGCCGGCATCCCCACGTTCGTGTGTCCCGTCAAGGGGTACGCCAGCCGCGCGGAGTGGGACGCCGCGCTCACCGAGGCCACCGCCGCCTTCGAGCCGGACCTGGTGGTCTCCGCCGGGTTCATGAAGATCGTGGGCGAGCGGTTCATCGACCGCTTCGGCGGCCGGTTCATCAACACCCACCCCGCCCTGCTGCCCGCCTTCCCCGGCGCGCACGGCGTACGGGACGCCCTCGCGTACGGCGCGAAGGTCACCGGGTGCACGGTCCACTTCGTGGACACCGGCGTGGACACCGGTCCGATCATCGCCCAGGGTGTGGTCGAGGTCCTGGGCGAGGACGACGAAGCCGCTCTCCATGAGCGCATCAAGGAAGTCGAGCGCACGCTGCTCGTCGATGTCGTGGGGCGCCTGGCCCGGCACGGCTACCGCATTGAGGGACGAAAGGTAACAATCCAGTGACCGCCGTAGAGACCGCAGAGAGCAACGACCCCGTGACGACCCAGCGGCCGATCCGGCGCGCGCTCGTGAGCGTCTACGACAAGACGGGACTGGAAGAGCTGGCCCGCGGCCTGCACGAGGCGGGCGTCACGCTCGTCTCCACCGGCTCCACCGCCTCGAAGATCGCCGCCGCCGGGGTGCCCGTCACCAAGGTCGAGGAGCTGACCGGCTTCCCCGAGTGCCTGGACGGCCGGGTCAAGACCCTGCACCCCCGCGTGCACGCGGGCATCCTCGCGGACCTGCGCCTGGAGGACCACCGCCGCCAGCTCGCCGAGCTGGAGGTCGAGCCCTTCGACCTGGTGATCGTCAACCTGTACCCCTTCCGGGAGACCGTCGCCTCCGGCGCCAGCCCCGACGAGTGCGTCGAGCAGATCGACATCGGCGGCCCCTCGATGGTCCGCGCCGCGGCCAAGAACCACCCGTCGGTCGCCGTGGTGACCAGCCCCGAGCGCTACGCCGACGTCCTCACCGCGGCCCGCGGCGGCGGCTTCGACCTGACCGCGCGCAAGCGGCTGGCGGCCGAGGCCTTCCAGCACACCGCCGCCTACGACGTCGCCGTGGCCTCCTGGTTCACGAATGCGTACGCTCCGGAAGAGGGCGCCGTGCTCCCCGAGTTCCTGGCCGGTGCCTGGGACCGCAAGGCGAGCCTGCGCTACGGCGAGAACCCGCACCAGTCCGCCGCGCTGTACACGGACGGCCAGCCGGGCGGGCTCGCCAACGCCGAGCAGCTGCACGGCAAGGAGATGTCCTTCAACAACTACCTGGACACCGAGGCCGCCCGCCGCGCCGCCTACGACCACGACGAGCCCTGCGTCGCGATCATCAAGCACGCCAACCCCTGCGGCATCGCGGTCGGCGCGGACGTCGCCGAGGCGCACCGCAAGGCGCACGCCTGCGACCCGCTCTCGGCCTTCGGCGGCGTCATCGCGGTCAACCGCCCGGTGACCGTCGCGCTCGCCGAGCAGGTCGCGGAGATCTTCACCGAGGTCATCGCCGCCCCGGCGTACGAGGACGGCGCCCTGGAGGTCCTCGCCAAGAAGAAGAACATCCGCGTCCTGAAGGTGGACGGCGACCCGCACCAGCCGGGCGACCTGAAGCAGATCAGCGGCGGCGCGCTGCTCCAGCACTCGGACCTCTTCCAGGCCGAGGGCGACGACCCGGCGAACTGGACGCTCGCCACCGGTGACGCCCTGTCGGCGGCCGAACTCGCCGAGCTGGCCTTCGCCTGGACGGCCTGCCGCGCGGTCAAGTCGAACGCGATCCTGCTGGCCAAGGACCGTGCCTCGGTCGGCGTCGGCATGGGTCAGGTCAACCGCGTCGACTCGGCGAAGCTCGCCGTCGAGCGGGCCGGAGCCGAGCGCGCGCAGGGCTCGTACGCCGCGTCGGACGCCTTCTTCCCCTTCCCCGACGGGTTGGAGATCCTGACCGCCGCGGGCATCAAGGCCGTGGTGCAGCCGGGCGGCTCGGTCCGTGACGAGCAGGTCATCGAGGCCGCGCGGAAGGCGGGCGTCACGATGTACTTCACCGGGACGCGCCACTTCTTCCACTGATCCGGCAGGTGTGAGAACGCCGAAGGCCGCGACCCGCACTGCGGGTCGCGGCCTTCGGCGTGTGTGGTGCTGCCGTCCGGCTCAGAAGCGCGGGCGGTTGAAGTACTGGCCCGCCTCGCCCTTGGCCAGGAAGACGATGACGAGGATGCCGAGCACCAGGCTGATGAGCGCGAAGACGTTCGCGGTCAGCAGGCTGATCAGGCTGAACAGGGTGACGACGGAGGCGTAGATGATGCCCGAGATGCGCACACCGCTGCCACCCTTGCCCAGCTTGGCGGCGGTGAGGATGCCCCACAGGGCGAAGCCCAGGATGAGCACGCCCACGGCGATCATGGCGCCCGCCCCGAAGGCGGCCGCCTTGTCGGTGTCGGCGCTGCTGAGCCCCGAGGTCGACGAGGTGTCGGCGCCCGAAATCATGTCCGCGACCCAAGCCGAGGCGATCATCGCGACCACGCCGCCGAGGGCCTGCAGGCCGCCCAGGATGTAGAGCATGATGCGGGCGCCCTTGACGCCGCCCGGCATCTCGACGGGCCCGCCCGGGTAGCCGACGGGAGCACCCGGGTAACCGGCGGGGGCACCCTGCTGCGGGTAGCCGTAGCCGCCCTGCGGCGGGACACCCTGAGGGGCCTGCTGCGGGTAGCCGTAGCCGGGCTGTCCGCCCTGCGGCTGCTGCTGCTGGCCGTACGGGTTGTTCGGGTCGCCGAAGCTCATGTTGGGGTGTTCCTCCGTAGAAGTGCGGGGACGCGTGGTCAGCACGGAGGAACTCTTGCGAATGCGGTCCGCCCCCCGGCACTGCCCGCGGCACTATTGCCGCCATCGTGGTCGGGTCCGGCCCGCATTGTCCAGTCGATTGGCGCTTGAGGGCGCCACTTGTTGTGCAAGTGCAATGAACCGGGCCCTGGTACGGGTGTCTTGGCCGGTCATCACGAGTGGTGCGAGTGGAACCGGGGGCGGTCCATCCGGGAGGATGGGTCCATGACCGCCCAGATTCTCGATGGCAAGGCCACCGCGTCCGCGATCAAGTCCGAACTGACGGCCCGCGTGGCGGCCCTCACGGCCCGGGGCATCACCCCCGGCCTGGGCACCCTGCTGGTCGGCGACGATCCCGGGAGCCGCTGGTACGTCAACGGCAAGCACAAGGACTGCGCCGAGGTCGGCATCGCCTCGATCCAGCGCGAACTGCCCGCGACCGCCTCCCAGGAGGACATCGAAGCGGTCGTCCGTGAACTCAACGACAACCCCGAGTGCACGGGGTACATCGTCCAACTGCCGCTCCCCAAGGGCATCGACACCAACCGCGTGCTCGAACTGATGGACCCGGCGAAGGACGCCGACGGCCTGCACCCGATGTCCCTGGGCCGGTTGGTGCTGGGCGAGCCGGGCCCGCTGCCCTGCACCCCCTACGGCATCGTGGAACTGCTGCGGCACCACGACGTGGAGATCAACGGCGCGCACGTGGTGGTGCTCGGCCGCGGGATCACCGTGGGCCGGTCCATCGGCCTGCTGCTGACCCGCAAGTCGGAGAACGCCACCGTGACGCTGTGCCACACCGGTACGCGCGACCTGCCGGCGCTGCTGCGGCAGGCGGACATCGTGGTCGCGGCCGCGGGCGTGCCGCACCTGGTCAAGCCCGAGGACGTGAAGCCGGGGGCGGCGGTCCTCGACGTCGGCGTCAGCCGGGACGAGAACGGGAAGATCGTCGGGGACGTGCACCCGGGGGTCGCGGAGGTGGCCGGGTGGCTGTCCCCCAATCCGGGCGGTGTCGGTCCCATGACGCGGGCGCAGCTGCTGGTGAACGTGGTGGAGGCGGCGGAGCGGCTGGTTCCGGCGGCGGAGACCGCGTGAGCGGGGCGGACCCGCGGGGCGCCGGCGAGGCCGAGCCCCAGGCCGAGGCGGGCGCGGGCGCGGGGCGGGCGGCGGAGCAGGGCGCCGCGCGCCCCTCGCGGCGGCCGCCCTCCGTCACGCGCGACACCGCCCGGCCCGAGGGTGGCGGCCGGGCGGCGCCCGGCGGCGCTCCCGCGCCGGCGCGCCAGTGGCCGATGTTGAGCGTGCTCGGGGCCACCGCCGCCGGGCTGCTCATCACCGCTTTCGGCTACTCCCGGGTGGGCTGCCTGTTCATCGGGGTGGCGCTGGTCGCCGCCGCGGTGATGCGGCGGGTGCTGCCGTCCGTGGGGATGCTCGCGGTGCGCTCCCGCTTCACGGACATGGTCACCTACGGCGTCCTCGGCGTCGCGATCATCCTGCTCTCGCTGGTGACGGAGCCGAAGCCGTGGCTGGAGATCCCGTTCCTGACGGACGCCGTGCGCTTCACGGTCCGCTGAGCCCCGGCGCCCCGGCGTTCAGCCCCGCCAGGACCGCCAGGGTCGCCGCGATGGCGGGCTGGGCCTTGGCGCCCGTACGGACCAGGGCCTCGATGGTGCGGCCGCGTCCCGGGAGGGTGAGGATCGCGGTGCCGGGCGGCGGGGCGTCGCACAGCAGCTTGGGCAGGATCGTCACCGCGTGCCCGGTGGCGACCAGCCACAGCGCCCCGCGCAGATCGCCGCAGTCGTGCTCGATCCGCGGGGTGAAGCCGGCGTTGCGGCAGGCGTGCAGCAGCATCTCGCGGCAGCTGCTGGGCGCCGGCGCGGAGATCCACGCGTGGTCGCGCAGGGCCGCGAGCCCCTCCCGCGCCACGGCCGGCCGCAGCGCCTGCGGCAGCGCCAGGCAGAGCGGGTCGTCGAACAGCGGCACCGAGGTGGTGCCGATCGCCGGCGGCTCGCCCAGCAGGTGGTAGTGGTAGGTGACGACCAGGTCCAGCTCCCGCCGGCGCAGCCGCGGGACGGCGTCCTCCGGCTCGGCCTGCACGATCCGGGGCCGCAGCAGCGGGTGGCGCCGGGCCAGCTCCGCGACGAGCGGCGCCGCGACTGGCCCCAGGGCGCTCGGCGCGCAGCCGATGCCCAGCTCCCCGCTGAGGTCGTCGTCGAGCGCGCGCACCGCCCCCTCGGCGCGCTCCAGCGCCGCCAGGACGTGCTCGCACTCGGCCGCGAGGGCCGCTCCGGCGGCCGTGAGCCGCAGCCCGCGCCCCTCGCGGCGCATGAGCGAGGCGCCCGCCTCCGACTCCAGGGCCCGCAGCTGCTGGGACACGGCGGACGGGGTCACGCCGTGGAGGTCGGCGACCGCGGTCACCTTTCCGTGTTGTGCCAGGTCACGCAGGATCACCATGCGCTTCACATCAAGCATGAGTTCATCTTAATGATGGTTGAAGCCTGAGTAGCTGGACTTCACTGTCTTTCCCGCGCCATCCTCGGTCCATGAAGATTCTGCTGATCGGCGCGAACGGAACACTCGGACGAGCGGTCCACACGGCCCTGCGGGAGCGCGACCACGAGGTCGTCACCGCTTCCCGCAAGGACTCGGACTTCTTCGTCGACATCACCGACCCCGCATCCATCCGCTCCCTCTACGACCAGGCGGGCCCGGTCGACGCGGTCGCGAGCGCGGCGGGCAGCGTCCCGTGGAAGCCCGTGGGCGAGCTGACCACCCAGGACATCCGGGCCGGCCTCGAAGGCAAGGCCGTCAGCCAGATCGAGCTGGTCCTCCAGGGTCTGGAGCGGCTCCCCGCGCACGGTTCGTTCACCCTCATCACCGGCATCCTGGCCCGCGAGTTCCTGCTCACCGGCGCGGTCTCCTCCCTCGCCAACGGCGCCGTCGAGGCCTTCGTCCGCGCGGCCGCCATCGAACTCCCGGGCCGCCAGCGGATCAACGCGGTCAGCCCGACGGTCTTCGAGGAGTCCATGGACGTCTACGGCGACACCTTCGCCGGATTCGACGCCGTCCCGGTGGCCCGGGCCGCGGCCGCCTACGTGAAGTCGATCGAGGGCCACCAGACCGGACAGGTCTTCCGGGTCGGATAGTCCCCCGAATAATCGCCCGGACCGGGATCATTCGCTGATCATCCGTTGCGTGGATAACCGCACTGCGTAAAGCCGAACCATGACCGTACCTTCCCGGGCCCGCCCGGGGAATGCACAGTCGGTAGGTATCTCTGGAATTTTCCGGATTACGGAGGAGCAGTGATGAACGCAACGGATGACGGCTCGGGAACAGGCGCGACCCCCCAGGTGCTGAAGATCGGGCTCGTCGGGGGATTGAGCTTCCCGTCGACGATCACCTACTACTACCGCATAAACCGCGAGATCAACAGTCGGCTCGGTCTCGCGCATTCTCCGCGCATCGCCCTGGAAAGCCTGGACTTCCAGCCGATGGTGGAAGCGATCGCGGCCCGGGACGGCGACTCGGTGGCCGGCCAGATCGCGGGCGCCGCGCGCCGCCTGCAGGCCGGCGGCGCCGACTTCTTCGCGATCTGCTGCAACACCGTCCACGAGTACGCCGACCTGGTCACCGCGCAGACCGACCTCCCGCTCATCAACATCTGCAAGGTGACCGCGGCGGAGACCGAGCGCCTCGGCTTCACCAAGATCGGACTGCTGGGTTCGGCCTTCTCGATGGAGGAGTCCTTCTACCGCGACGAGTTCACCGCCCGCGGCATCGAGGTCGTCGTCCCCGAGGCGGACGACCGGGCCTTCATGCAGTACTCCATCGAGCGCGAGCTGTGCACGGGCACCATCTCCCAGGCCACCCGCGACCGCTTCCTGCGGATCTCCAACGACGTCCTCGCGCAGGGCGCGCAGGCGCTCGTCCTGGCCTGCACCGAGGTGCCGCTGGTGGTCCGGCCGGAGGACTTCGACGCCCCGGTGATCGACACGGTCCACGTGCACACCCAGGCCATCGTGGAGTACGCCCTCGCCCACGCCGGGGCGGCGGAGCCGGTCCCCGCCGCCGAGGCGGCCACCGCGGGCGCCGGGCGGGCGTGATGCGCGCCGTCCACGTCAAGATGACGGTCGCGACGGTCCTCCTCGGCTCGTACCTCGTCGCGAGCAAGCTGATCCTGCGCGAGGTGCCGGTCTTCACCGCCACCTTCGTGCGCCTGGTCGCCGCGGTCGTGGTGCTCGCCGTGTACGTGCGGCTGCGGCCCCCGGAGCGCGGCGGCGCGCGGCCCGCCCGGCCCGGGCGCCGCGACGCCGCGGTGCTCTTCGCGCAGACCCTGCTCGGGGTGTTCCTGTTCAGCGTCTTCGCCATGTACGGGGTGAAGTTCACCGGGGCCATCGAGGCCGGCGTGCTCCTCGGCATGGTGCCCATCTCGATCAGCCTGGTCGCCGTCGTCTTCCTCGGGGAGCGGCTGACCGGGCGGCGCGGGCTGGGGATCGCGCTGGCCGTGCTGGGGGCCGTGAGCATCAACGTGATGAGCGGCGGCGGGCGCACGGCCGGTGCGCACGCGGCGCTCGGCGTGCTGCTGCTCGTGTGCTCGGTGCTGTGCGAGGCGGTCTTCGTCACCTTCGGCAAACTGCTGCGGACGCCCATCGCGCCCGCCCGGCTCTCGCTGATCCTGTCGGTGGCCGGGGCGCTGATGTTCCTGGTGCCGGCGGGCTTCGAGTCGCACTGGGGCGCCTCCCTGGCCGGGGTGGGCTGGCAGACCTGGGCCCTGATGGCCTACACCGGGGTGGCCATCAACGGCATCGCGGTCGTGCTCATGTACGACAGCCTCGACAGCGTGGACACCACGGTGGTGGCGGCCTTCACGGCGCTCACCCCGGTCAGTGGCGCCGTGCTGTCCGTCCTGCTGCTCGGCGAGCAGCTGCGCGCCTACCACCTGGTCGGCATGGTCCTGGTGGTCGGCGGGGTCTTCGTCGTGGCCAAGGAAAAGCCGGCCGCGAAGAAGGGAAAGGAGGCCGTCGAGCCGGCGGGCGCCGGCCCGGAGGAATCCGCGGACAGACCTCCTGCGTATTCCGGCAATGCGGTTAGCTGAACCTTGAGAGCCCTTCTCCGGGGAGTCCCGGACACGGCAGAGTCTTGTTTAGGACGAGACTCTCAAGAAGGGAACGGTAACAATGGCCACTGCCCTTGCTGCCCCTCTCATTTCCACCGTATCGGGTTCCTCGAATTCTTTTGACCAGGAGCTCGCGAACGACCTGCTCAAGGCTTTTCCGCAGTCCGGACCACATGACCGCGAAGTGCGGCTGAAGCTCTTCAAACGACTGCACGCCCACTACGTCGCCTACATGGCGGGGCCCGAGGACTTCTCCTCGATCCCCCGGCTCAACGGCGACCCGGGCATCACGGCGATCGAGGACGCCTGGCTGTCCTGGGAGGACGGCCAGGTGGACCCCGCCACGCTGCCGAAGACGGGGGCGGAGTTCCGCAGCTGGTTCCTGACCACCGCGGACCAGCACACCCAGCCCGAGTTCTGTGCCTACCTCGCCGACGAGGCCGACCTCAACGAGATCGCCCTCTTCTTCATGGGCGAGGAGCTCGTCGACAGCAAGTTCGACGACCTGATGGCCTTGGTGCAGATCGGCACCCAGGGCCCCACCAAGCTCACCATCGCCGAGAACTACTGGGACGAGATGGGCGAGGGCAACATCGAGCACATCCACACCCGGATGTTCGAGCACTCCGCCCAGTACATGCGCACGCACCTGGCGCAGTCCGGCATCGACTACTCCAACCTCCAGTTCCCCGAGGCGTACGAGAACGCCTCGCTGCTCCTCCAGTACGGCATCCACCGCCACCTCAACCCCCGCGCCCTCGGCGCGATGGGCGTCCTGGAGCAGAGCGCCTCGCCGCGCTTCCAGGCGATGGTCGACGGCTGCCGGCGCCTCGGCGTCCCGGAGGACGTCATCGACTACCAGCGGATCCACGTCCACGTCGACGCCGATCACGGCGCCGAGTGGTTCGAGGGGGTCTTCGTACCGCTCGTGGACCGCTCGCCCGGTCTGCTGCGGGAGATCTCCCTCGGCGTGCTGACCCGGGTGCGCGTGGCCAACGGCTACTACACGCGCATCTGGGACGCCATGAAGGCACTCCGCTAGCAGCCGGGGCCCGTCAGGGCCGGGACAGCCGACAGGGAACGTCGAGAACGGGTGGAATCGATGCCGATCGCAGAAATACCCCGGAAGCCACAGCTCCTGTACGCACGGGCCCGCGTGACCGGGAACGACCAGACCATCTACATCATCAAGCTGTGCGTCGCCGCGGCGCTCGTGGCCGCGGGCGTCCTGCTCACGGCGCAGGACGCACTGCTGCCCTCCGCGGCGGGGGTCGTGCTGCTCGCCGCCGTCTACACGCACATGGTGGAACTCCAGCACCAGGCGCTGCACCACACCGCCTTCACCTCCGCCAAGCCGCACCGGATCGTCGGGATCCCGCTCGGGCTGCCGCTGCTCGTGTCGTACACCCACTACCGGGTGCGCCACCTCCAGCACCACAAGGCGCTCGGGACCCCGCAGGACTCGGAGTTCTTCGGCTTCGACACCCGGGCGCCCCTCACCTGGGGGATGTTGGCCCGCGGCGCCTTCGACTACTCGCGGCTGTACGTGATCGGCCGCGAGATCGTCCGCAGCTGGCGGGGCACCTGGGAGTACGACGCCGGGGACATCTCGGACCGCAGGCGCGGCGAGATCATGTCCGAGTACCGGTGGATGGCCGTCCTGCCCGTGGCCGCGGTGGCCCTGGCGCTGGCCGGTTACGGCGGGCCGGTGCTGGAACTGTGGGTGCTGCCGCTGCTCGTCGCGGCGCCGATGCACTTCTTCCTGGAGCTGCCGGAGCACATCCTGTGCGACACGGAGACCACGGACGTACTGCGCAACACCCGCTCCATCACGGGCAGCTGGTTCAGCACCTGGTACACCAACGGCAACAACCTGCACGTCGAGCACCACGCGGCGATGACCGTGTCGATCAACCGGCTGCGGGCCCGGCACGACGAGGTCACCACCCTGGCGAAGTACGTCGACCGCAGCTACCCGGCGTTCTTCCTGTCGGTGGCGAAGGAGGCGATGCGCAACGCGCGGCGCTCGCCGGAAGCCGTGGCCGAGCAGGCCGAGGCCGCCAGGGCGGTCCGTCCTCCGGTGACCGTCCCGACGTCCGTACCGGCGCCGGTGTCGGTCGGGGCCGGGGCCGGGGCGCGCCGCTCCCGGGAGGGGTCGGAATGAACCGGCGGCCCGTCCAGGTGCAGGGGCCGGCGATCCATCTGGCCGCCGCCGTCTCCGCCCAGCGGATCCCCGGTCTGATCAGCGCTTCCTTCATCGGCAGCCAGATCCGGCTGGAGGTCCCGGAGGCCGAGTTCAGCATCTGGGTCGGGGCGCACGGACCGGCCGGGCTGGAGCTGCGGATCGAAGCGGTGTTCCGGGAGCTGGGCCAGGACCGCGGAGCCGGCGGCACCTGGTGGAACACCTGGGACCTCACGGTGGGCGACCCGGACGCCCCGGGCCCGGTGCTCGTGGCCGAAACCGCCGGGCCGGACTGCCCCCGGGTGCGGGGGTGCGTACCGGCGGAGCGCACCGCGCGGGCCCTGTCCGGGGAGATCGCCGTGGCGCGCCGGAAGTTCGCCGACCTGCTGGCGGAAGCCAGGCAGCAGGGGCGGGCCGCGGCCTGAACGATCGTCCGAACGGGTGCACCGGCCGGGGAAATCCGGCCGGTGCACCCGTTCGTGTGCCACGGACCACACGGACCCGGCGCATGGGCCGGCCCAGGGTCGGATAGCCTGACGGCGGATGTCTCTTCACGTCAAGATTCAGTGCGGATAGGGAGCGGCGTCCGCCCGCACAGGGGGCGGTGACGCCCCACCGCCAGCTGTCCAACGGAGAAGGCCATGACCCGCACTCCCGTGAATGTCACCGTCACCGGCGCCGCCGGCCAGATCGGCTACGCGCTGCTCTTCCGCATCGCGTCCGGTCACCTGCTCGGCCCGGACGTGCCGGTCAACCTGCGCCTCCTGGAGATCCCGCAGGGCCTCAAGGCCGCCGAGGGCACCGCCATGGAGCTCGACGACTGCGCCTTCCCGCTGCTGCGCGGCATCGAGATCACCGATGACGCCAACAAGGCCTTCGACGGCGCGAACGTCGCCCTCCTGGTCGGCGCCCGCCCGCGCACCAAGGGCATGGAGCGCGGCGACCTGCTCGCGGCCAACGGTGGCATCTTCAAGCCCCAGGGCAAGGCCATCAACGACAACGCCGCGGACGACATCAAGGTCCTCGTCGTCGGCAACCCGGCCAACACCAACGCGCTCATCGCGCAGGCCGCCGCCCCGGACGTACCGGCCGAGCGCTTCACCGCGATGACCCGCCTGGACCACAACCGCGCGATCTCGCAGCTGGCCGCCAAGACCGGCGCCGCCGTCTCCGACATCAAGCGCCTCACCATCTGGGGCAACCACTCGGCCACCCAGTACCCGGACATCTTCCACGCGGAGATCGCGGGCAAGAACGCCGCCGAGCTGATCGCCGACCAGGCCTGGCTCGCCGACGACTTCATCCCGACCGTCGCCAAGCGCGGCGCGGCGATCATCGAGGCCCGTGGCGCGTCCTCGGCCGCCTCGGCCGCCAACGCCGCCATCGACCACGTGTACACGTGGGTCAACGGCACCGCCGAGGGCGACTGGACCTCCATGGGCATCCCGTCGGACGGCTCCTACGGCGTGCCGACCGGCATCATCTCGTCCTTCCCGGTCACCACCAAGGACGGCAAGTACGAGATCGTCCAGGGCCTGGACGTCAACGAGTTCTCCCGCGCCCGCATCGACGCCTCCGTGGCCGAGCTGGTCGAGGAGCGCGACGCGGTCCGCGAGCTGGGCCTCATCTAGTCGCACGGTCGGCCGTGCAATCAGTCGCACAGCCGCACCTCTCACGTCCCTTGCGCCCCGGCCAAACCTGGCCGGGGCGCTTTGGCTTGGATTCGACTGTCCGGGCAGTTGAAACACCCCTAAGGTCGCCCGGTGACCGACCTCCCTGTTCCCCACCAGCCCACACCCGCCGACCGTGGCGGCGGCGGTGACGACGTCCGGGGCGGCCGCTCCCCGGTGCACCCGGCGCTCAGCGAAGCGGGCCGCATGCTGTGCGCGGGCACCTACATAGACGCCCGCTACCGCGACCAGGTGATCAACGAGCTGTACGTCCACGAGGAGCGCATCGTCGCCCCCTCGTACGGCTTCGACGCCGCCCGCGTCCTCGCCCACGCGCTGCGCGCCCGCCGCGCGGAACTGGGCTGGGCCGCCGGGATGGTCGGCGCCTGGTTCGTCGGCATGATCCTCACCGGCGGCGCGCTCATCGCCCTGCTGCTGCCCTTCCTGCTCATGAGCCTGTCCGGCTGGCTGCGCGCCCAGGACAACCGCCTGGTGCGCATCCTGGGCGTGGTGGTGCGCGTCTACACCTGGGTGCTGATGACCGTCCTGATCGTCGCCCTCGTCGGCGTGGGACTGGCCGCCGGGGACGCCTTCGGGCCGCTGGGCGCCGTCGGCGCCGACGCCCTCCTGAACGGCTTCACGGGCTCCGTCACCGGTTCGGGCGACGCCTTCTCCTCCGGCTACGACGACTACTCCGCCGGCTCCTCCGGGAGCCAGGCGTCCGCCGCGCTGTGGTGGGTCCTCGCCGTCTTCCTCGCCCTGGTCGCGCTCGTCTGGCTGCAACGCGGCCAGGCCGCCCGGGCCATCGCCGGGGAGCTCTCCCCGCGCCGGTACGCCGACCTCGCGGGCGACCCCGCCGAGGCCGCTCCCGGCGAGCGCTTCGGCCGGATCCGCGGCCGGATCCGGGTCGAGCAGCACAACCCGCTGATCATGTACAACATCAACGACCCGTTCTGCGGCGCGGGCGAGCCCTTCCGCCCGTGGCACCTGTCCGTGGAGCTGCGCCCGCGCGAGGACCTCGGCCCCGACCGCAAGGCCGTCCCGCTCACCAACAGCGACATCGTGCGCCGGATCGGCCCGCTGCTGCACGCCCTGCGGGTGCCCTCGCCGCACGGCTCCCCGGCCGCGGAGGCCGCCGTACTGGACCGGATGCGCGAACTCGTCGTCGACGAGTGCGTGTTCCTGCCCGGCGGCGGGCTGCCGCACCGCGACGCCGTCCCGCTCACCCCGGACACCTGGGCCGAGCACATGGGCGCGGCCATCGAGGAGGGCGGCGAACGCCGCCGCCACTTCCTGCGCATCCGGGTGGGCGGCTGGGACGAGAACCTCGTGGTCACCCTCTTCGTCCGCGTCCACACCCAGGGCGGCATGATGATGCTGGAGGTCGCGCCGCACGTCCTGCTGCCGCTGCGCGTCGTCTTCCAGAACGCCGACGCCGACGCCCACCGCTACCTCCACAACAACTGGCTCGGCAAGGCCGCCTGGGCGCTGCGCCACACCCCGCGCTCGCTCGCCTCCTCCGTCGTCATCCTCGGCCGCGGCATCGCCAGTTGGTGGCGGATCATCACCGGCGGCCATGGCGGCGCCCTCCCGGAGGGCCCCGGCCTCTCGGTGCGCGAACTCGCCTCCCAGGACAGGGGCTCGCTCTTCCACCTCATGGACCTCGACCGGTACTTGAAAACCGTTCAGGACCGGGTGGTGAGCGGTGTGACACTGGCCCTGCACGAAGCGGGCTGGCACACCGAGGAGTTCGCCCAGCGCGCGATCACCATCGCGGAGGGCGGCACGTTCATCCAATCGGTGAACAACAGCGCCTTCAGCGTCGGCGGCAGCGGACACACCAACACCACCAACCCGGGTAGGAGGAGCAGCGGTGGACATCAGCGGTGAGCAGGAGCACGGCCGGGAGCGCGGCGGGGACGGTGCCGGACGGCCCGTCCAGATCGGCGACGTGAGCGGGAGCAGCTTCAGCATCGGTGGCAGCAACGTCACCAACACGGTCCACCACGGCGGGGCCGCGGCCGCGCCCGGCCCCGAGGAACTGCTGGAAGCGGTACTGGACCTGCGCGCCGCGCTGGTCCGGCTGCCCCGCGGCGCGGACCGCACCGCCCTCGACGCCGAACTGGACGGGGTCGCGGCGGAGCTGGAGGACGCCGACACCATCCGGCCCGGCCTCCCGGCGCGGCTGCGCGCGGCCCTCACCCGCTGGGCTCCGCTGGTCGAGCCGCTGAACGCGGCGACCGCGCTCGGCGCCCTGCTCGTGTCGCTGGGGGGCTGAGCCGTGCCCCCCGCCGCCCCCGGCGCGCCCCGCTGGGACCCGCAGGCGCAGCGCTGGGTCTGGGACTCCGCGCCCGCCGCGCCCTCCGCGGCGCCGCCGACCGCCCCGCCGACGCTGCCCGCGCAGCCCGCCGAACCGCCCGCGCGGCCCGTCGAACCGCCCGTCGCGCCCCCGTACGGGGTGCCGCCGGCGCACCCCGTGTACGGGCCGCCGGACCCCGGGTCGCTGCCGCCGCTCCCGCCCGCCTACACGCAGCAGCTGCCCGTGCAGCAGCAGCCGCCGTACGGGCCGCCGCCGCTCGTGTTCCCGGGCGGGGGCGCGGGCGGGGACGGGCCGTCGCGCCGCTGGATGACCCCGGCCACGGCGGGCATCGCGGTGGCCGCCGTGGTGATCGGCGCGGCCGTCGTCTGGTTCGTGCTGCGCGACACCGGCGGCTCGGCCCCGGACCAGGCGCAGGGCACCGCCACGCCCACCGTCTCCGCTCCGGCCTCCGGGGAACCGACGGGGACGCCGTCGGCCTCGGCCTCGGCCTCACCCTCGCCGTCCGCCTCGACCTCGCCCAGTGCGAGTACGAGCGCGAGCGCGTCGGCGGGCGAGCACGTGAGCGTGACCGACCCGAAGGGCTTCACGGTCGCGGTGCCCAAGGGCTGGAACCGCGACGACCCCGGCAACGGCATCTTCTACCGCTCCGCCGACCGCTCCTCGCTGCTCCAGATCTTCCAGGTGGTCGAACCGGAACTGAGCCCCCTCGACGCGGTCAAGGGAGCCTCGGCCGACCTGCGCAACCGCACCAGCGGCTACACCGAGATCAGGGTCGGCGCGGTTCCCGGCGGCTCGGGCGCCTGCGAGCTGGTCTACGAGTACGACAGCGCGGAGTCGCACGGCCGCCGCCGGGGCGTCGAACGGGTCTTCTACGCCCAGGACGGCAACAAGTGGGCCCTGCTGTCCGCCGGACCCGCCGCCGAGTGGGACACCGTCCAGGCCCACCTCACGGCAGCCGTGGCGGCGTTCCACCCGTAGACCGCGAGGTCAGCTCTTGTACATGCCCGGGGTGTAGTGGCCCGGGACCAGGCGGGTGGTGACGCCGAAGCGGTTCCACACGTTGATCGTCGCGATCACGGCGATCAACTGGGCCAGCTCGGCCTCCTCGAAGTGCTTCGCGGCCGTCGCGTACACCTCGTCGGGAACGAAGCCGTCGGTCAGGACGGTCACGGCCTCGGTCAGCGCGATCGCGGCCAGCTCCTTCTCGGTGTAGAAGTGCCGCGACTCCTCCCAGGCGCTGAGCAGGACGATGCGGTCGACGCTCTCGCCCGCCGCGATCGCGTCCTTGGTGTGCATGTCCAGACAGAAGGCACAGTGGTTCAGCTGCGAGGCGCGGATCTTCACCAGCTCGACGAGGGCCGGGTCCAGGCCCTTCTTCGAGGCGATCTCCAGGGCGAGGACCGCCTTGTAGACCTCGGGGGCGAGCTTGGCGATCTGCATCCGGGGGGTGTGCTCGGGGGCGTGGTGGTCGTGTGCGGAGTGCTGTGCGTTCGTGGTCATGGATCCACCGTACGCAGCGGGCGGCCCACCGCTATGGTCCATATTCATGACGGATTCATGGGCCACTTTCGGCGCTGACCTGCACCTCGAACTGGTCGCGGGACGCGGATTGCGCGCCGGACTCACCGAATCGCTGCGCGAGGCCGCGCGGGGCGGGCGGCTCGCCCCCGGCACCCGGCTCCCCTCCTCCCGTACCCTCGCCGCCGACCTCGGAATCGCCCGCAACACGGTCGCCGAGGCCTACGCCGAACTGGTCGCCGAGGGCTGGCTCACGGCCCGCCAGGGCTCCGGGACCCGGGTCGCCGAGCGGGTCCGCCCGCGCCGGGCCGCCGCGCCGGCGCCGGTACGCCGCCCCGCGCGCCGGGGGCCCTCGTACAGCCTCATGCCCGGCTCCCCGGACCTCGGCGGCTTCCCCCGCGCGGCCTGGCTCAGCGCGGCCCGGCGGGCGCTCACCGACGCCCCGAACGAGGCCTTCGGCTACGGCGGCGACCCGCGCGGGCGGGTGGAGCTGCGGGAGGCGCTCGCCGGGTACCTGGCCCGGGCGCGCGGGGTCCACGCCGACCCCGAACGCATCGTGCTGTGCTCCGGCTTCGCGCACGGACTGCAGCTGATGACCCGGGTGCTGCGGGCGCGCCGGGTCCGGGAGACGGTGGTGGAGGCGTACAGCCTGGACGTGCACCGCGACCTCCTCGTGAGCGGCGGGCTGCGGACCCGGCCCGTGCCGGTGGACGACTGCGGGGCGCGGACGGCGGAGCTCGCCGGGACGGGGGCGGGGGCCGTGCTGCTGACCCCCGCGCACCAGTTCCCCACCGGGGTCGCGCTGACGCCCGGGCGGCGGGCGGCCGCCGTCGACTGGGCGCGGTCCACCGGGGGCCTGATCCTGGAGGACGACTACGACGGCGAGTTCCGCTACGACCGGCAGCCGGTCGGCGCGCTCCAGGGCCTCGACCCGGACCGGGTGGTCTACCTCGGCACCGCCAGCAAGTCCCTGGCGCCGGGGCTGCGCATGGGGTGGATCGTCGCGCCGCCGGGGCTCGTGGACGAGGTCCTCGCGGTCAAGGGCCGCACCGACTGGACCTCCAGCGCGCTGGACCAGCTGACGCTGGCGCAGTTCCTCGTCTCCGGGGCGTACGACCGGCACGTGCGCGGTATGCGGCTGCGGTACCGGCGGCGGCGCGACGAGTTGGTGGCGGCGGTGGGGGAGCGGGTCGCCGTGTCCGGGATCGCGGCGGGGTTGCATGCCGTGCTGGACCTTCCCGGGGGGACGGAGCGGTCGGTGCTCCAGGCGGCCGCCTGGCAGGAGCTGGCCCTGGAGGGCCTCGGGCGCTTCCGGCATCCCGATGCCGACATGCCGCCGCGCGACGCCCTCATCGTCGGCTACGGCACCCCCTCCGACAGCGCCTGGACCCCCACCCTGACCGCCTTGACGGCCACCCTCCCGTAACGCCCCTGCCGGCCAATCCAGCCCCGCCGATGGCCCTGCCGGCCAGTTCACCCCCGCCGATGGCCCATCGGCCAATACAGCTTCGCCGATGGCCATGCCGGCCCATTCAGCCCCGCCGGCGTTTGAGGCGCCGCCGGAGGCACCCCGGCTCCGCCGGGTCGAGGGGTCGCCTTCCCGCCGCTGGGTGGCCGGCGTCGCCTCCGGCGGCGCCTCAATCGCCGGCGGGGCTTGATTTGGCTCGGCCTGTTTGGTCGGCCGGGGGGCGTGCTGGTCAGTTCAGCCCCGCCGGCGGGGCTGGATTTGACCGGGCTTGTGGGCGGGTGCCGGCTTGATTTGGCTCGGCCTGTTTGGTCGGCCGGGGGCGTGCTGGTCAGTTCAGCCTCGCCGGCGTTTGAGGCGCCGCCGGAGGCGCTGTGGGGTCGCCTAGGCGGGGCCGGGTTCGGGACGGTCTGGGTGGGGCGGAGGCGGGGGCGGTTCGCCGAAGCGGGCCAGGGTCAGGGCGCCCGATACGGCTACCGCGAAGCCGAGGACGGCCAGCCAGGCCAGCCCGTCACGGGTGCGGTCACCCAGCCACACCACCCCGACCACCGCCGGCCCGACCGTCTCGCCCAGCACCAACCCGGCCGTGGCCGCCGTCACCGACCCCCGCTGCAGCGCCGAGGTCAGCAGCAGGAACGCCGCCCCACCCCCCAACAGCAGCGCGTACGTCGCCGGATTCGCCACCAACGCCCCCGGCGCGAAGCCGTCGATCAGCCGCACCGCGACCTCCACCACCCCGAAGCCCGTCCCCGCCCCCAGCCCCAGGACCAGCGCCCGCGCCCGGTCCGGCAGCCGCCCCGCCACCGCCCCCACCAGCAGCACCGCCGCCGCGGCGCCCAGCATCGACCACTTGAGCGCCGTACTCCCGGGCCGCGAGCCCTCCGCCCCCGAGGCCAGCCCCAGCAGCGCGAGACCGAGGCAGACCACCCCCACCGCACCCCACTCCGTACCGCTGAGCCGGACCTTCAGCAGGCGCGCCGCGACCACCGCCGTCACGGCCAGGCTGGCGGCCAGCGCCGCACCGACGGCGTAGATCGGGATCGAGCGCAGGGCGATGATCTGGAAGACGAAGCCGATCCCGTCCAGGCTGAGGCCCGCCAGGTACCGCCACTGCCGCAGCGCCCGCAGCAGCAGCGCCGCGTCCACCCCCGACCCCGTCCCGGGCTCGGCCGCCCGCGCGGCCACCGCCTGGAGCACGGAGGCGGTACCGAAACAGACCGCGGCCGCGAGCGCGCACACCATCCCGATCAGCACGGGACCCACTCTGGCACCCTCCCGCCGCCACCGCCGGACGCAACTCCGGCGACGGCGGCCCGGGACCCGGAGCGGTCACAGCACCAGGGCGTGTTTCGAAAGTCCCTCCTGGCTCGCGACGCCTGGTACCGCACCTCGCGGCGTTGTCGGAACGCCCGATTACGTCCAGTAGGCGGGCGA
>NZ_JBVHUE010000064.1:0-26273 GCF_055565515.1 Streptomyces sp. NPDC028419 | reverse complement strand
CGTTTGAGGCGCGGGGTCTGGGGCGGAGCCCCAGGGGGCGGCCTGCGGCGCCGCTTCTCAGGGCTCCGCCCCGAACCCCGCGCCTCAAACGCCGGCGGGGCTGGATTAGCCCGGGGCCTGCACCCCGAACCCCGCGCCTCAAACGCCGGCGAGGCTGGAGCTGCCCGGGGTCGGCGCCTCGGGCGGAGCCGCGCCTCAAACGCCGGCGGGGCTGGATTGGCCCGGGGCCTGCGCCAGCCGGCGGGGATGGATTGGCCCGGGGGCGGGGCGGAGGTCAGGCCTGCTGGAGCGGCCAGTTCGGCTTGCGCTTTTCGTTGAACGCGGCCACGCCCTCGGCCCGGTCCGCGGAGAAGGCCACGCCCCACCAGGCCGCGTCCTCGACGTCCAGCCCGGCCGCCAGGTCGAGCCCGTGCCCGAGGCGCAGCGCCCGCTTCGCGGCCCGCAGGCCGACCGGGGAGTTCGCCGCCATCCGCCCGGCCAGCTCCAGGGCCGCCGCACGGTCCGTGCCCGCCGGGACCACAGATTCGACCAGGCCCAGCTCCAGCGCCTCCGCCGCCTCCACCCGCCGCGCGGTGAAGATCAGCTCCGCGGCCCGCGCCGCCCCGACCCGCCGCGGCAGCAGCTGCGTACCGCCGCCGCCCGGGATCACGCCCACCGACACCTCCGGCAGCCCCACCACCGCGGTCTCGTCGGCCACGATCACATCGCAGGACAGGGCCAGCTCGAAGCCGCCGCCGAGGGCGAACCCGTGCACCGCCGCGATCGTCGGCATCGGAAGGGCGAGCACACCCCCGTAGGCGCCGCGCGAGGCGGGCCGCCGGGCCGCCAGCTCCGCGTCGGTCAGGGAATTGCGCTCCTTGAGGTCCGCGCCCACGCAGAAGGCCCGCTCGTGCGTGGAGGTCAGGACGACGACCCGCACCCCGGCGTCGGCCGCCAGCGCCCCGCACGCCTCGCCCAGCGAGCGCGCCAGCGCGTCCGAGACGGCGTTCATGGCCTTGGGCCGGTCCAGGACCAGCTCCGCCACCGCGCCGCCCTCGCCGTGGCGCCGTACCGCGATGAACTCCCCGAACCGGACCTCAGCCTCGTCGCCAGTGCCCACAGCGCCCACACCCTCCTGGTTAACGAACGTTACCCAGGGATCTTAGGTGTCCGCCGCGTCAGCAACCAGGGCTCCACGACCCCCAGTCCGCGCACCGGCCGCTGCCACATCGGCTGGAGCGCGAAGCGGTACGTCACCCCGTCCGCGTCCGGCCCCGCCTGCGCCTGTTCCTCGGCCGCCTTCTTCTCCGAGACCGGCGCCGCCCCGGTGCGGCCCAGCTCCTCCGCCATCGCCCCGTCCACGAGCACCGCGTCCTTCGGCGCTATCGAGGTCAGTCGCGAGGCCAGGTTCACGGTGGTCCCGAAGACGTCGCCCATCCGGGTCGTCACCGTGCCGAAGGCGATGCCCACCCGCAGCTCGGGCATCTGCGGGTCCTGCTCCATCGTCTCGATCAGGCGCAGCGCGATCTCCGCCGCCGTCCCCGCGTCGTCGGCGCAGTACAGCACCTCGTCGCCGAGGGTCTTGATCAGCCGGCCGCCGTGCGCGGCCACCAGGTCCGCCGCCGTGGTCTCGAAGGCCTCGACCAGCTCGCCCAGCTCCTCCTCCTCCAGGCGCCGGGTCAGCCGGGTGAAGCCCACCAGGTCCGCGAAGCCCACCGCGAGCCGCCGGTCGACCATCTCCTCGTCGTCGGCGACCTGCACCACCCGCCCGGTGGCCGCCGCCAGCTGGCGGCGCCACACGTAGACGAGGAACTCCTCCAGCTCCGGCAGGAGCAGCTCCACCAGCGGGTACGTGACCTCCGTACGGGTCATCCCCGGCTCCGGCGGCTCCGTCAGCCCCTCCAGGAACGAGTCGATCTGCCACTCGGCCAGCCGCGCCGTGGTCTGCCCGGTGGAGCGCGCCACCTGCACCGCCATCGGCTCGCTGAGCAGCCCGGCCTCCACCAGGCCGGCGAGCCGGCGCAGGGCCAGCACGTCCGCCTCGGTCAGCGCCTTGGCCTGCCCGATGTCCGCGAAGCCCATGGCCCGCCAGAAGCGCGACGCCAGCTCCATCGAGACGCCGGCGCTGCGGGCCGCCTGGAAGGGCGTGTACCGGCGCTCGGCGCCCAGGATGAGCTGCTCCAGCCGGATGGCGAGCGGATCCGCCGTCGGCTGGACGGTGTGGTCGACCTCGTGGTGGGGAGTGTGCTGGTCACGGCCGATCGGGGTGCCCGGACCGCTCACGGGTCCGCCGCCCGGGGAGCCGGACGCGCTGGACGTCGGGTCGTCGACGGTCAAGAGCCGCCTCCTGTCCATTCCGTGCGCACTGCCCTGCCGAACCGGTTGATCACCGGGAGCACCGGGATCGCCTAAACCATACGGCAGGTGTGCCGTAGCTCACTCCCCACTCCACCAGCTGTTCATCGCCCACCGGCGACCTAGTGGATCGACCGCAGGTGTACGACGTCCCCCGCGCCCACCGCTTCGTGCGCGTCGTCCGCCGTCCGGATCACCAGCCGTCCGTCCGCGTCCACCGCTTCGGCCGTTCCGGTCAGCTGCCGCCCGCCGGGCAGCTCCGCCCGCACGTGCCTGCCCAGCGTCGCGCAACCCGCCGCGTACGTCTCCTGCAGACCGCTGGTCGCCGGGTCGCCGCCGGCCGCCCGCCAGCGCTCGTACCACTGCTCCAGGGAGCGCAGTACGGACTTCAGGAGCGGGTCGCGGTCGGTGACGGTCGCCTTGGCGAGCAGCAGCGAACCGGCCGCGGGCACGGGCAGTTCGTCCTCGGTCAGCGAGACGTTCAGCCCGATGCCGACGACCACCCCGTCGCCGGTGCGCTCGGCGAGGATGCCGCCGGCCTTGCGCTCGTCGCCGTCCACGGTGACCAGCAGGTCGTTGGGCCACTTGAGGGCGGTGTCCACCCCGGCCGCCCGGGACAGCCCGGTCGCGGTGGCCACCCCGGCGAGCAGGGTCAGCCAGCCCCAGCGCTCCACCGGTACGTCCGGCCCGGGCTTGAGCAGGACCGAGAAGAACAGCCCCGAGCGCGCGGGGGCCGTCCAGCTGCGGTCGAGGCGCCCGCGCCCGGCGGTCTGCTCCTCGGCGACCAGTACGGCCCCCTCCGGGAGGTCCGCGGCCCGCGCGGCGAGGTCGGTATTGGTGGAGCCGGTGGATCCGGTCACCTCGACCGAGGTCCACAGTCCACCCGGGACCACGAGGGCCCGCTGGAGCGCTGCGGCGGACAGCGGCGGCCGGCTCAGGCTGGACCAGCGGTCGGCGGCGGTTCCGGATGAGGCATCTGATGGCGTCATGCAACCCACAGTAGGTGTGGCAAACGCCGCACTGCCGAGCGCCATGCCCGCCGATACGCTACGCACCAGTAGCCAGCAGCAGTCAATCAATTGACCATGGCAGTTGACCTTCCAGGGAGCCGCGACCCCGATGTCTCAACCCTCAGAGCCGATCGACATCCACACCACCGCGGGCAAGCTCGCGGACCTGCAGCGCCGCATCGACGAGGCGACCCATGCCGGATCCGCGCTCGCCGTGGAGAAGCAGCACGCCAAGGGCAAGCTGACGGCTCGTGAGCGGGTGGCGCTACTGCTGGACGAGGGGTCGTTCGTCGAGCTGGACGGCTTCGCCCGGCACCGCTCGACCAACTTCGGGCTGGAGAAGACCAAGCCCTACGGTGACGGCGTGGTGACCGGCTACGGCACGGTCGACGGGCGCCCGGTGGCCGTGTTCTCGCAGGACTTCACCGTCTTCGGCGGGGCCCTCGGCGAGGTCTACGGGCAGAAGATCATGAAGGTCATGGACTTCGCGCTGAAGACCGGTTGCCCGCTCGTCGGCATCAACGACTCCGGCGGCGCCCGGATCCAGGAGGGCGTCAGCGCGCTCGGCATGTACGGCGAGATCTTCCGCCGCAACGTGCACGCCTCCGGTGTGATCCCGCAGATCAGCCTGGTCGTCGGGCCCTGCGCGGGCGGCGCCGTGTACTCCCCCGCCATCACCGACTTCACGGTGATGGTCGACCAGACCTCGCACATGTTCATCACCGGTCCGGACGTCATCAAGACGGTCACCGGCGAGGACGTCGGCTTCGAGGAGCTGGGCGGCGCCCGCACGCACAACAGCGTCTCGGGCGTGGCCCACCACCTGGCCGGGGACGAGAAGGACGCGATCGAGTACGTGAAGTCGCTCCTCGCGTACCTGCCGTCGAACAACCTCTCGGAGCCGCCCGCCTTCCCCGAGGAGGCGGACACCGAGGTCTCGGCCACGGACCTGGAACTGGACACCCTGATCCCGGACAGCGCCAACCAGCCGTACGACATGCACACCGTGATCGAGCACGTCCTGGACGAGGGCGAGTTCCTGGAGACCCAGGCCCTGTTCGCGCCGAACATCCTGACCGGCTTCGGCCGGGTCGAGGGCCACCCGGTGGGCATCGTGGCGAACCAGCCGATGCAGTTCGCGGGCTGCCTGGACATCGACGCGAGCGAGAAGGCCGCCCGGTTCGTGCGGACCTGCGACGCCTTCAACGTGCCGGTGCTGACGTTCGTCGACGTACCGGGCTTCCTGCCGGGCACGGACCAGGAGTACAACGGAATCATCCGACGCGGCGCGAAGCTGATCTACGCGTACGCCGAGGCCACCGTCCCGCTCATCACCGTGATCACCCGCAAGGCCTTCGGCGGCGCCTACGACGTCATGGGCTCCAAGCACCTCGGCGCCGACCTGAACCTGGCCTGGCCGACCGCGCAGATCGCCGTCATGGGCGCGCAGGGCGCGGTGAACATCCTGCACCGGCGGACGATCGCCGCCGCCAAGGACGAGGCGGAGGCCGAGGCCACCCGGGCCGCGCTGATCGCCGACTACGAGGACACCCTGCTCAACCCGTACACGGCCGCCGAGCGCGGTTACATCGACGCGGTGACCATGCCGTCCGAGACCCGGGCGCACATCGTGAAGGGGCTGCGGCAGCTGCGCACCAAGCGCGAGTCGCTGCCGCCGAAGAAGCACGGCAACATTCCCCTGTAGGACCCCGGACCGGACCCTGGAGGTCTCTGTGGTGATCAAGGTGGTCAAGGGCAACCCGACCCCCGAGGAGCTGGCCGCCGCACTGGCGGTGGTCCAAGCGCGCGCGGCGGCGCTGGCAGCGGCGGCGCCGGGCGCTCCCCGGGTCGAGGACGAGTGGGCGGCCCCCTCGCGGGTGGCCCGACGGCGGCTGCCGCAGCCGGGGCCGCGGGCGTGGGGGCGTACGTACTGGCCGTCCTGAGCCGGTGCCCGGGCGCGCGCCCGGGCCGAAGACGCCGAAGATGACGTGAACGGACGGTGGCGCCTGAGTACCCGTACTCAGGCGCCACCGGCGTACCCGGAGCACGATCGGGTCATGCTCTGGTCCGATCCGAAGAACGAGCCGCCGAAGGACATGCGCGAGGCGCAGTCGATGATCCGCCGGATGAGCGTGGTCCTGGCGCTGGCGATGGTGGTGGTCGTCTACGTCCTCGGCGTGCACGGCCTGCGCTGAGGCCGTCCGCGCAGGCCCCCCGGGGCTCCTACGATGGCCCCCATGACCGCCACGCCCGCGCAGCCGCGCGCCCTCGTCCTCGCCTCCGCCTCGCCCGCCCGACTGAACCTGCTGCGCCAGGCCGGTCTCGCCCCGCACGTGATCGTCAGCGGGGTGGACGAGGACGCCCTGGAGGCGGACTCGCCGGCCGAGCTGGCGCTCGTCCTGGCCGAGGCGAAGGCCGCCGTGGTGGCGGCGCTGCCCGAGGCCGCGGGGGCGCTGGTGATCGGCTGCGACTCCGTGCTGGAGCTGGACGGGGAGGCGCTGGGCAAGCCCGCCGACGCCGAGGAGGCCGTGGCCCGCTGGAAGGCGATGCGCGGCCGCAGCGGCGTCCTGCGCACCGGGCACTGCCTGATCGACACCGCGAACGGGGCTCGGGTCTCCGCCACCGCGTCCACGACGGTCCGCTTCGGCGAGCCGTCGGACGCGGAGGTCGCGGCGTACGTGGCGAGCGGTGAGCCGCTGCACGTGGCCGGGGCCTTCACCCTCGACGGCCGCTCGGCGCCCTTCGTCGACGGCATCGACGGGGACCCGGGCAACGTGATCGGGCTGTCGCTGCCGCTGCTCCGCTCGCTGCTGGGCGAACTGGACGTGTCCATCACGGACTTGTGGACGTGATCCGCATCTCCCCGCTGACCCTGGCGTAGAGCGTCAGGGTCAGCACCAGCAGGGCGAAGATCAGCATCGTGACCGCGAAGGCGCCCCAGCCGACCAGTGCGGCGGCGAGGGCGCCGAGCACGATGTGGGTGACGGCCGTGACGACGAACAGCACGCGGGCGAAGCGGCCCGGGGGCCGGTCGCGGACCGCGGTGACGGCGAGGAACACCGCCGTCGCCAGCAGGAAGACGCCGATGCCCGCGCCCATGGCGTAGGTGGCCGTCGACATGACGTCAGGATCCATGCCCGCTATCGACATGGCCTGGTTGTGCGTGGTCGCGCCCAGCACGATGTGGACGAGCACCAGCACCGCCGCTTCCACCACAAGAACGATCGCGGCCACCGAGGCCACGAGTCTGCGCAGCACGGCGCCCCCACCCGATCCGCATGCGTCCACAAAAGCGTTCGACTCCTGGAGGCTACTAACGGGTAAACCTCCGGACAAGGGGTCGGGGCCGCTTCGTTACGGGCAAAGAAAGCCGGGCCCGTTGGTAGAGACTCCACAAAGAAACCTGGCGACCCGCTGACCCCAAACGCAGAGACCTTGGACACACGGCACGGCTAGGGTGCAGTCGGGGATCCCGCTGACCTGGGGCGCCACAAGGGGTGTCGACACTCGAGGGAGCCTCGAATAACGCTCCGTGTGGGCAAGCTCACCTCTGGGGACGGGTCGAAAGGCCGTGTCGGCTGTCCCTAAACTCAGCTTGTTTCAAGGAGGGAGCCATCGTGCGCAAGGTGCTCATCGCCAACCGTGGCGAAATCGCTGTCCGCGTTGCCCGGGCCTGCCGGGATGCCGGGATCGCTAGCGTGTCCGTGTACGCCGATCCGGACCGGGACGCTCTGCACGTCCGCGCGGCCGACGAAGCTTTCGCGCTGGGCGGTGACACCCCGGCCGCCAGCTATCTGGACATCGCGAAGGTCCTTCAGGCGGCTGCCGATTCCGGAGCCGACGCCATCCACCCCGGATACGGCTTCCTGTCGGAGAACGCCGAATTCGCGCAGGCCGTCATCGACGCGGGCCTGACCTGGATCGGCCCGCCCCCGCAGGCCATCCGTGACCTCGGCGACAAGGTCGCCGCCCGACACATCGCGCTGCGCGCCGGGGCCCCCCTCGTCGCGGGTACCCCCGACCCGGTCTCCGGGGCCGACGAGGTCGTCGCCTTCGCCACCGAGCACGGGCTGCCGATCGCGATCAAGGCCGCCTTCGGCGGTGGCGGGCGCGGTCTCAAGGTCGCCCGCACCATCGAAGAGATCCCGGAGCTCTACGACTCCGCGGTCCGCGAGGCCGTCGCCGCCTTCGGGCGCGGCGAGTGCTTCGTCGAGCAGTACCTCGACAAGCCGCGTCACGTGGAGACCCAGTGCCTGGCCGACTCCCACGGCAACGTGGTCGTCGTCTCCACCCGTGACTGCTCGCTCCAGCGCCGCCACCAGAAGCTGGTCGAGGAGGCCCCGGCCCCCTTCCTGAGCGAGGCTCAGAACGCGGAGCTGTACGCCGCGTCCAAGGCGATCCTCAAGGAGGCCGGCTACGTCGGCGCCGGCACGGTCGAGTTCCTGGTCTCCGCCGACGGCCTGATCTCCTTCCTGGAGGTCAACACCCGCCTCCAGGTCGAGCACCCGGTCACCGAAGAGGTCGCCGGCATCGACCTGGTCCGCGAGATGTTCCGGATCGCCGACGGCGAGGAACTCGGTTACGGCGACCCGGTCCTGCGCGGGCACTCCTTCGAGTTCCGCATCAACGGCGAGGACCCGGGCCGCGGCTTCCTGCCCGCCCCCGGCACCGTCACCAAGTTCGCCCCGCCCTCGGGCCCGGGCGTCCGCCTGGACGCGGGCGTCGAGTCCGGCAGCGTCATCGGCCCGGCCTGGGACTCGCTCCTGGCCAAGCTGATCGTCACCGGCGCCACCCGCGAGCAGGCCCTGCAGCGCGCCGCCCGCGCGCTCGCGGAGTTCGAGGTCGAGGGCATGGCCACCGCCGTGCCCTTCCACCGCGCGGTCGTCGTCGACCCCGCGTTCGCGCCCGCCGACGGCAACCCGTTCACGGTCCACACCCGGTGGATCGAGACCGAGTTCGTCAACGAGATCCCCGCCTTCGTGGTCCCCGCGGCCGACGAGGAGCAGGACGAGCCGGGCCGCGAGACCGTCGTGGTCGAGGTCGGCGGCAAGCGCCTGGAGGTCTCGCTGCCCTCCAGCCTGGGCATGACCCTGGCCCGCACCGCGGCCGCCGGGGGCGCCAAGCCCAAGCGGCGCGCCGCGAAGAAGTCCGGCCCGGCCGCGTCCGGCGACACCCTGGCGTCCCCGATGCAGGGAACCATCGTCAAGGTGGCCGTCGAGGAGGGCCAGCAGGTCAACGAGGGCGACCTGATCGTCGTACTCGAAGCCATGAAGATGGAGCAGCCGCTCAACGCGCACCGCTCCGGCACCGTCGTCGGCCTGGCCGCCGAGGTCGGCGGCTCGGTCACCTCGGGCGCCACGATCTGCGAGATCAAGGACTGAGGTCGTCGGGCGGCGACCACCGCCGCCCGCACCACACCTCACCGCACCGACGGGGCCGGATCACTCCGGCCCCGTCGGCGTTCCCACACGTTCACGCGCCCTAGCGGCGGCGCATGTCCGCGACCCTGGCGCGCTCCCCCGCCTGCTGCTCCAGCATCCCCGAGGGGGCGCTGCGCAGTTGTGCGGTGGGGCCGCCACGGCGTTGTACGGGCAGCGGGGAGTCGCGGCGCGGACGCCGGCCCTGCATGCCGTCGGTCGTGGGGGGGGGGGGGGGGGCGGGGGGGGGGGGGGGGGGGGGGGGGGGTGTTCCCCCCCGCGACCGTGATCTGGACGCCCTGGTCGGCCAGCGCCTGGAGCTCGGTGGCGGCCCGGTCGTCGTGCGACTGCGGCTCGTCGGTGACGAGTCGGGTGATGACGTCCGTGGGCACCGTCTGGAACATGGTGTCCGTGCCGAGCTTGGTGTGGTCGGCCAGGACCACCACCTCGGCGGCCGCCTGCACCAACGCCCGGTCCACGCTCGCGGAGAGCATGTTGGACGTGGACAGCCCGCGTTCGGCCGTCAGCCCGCTCCCGGACAGGAACGCCCGGGAGACGCGCAGCCCTTGCAGGGACTGCTCCGCTCCGCTGCCGACCAGGGCGTAGTTGGACCCGCGCAGGGTCCCGCCGGTCATGACGACCTCGACCCGGTTGGCGTGCGCCAACGCCTGGGCGACGAGCAGCGAATTGGTGACGACGGTCAGACCCGGCACCCGGGCGAGCCGACGGGCCAGCTCCTGGGTGGTGGTTCCCGCGCCGACGACGATGGCCTCGCCTTCTTCGACGAGACCCGCCGCGACATCGGCAATGGCGGTCTTCTCCGCCGTCGCGAGATGGGACTTTTGCGGAAAGCCGGACTCCCGCGTGAAACCGCCCGGCAAGACCGCACCGCCGTGCCGGCGGTCGAGGAGTCCTTCTGCCTCCAGTGCCCGCACGTCCCGCCGTACGGTCACTTCGGAGGTCTGGACGACGCGGGCGAGCTCACGGAGCGATACCGCTCCGTTGGCGCGCACCATTTCGAGGATCAATTGACGACGTTCTGCAGCGAACACGAAACTGACAGTAACGCAACCAGTCCGTTCCTTTCAGGGCCCGACGCCGAAATGCAGAAGATGAGAACAGATCGGGCACTGGTGTGATATGCGCGCTTCCGGCGCAACCGGTCACCACCGGAAGCGCCGGAAGGGGTAAGGCAATTACGCCTCGCCGGCCGCCTTGCGGGTGTGCAGCTGGCGGGCCACCTCGGCGATCGACCCCGACAGCGAGGGGTACACGGTGAACGCGTTTGCGATCTGCTCGACCGTCAGGTTGTTGTCGACGGCGATCGAGATGGGGTGGATCAGCTCGCTCGCGCGCGGGGCCACGACCACGCCGCCCACGACGATCCCGGTGCCGGGACGGCAGAAGAGCTTCACGAAACCGTCGCGGATGCCCTGCATCTTGGCGCGCGGGTTGCGCAGCAGCGGCAGCTTCACGCAACGGGCGTCGATCTTCCCGGAGTCCACGTCGGCCTGCGTGTAGCCGACGGTGGCGATCTCGGGGTCGGTGAAGACGTTCGAGGACACCGTCTTGAGGTTCAGCGGGGTCACCGCGTCGCCGAGGAAGTGGTACATCGCGATCCGGCCCTGCATGGCCGCGACGGACGCCAGGGCGAAGATCCCGGTGACGTCACCGGCGGCGTACACGCCCGGGGAGGAGGTCCGCGAGACCTTGTCGGTCCAGATGTGCCCGGACTCGGTGAGCCGGACGCCGGACTCCTCCAGGTTCATGTTCTTGGTGTTGGGGATCGCGCCGACCGCCATCAGGCAGTGCGTGCCGGTGATCACCCGGCCGTCGGACAGGGTGACCTCGACCCGGTCGCCGACCCGCTTGGCGGACTCGGCCCGGGAGCGGCCCACGACGTTCATGCCGCGGCGGCGGAACACGTCCTCCAGGACGGCCGCGGCGTCCGGGTCCTCGCCCGGCAGCACGCGGTCGCGGGAGGAGACGAGGGTGACCCGGGAGCCGAGGGCCTGGTAGGCGCCGGCGAACTCGGCACCGGTGACGCCGGAACCGACGACGATCAGTTCCTCGGGCAGCTCCTCCAGGTCGTAGACCTGGGTCCAGTTCAGGATCCGCTCGCCGTCGGGCATCGCGTCCGGGATCTCGCGCGGGTGCCCGCCGGTGGCGATCAGGACGGCGTCGGCGGTCAGGATCGTCTCCGTACCGTCCGCGGCCGTCACGATGACGTCACGGGTGCCGTCGATGCCCTGGGGGCCGCCGAGCTTGCCGCGGCCGCGCAGCACGCGGGCGCCCGCCCGGGTGACGGAGGCCGTGATGTCGTGCGACTGGGCCAGCGCGAGGCGCTTGACCCGTCGGTTGACCTTGCCGAGGTCCACGCCGACCACCCGGGCCGCCTGTTCCAGCGGCGGGGTGTCGTCGGCGACGACGATGCCCAGCTCCTCGTAGGACGAGTCGAAGGTCGTCATCACCTCGGCGGTGGCGATCAGGGTCTTGGAGGGCACGCAGTCGGTGAGGACCGAGGCCCCGCCCAGACCGTCGCAGTCCACGACGGTCACCTCCGCGCCGAGCTGGGCGCCTACCAGGGCCGCCTCGTATCCGCCGGGGCCGCCGCCGATGATCACGATCCGGGTCACGAAAAGTCCGCCTCACGTCTACCCGGCCGGCTGCCCCCCGGCCGGGGTTCCGGGGGTCTCCCCGGGGGATGCATTCCGTGCCCCATTGTCCCGCACGCATCAAGGTGCTTCGCGCCCGGTCCCGCCATCCGGGCACGCGTCCATCGCCGTACCTCCCGTACCCTCGACCTCATGTCGCTCTACGCCGCGTACGCCGGCAACCTCGACCCGCGGCTGATGACGCGCCGCGCTCCGCATTCCCCGCTGCGCGGAACGGGGTGGCTGAACGACTGGCGGCTGACGTTCGGTGGGGAACAGATGGGCTGGGAAGGCGCGCTCGCCACGATCGTGGAAGCGCCCCGCCACCAGGTCTTCGTCGCCCTGTACGACGTCGCGCCGCTGGACGAGGAGTCCATGGACCGCTGGGAGGGTGTCGGGCTCGACATCTACCGCCGGATGCGGGTGCGCGTGCACACGCTGGACGGCGAGGAGGCCGCCTGGGTGTACGTACTGAACGGCTACGAGGGCGGGCTGCCCTCGGCGCGCTACCTCGGGGAGCTGGCGGACGCCGCCGAATCCGCCGGCGCGCCGCACGACTACGTGATGGAACTGCGCAAGCGGCCCTGCTGAGCGCCGCCCACGGACGGGTCCCGGCGCCCCGCGTCGGGACCGCTCCGGGACATTTGGTCGGAAACGACAAAGCAACGATCCGAACACCGTGAGCTGTGCCATCTACGCGCGTAGGGGCAGAGCGGTTACGCTCGTCCGCGTGAACGCATCTGTTACCGATCCCCACGCCGCCGCCGACGCCGCGGCCGCGCGTCTGCGTGAGCTGACCGGCGCCGAAACCCACGACGTCGCCCTCGTCATGGGCTCCGGCTGGGCGCCCGCCGCCGAAGCGCTCGGCGCTCCCGAGGCCGAATTCCCCGTCACCGAACTCCCGGGCTTCCCCCCGCCCGCCGTCGAAGGCCACGGCGGCAAGATCCGCTCGTACAAGATCGGCGACAAGCGCGCGCTGCTCTTCCTCGGCCGGACCCACTACTACGAGGGCCGCGGCGTCGCCGCCGTCGCGCACGGCGTCCGCACCGCCGTCGCCGCCGGCTGCAAGACGATCGTCCTCACCAACGGCTGTGGCGGCCTGCGCCCGGGCATGCGCCCCGGCCAGCCGGTCCTGATCAGCGACCACCTCAACCTGACGGCCACCTCGCCCATCATCGGCGCGAACTTCGTGGACCTGACCGACCTGTACTCGCCGCGCCTGCGCGCGATGTGCAAGGAGATCGACCCGTCGCTGGAAGAGGGCGTCTACGTCCAGTTCCCCGGCCCGCACTACGAGACCCCGGCCGAGATCAACATGATCCGCGTCATGGGCGCGGACCTGGTCGGCATGTCCACCGTGCTGGAGGCCATCGCGGCCCGTGAGGCCGGCGCGGAGGTCCTGGGCATCTCCCTGGTCACCAACCTGGCGGCGGGCCTGTCGGGCGAGCCGCTCAACCACGAAGAGGTCCTGCAGGCCGGCCGCGACTCGGCCGCCCGCATGGGTCAGCTGCTGACCCAGGTCCTCGCCCGGATCTGAGCCATCCGAACCGGCGGTACGTGAGGTCACGAGAGGTAAGGCGGAAGCAGTGCAGGAACAGGACGACCTGATCGCCCGGGCGCAGGCCTGGCTGGCGGAGGACCCGGACCCGGAGACCGCCGAGGAGCTGACCCAGCTCATCGAGAAGCGGGATCTGGACGAGCTGGCGGACCGGTTCTCCGGCCTGCTCCAGTTCGGCACCGCCGGCCTCCGCGGCGAGCTCGGCGCGGGCCCGATGCGGATGAACCGCAATGTGGTCATCCGCGCCGCGGCGGGCCTCGCGGCCTACCTGAAGGCGCAGGGACACGCGGGCGGCCTGGTGGTCGTCGGCTACGACGCGCGCTACAAGTCGGCGGACTTCGCGCGGGACACCGCCGCCGTGATGACCGGCGCCGGTCTGCGCGCGGCCGTCCTGCCCCGACCGCTGCCGACGCCGGTCCTGGCGTACGCCATAAGGCACCTGGGCGCCGTCGCCGGTGTCGAGGTGACCGCGAGCCACAACCCTCCCCGGGACAACGGCTACAAGGTCTACCTCGGCGACGGCTCCCAGATCGTGTCCCCGGCGGACGCGGAGATCGCGGCGCAGATCGACGCGATCGGCGCGCTGGCCGACGTACCGCGCCCGGAGAGCGGCTGGGAGGACCTCGGTGACGAGGTCCTGGAGGCCTACCTGGCGCGTACGGACGCGGTCCTGACCCCCGGGTCCCCGCGGACCGTGCGGACCGTCTACACGGCCATGCACGGCGTCGGCAAGGACGTCGTCCTGGCGGCCTTCGCCCGGCACGGCTTCCCGGCGCCGGTCCTCGTCGCCGAGCAGGCCGAGCCGGACCCGGCCTTCCCGACGGTGGCCTTCCCCAACCCGGAGGAGCCGGGGGCGATGGACCTGTCCTTCGCGAAGGCCGCCGAGGTCCGGCCCGACATCGTGATCGCCAACGACCCGGACGCGGACCGCTGCGCCGTGGCCGTCCCGGACGACGCCTCGGCGTCGGGCTGGCGGATGCTGCGCGGCGACGAGGTCGGCGCGCTGCTGGCGGCGCACCTGGTGTCGAAGGGCGCGCGCGGCGTCTTCGCGGAATCGATCGTCTCCTCCTCCCTCCTGGGCCGGATCGCGGAGGCGGCCGGCGTCGGCTACGAGGAGACCCTGACGGGCTTCAAGTGGATCGCCCGCGTCGAGGGCCTGCGCTACGGGTACGAGGAAGCGCTCGGCTACTGCGTGGACCCCGAGGGCGTCCGCGACAAGGACGGCGTCACGGCCGCCCTGCTGGTGGCCGAGCTGGCCTCGGTCCTCAAGGAGCAGGGCCGCACCCTGAGCGACCTCCTGGACGACCTGGCGATGGCCCACGGCCTGCACGCCACCGACCAGCTGTCGGTCCGGGTCGAGGACCTGTCGGTCATCGCCTCGGCGATGGCGGCGCTGCGCGCGAACCCGCCGGTCTCGCTGGCGGGCCTGCGGGTGGTCTCGGCGGAGGACCTGAACGAGGGCACGGCGTCGCTTCCGCCCACCGACGGCCTGCGCTACTACCTGGACGGCACCTACAAGGCCCGCGTGATCGTCCGCCCCTCCGGCACCGAGCCCAAGCTCAAGTGCTACCTGGAGGTGGTCGTCCCGGTCACGGACGCCCCGGACCTGACCCCGGCCCGCACCCGCGGCCAGGAAATCCTGGACGCGATCAAGCAGGACCTGGCCGAGGCGGCGGGCATCTGAGTCTCCAACGCGCACCTCGCGCCGCTCCGCGGGCTTCGGCCCGCTGCGCCGGACTCCGTCCGTCGATCTGCGAGCGTGCCGACGGCCCCCCGAGCACCCGCCCGGGGGGCCGTCGGCGTAGGGAGGGACCTACGGGCGTCAGGCCAGGCCGGGTACGGGGTTGTCCGGGGTGTCGAGCCACGGCACGTGCGTGCCCTCGGGAGTGACCGTCAGCCCGAACCGCTCCGGCCCCGGGCGGCCCGCGTCGCGCCACCAGTGGTAGCCCGCCGGGGAGCCAGCGGTGCCCCGAGACTCTCGTTCACCGTGCCGAGCAGGCCGCTCATGGGCGGAGTCGGGCGCGACCCGCGGCGTCCAGGAACTGCGTGGCCGCCCTCCGCAAGACTCCGGACAGGTACTGGTCGACGGACGCCAGCAAGGGGTCGAGCAGGGCCCAGGAGTGCTCGGCCGGGTGACCCGCGAATTGCGTGCACACCGCGTCGCCCCCGAGACCCAGCTCGTCGACCGCACCGCAGTTCCTGAGCACTTCGACGGCGGTCGGCCTCTCGCCCGTTCGCCATGAGGTCCATCCGCACCGTCCTCCCTGTCCATGTCGAGGACGAGATCGTGATGGCGCCCGCGGTGCGGCCCGAGCGTGCACCGAAGGTTCGACTCGATCAGGTCGAGAGCTTCCCTGCCCTCGTCGGCGATCTGCACCGCACCGAAGGCCAGCACCAGCGGCAGCTCGCCGGTGGCTCCGCAGACCTGGCGCGCACCCCGACCCGCCGAGGTGGCCGCACCACTCGCCGCATGCTGATCCCCGTCCATCGGACCTCCCGCACTTCGTTTGCCGTTGGCATCAGCGTGCTCTCCGCCCCGGGACGTATCCGCCCATGTACAGGGACGGTTGGGCCGTTCCGCGCTATGTTCCACAGAACGCCCAAATGTCCAATGGAGGCCCCTTGAACACGGCCTTGAGCTCAGCTATGGCCGATGCCGGCGTGAGGCCGCACCAGTTGGCCGATCGGGTGGGGGTGACCGGGAAGACCGTCACCCGCTGGTTAGCGGATGCCGCTCTGGTGCCGCATGCTCGAAACCGTGCAGATGTGGCGCGTGTGTTGGGAGTTGAAGAGCACATGATCTGGCCCGAGGCAGTGACCAGTCGCGTGAAGGTCGGGCAGGACAGGGAACTCGTCCGCTCGTACCCGTACCGATCCGCATGCCCTTCCACCGCGTGGGCGAGCCTGATCACCGACACCACGGCCGACCTGCTGCTGGCGGGGTACACGAACTACTTCTTCTGGAGCATGATCCCCGACTTCGCCGGGACCCTTCGGAAGAAGGTCGAGCGCGGGTGCCGGGTGCGCTTCCTCGTCGGTGACCCGTACGGGGAGACCACCCGCCGACGCGAGGCGATCGAGGGGGCGGCCCTGACCGTCTCCACCCGCATCCGCACGACCCTGGAGCACCTGGATCGCCTCGGCCCCCTCGACGGCCTGGAGGTCCGGGTCAGCGCCCCCGAGGACGCCACCAACCACGTCGGCCTCAGCGTGTTCCGCTTCGACTCCGACGCCCTCGTCACTCCTCACCTCGCTCGCGCGATCGGGCACGACTCGCCCATGTTCCATGTGCGCCGGCACGGGGAGGACGGCATGTTCGACCGGTTCGCCGGCCATGCGGAGGAGTTGTGGAGCCGGGGGCGCGACATCAGGGAGGGCGGCCGCGATGGCCAGGCGTGATTACGAGGACGACCCCGACGCCCCCGAGGCGAATAGTCTGGTGCCCGCCGCGTCGGCGGTCGTCGTCGACGACGCGGGGCGGGTGCTGTTGCAGCGCCGCACGGACAACGGGATGTGGGCCCTGCCCGGCGGGAAGATGGAGCTCGGGGAATCCATCGCCGACTGCGCGGTCCGGGAGACCCTCGAAGAGACGGGCGTGACGGTCGAGGTCACCGGCATCGTCGGGACGTACACCGACCCCGGGCACGTCTTCGCGTACAACGACGGCGAAGTCCGCCAGGAGTTCTCGATCTGCCTGCTCGCCCGTCCCACCGGGGGCGCTCTCCGGACCTCCGACGAGTCGCTCGAGGTGGCGTGGTTCGCACCGGACGCCATCGACGACCTCCCGATGGTGTCCGGCATCCGCAAGCGCATCGCCGACTGGCGGGCCGGGCGGGGGCCCGTCGTCCGCTGAGGACGGACACCCGCCACCGCCCCGCCGGTCGGAGGCCGGCGCAGCGGCGCGAAGCCGGGGAGGCGCCCCGCGCCGAGCCGTGCGAGGGGCGCGTCAAGAAGGCCAGGGGCGCGTCAGGAAGGGGCCGGGCTCGGGCTCGGTTTGACCACGTCGCCCAGGGTCGGGATCGACTCCGGGCGGGCGCGGACCGCGTCCGTGCATTCCCAGGTGCGCGGCGGGTCCGCGTCCGGGCCGCCCAGGACGACCGGGCCCGCGCCCAGGCCCATCGCCTCGCTGCCGGCCAGGGTGCAGACGATCTGGGACAGGGCGATCGGCGTCAGGTCCTCCGGCTTGCGGCTCAACCGCAGCGCGCCCTTGGGGTCGCCGGGCCGCGGCGCGCCGGCCGAGAGGTTCTGCGGCACGCCCGTACTGAAGCCCGCGTCCGCCTCCTGCCCCGACGTCGGCCGCTCCAGCGCCTCCAGCAGCGCCTGGGCGACCAGGGCCAGCGGGTCGCGCACCGTGCTCTTCTCCGGCAGCGGCACCACCCGTTCCACGCCCACCAACTGCGATCCGCAGAGCAGTTGCACGGTGGCCCGGAACCCCTGCGGGTCCGCGCCCGGCTGCGCGGGCGTGTCGCAGGACACCCGCGAGGGCGCCGCCCCGACGTCGACCGGGACCGTCGTGGCCCGGATGCCGCAGCCGACCGTACCGGCCAACAATCCCGCCGCGGCCGCCCCGAAGAGCAGCCCGTTGCGCATCCGCCTCATCCGGCCCGTCCCGCTCGTCCCGCTCGTCGTGCTCGTCGTGCTCGTCCCGCTCATCCGCCCGCACCTCCGCCCAGGTCCACCGGCAGCTTCAGCGTGAACACCGCGCCGCCGCCGTCCCCGTTGGCGGCGGTGATCTCGCCGCCCTGGATGTGGGCGTTCTCCACCGCGATGGACAGGCCCAGCCCGCTGCCGTCCGACCGCGGCCGGGAGGCGCTCGCCTTGTAGAAGCGGTCGAAGACGTGCGGCAGCACCTCCTCGGGGATCCCGGGCCCGTTGTCCTTGACCTCGATGACCAGCCACGACACGCCCTCGGCGTCCTCCGAGGGCTCGGAGACCCGCACCGAGACCCGCACCGGCGAGCCGCCGTGCTTGAGGGCGTTGCCGATCAGGTTCGCCAGGATCACGTCGAGGCGGCGCGGGTCGAGGCGCGCCACGATGCCGCGCTCCGCTTCCAGTTCCACCGCGTCCAGCCAGGCCCGCGCGTCGATGCAGGCCGTGACCTGGTCGGCGACGTCGACGTCGTCGAGCACCAACCGGGCCGTTCCCGCGTCGAAGCGGGTGACCTCCATCAGGTTCTCGACCAGGTCGTTGAGCCGACGGGTCTCGCTCACGACCAGCCCGACCGCCGGCGCGATCATCGGGTCCAGCGTGTCGGCCTCCTCTTCGAGGACCTCGGCCACCGCCGTCAACGCCGTGAGCGGCGTGCGCAGTTCGTGGGACATGTCGGCGACGAAGCGCCGGCTCGACTCCTCCCGCGCGCTCATGTCGGCGACCTTCTTCTCCAGCGCCTCGGCCGTCTTGTTGAAGGTGTGCGACAGGTCGGCCAGTTCATCCGTCCCGGACACCTCCAGCCGCGTGTCCAGCTCCCCCTCGCCGAGCTTGCGCGCCGCGTCCCCGAGCCGCTGCACGGGCTTGAGCACGGTACGGGCGGCCGCCTGCGCGAGCAGCGCCGAGCCGAGCAGGGCGAGCCCGGTCGCGATGCACAGCGACCAGGCGAGCGCGTTCAGGTCGTCCCGCTCCTGGGCGAGCGACTTGTACATGTAACCGGTCGGCCCGCCGCCCACGATCCGCGTCCCGCCGACCAGGTACGGGTTGCCGCGCGGCTTCGTGCGCTGCCAGTACATGTGGTACTCGGCGCTGTTGGCCGAGGTGGTCTTCTGCCGGTCGTTGACGGCCTGCTGGAGGGACTTGGGTACGTCGTCCAGCCCGAAGGAGTCGGGACCCGCCGTCCCGAAGACCCTGCGCCCGTCCTTGCCCTCGCGCACCAGCAGCACGCTGTAGCCGGGGCTGCTGCCCGCCATCAACTCGGCGGTGCGCTGCAGCTCCTCCTGCGACGGGTCGGCGGGCAGCGCCGCCGCCCGGTTCTGCATCTCCTGCCGGAAGTCGCCGAGCGCCGCGTCCTGGGTACGCGTCAGGACCGCCTCGCGGTTGAGCCAGTACGCGATCCCCGAAGCCGAGACCGCCGCCGTCAGCGCGACCAGCGCGAAGACCAGGAGCAGCCGCAGGCGCAGGCTCGTCCAGCGCCGTCGCCCGAGCAGCGCCTGCGCCGCGGCACGGATCACTGCGGGGAGTCCAGGCGGTAGCCGACGCCGCGCACGGTACGGATGAGCGTCGGCGAGGAGGGGATCTCCTCCACCTTGGCGCGCAGCCGCTGGACGCAGGCGTCGACCAGGCGCGAGTCGCCGAGGTAGTCGTGCTCCCAGACCAGCCGCAGCAGCTGCTGGCGCGAGAGCGCCTGACCGGGCCGCCGGCTCAGCTCCAGCAGCAGGCGCAGCTCGGTCGGCGTGAGCTGGAGGTCCTCGCCGTTCTTGGTCACGGTCATGGCGGCGCGGTCGATCACCAGCGAACCGAAGACCGCCGAATCGGTGGCCTCGCGCTCGCCGCGGCGCAGCACGGCCCGGATCCGGGCGTCGAGCACCCGGCCCTGGACGGGTTTGACGACGTAGTCGTCGGCCCCCGACTCCAGGCCGACGACGACATCGATGTCGTCGTTGCGCGCGGTCAGCAGGATGATCGGCAGCTGGTCGGTGCGCCGGATCCGGCGGCACACCTCGAAACCGTCGATCCCGGGCAGCATCACATCCAGCACGATCAGATCCGGCCGCTGCTCGCGCAGCAGTTTCAGGCCGTCCTCACCCGTCGCCGCGGTGGCCACACGGTGGCCCTGGCGTGACAGGGAGAGTTCGAGGGCCGTGCGGATGGCGTCGTCGTCCTCGATCAGCAACAGGAAAGGCACGGGCTCATTCTGTCCCATCGACCGTCGGGCGTACGACCGTCGTGCGGCGAACTCCCGGCGGGAGCTCCTTCACAGGCGCCTGTGACAGGCCTGTGACAGTCGAAGGACACCCCGGTTATCTCACCGGGGCAGGCTTCTACCAACGCACAGACGAAGAACCGAAGCAGACACACTCCACGACGGGGGGCGCGAGATGAACACGCTGTACGGCACCACGACCAGCGCGGTTGTCACGCGGCTGCACGATGTGAACCGACGGGCGGGTGTCCGTCCGGTCACCGTCGCCCGACAGCGGCCGGCGCACACGGTAGCCATCGACGCACAGACCTACACCGCCCCCTCCGTGGCCCCCGCGGCCGCACCCGCACCGTCCGTTTCGGCGGAAGCCGAGTTCACGGCGTACGTCGAAGCCCGCCGGGCCTCGCTCTACGCGACCGCCTTCCACCTCACCGGTGACCGCCACGAGGCGGAGGACCTGCTCCAGAGCGCGCTCTTCTCCACCTACCGCGCCTGGGACCGGATCAGCGACAAGGCGGCCGTGGGCGGCTACCTGCGCCGCACCATGACCAACCTGCACATCAGCGCCTGGCGCCGCCGGAAGCTGAACGAGTACCCGACCGAGGAACTGCCGGAGACGGCCTCCGACACGGACGCGATGCGCGGCACGGAGCTGCGCGCGGTCCTGTGGCAGGCCCTGACCCGGCTCCCGGAGCCGCAGCGCACGATGCTGGTGCTGCGCTACTACGAGGGCCGCACGGACCCGGAGATCGCCGACATCCTGGACATCAGCGTCGGCACGGTCAAGTCGAGCATCTGGCGCTCCCTGCGCCGCCTGCGCGAGGACCAGGCCCTGAGCTTCGGCGCCGACGAGACGGAGTCCTTCGAGGAGCTGGTGGCGTAACGCCACGAAGACCACACGGCCGGGGGGACCGTCCTACGGGGGTGGGACGGCGGCCATGGAGGGGGGACGAGCGGGATCAGGCGGCCGGGGGTCCGCGTGATCCCGCTCGTTTTTCGTTGCGTGCGCTGTTACGCCGCCGCGGTGGGTCGCGTCGCACGGTGGCGCCCGGCAGCGGCGGCGGCCAGTCGACCGAGGGCCTCGTCACGGGCACAGGCGTGCGCGCCCAGCGCGGCGTGCCGCGCGACGATCCCGCGCTCGGCGCGCATCAGCCGCCAGCCCCTGCGCAGCAGGAACGGCACCGACTTGCGGCCCTCCCGCAGATCGCGCGCGAGGCGCCGCCGGAAGGTGGTCGAGGGCCGGCCGCGCAGGCAGATCGCATCGGCCAGCAGCCCCAGCTCCTGACACCGCGCCACGATGTCCGCGGCGAAGATGCCCTCCGCGATGAACAGCGGGGTGCGCGCTATGTCCAGGGTCTCGGCCCCGGTCCGCGAGCTGGTGGAGATGTCGTAGACCGGCACTTCGGTACGACCGCCCGCGCACAGCTGCGCGACGGCCGCGACCGCGGCGTCCGCGTCCCACGACAGGGGCGAGTCCCAGTCGATGTCGGAGCTGCCGTCGACCAGCGGCAGGCTGGGGTCGTCGCCCTCTTTGTAGAAGTCGTCGAGGCGCAGCACCGGCAGCCCCGAGCGCGCGGCCAGCGAGGATTTTCCGGAGCCCGACGGACCGGTCAGCAGTACGACTCGGGTCGGGGAGGGGGAGGAGCAGCTCACGGAACACAATTGTGAACCATTAACCCGCGCAGGGGGTCCTCCCGGTGGCCGGTTGGTATCCAGGATCACACTTCAACTACGCTGCGTGCGCACGCGACTACGACCACAGACTCGACCACAGGTGGACATCCATGGCACGTCACGCAGCCTCCTCGTCGGCCCTGCGCAGCGCAGGGCTCACCCTCACCATGGCCGGTGCGGCCCTCGCCCTGGCCACCGGCGGGGCCCAGGCCGGTGAGCTGGACGTTCCGGCCGCGCTGGCCGGGGTGGCCAACCCGATCAAGAACCTCCAGGTCAACCCGCTCGCCAACACCGGTGTGGACCCGCTGAACAACGGCATCGCCACGCAGGTCGCGGACTTCCCGGCGGTCGGCACGAACATGGTCACCGACAGCGTGACCAAGGGCGCCAAGGTCGGCGAACTCCCCCAAGCGGCGGCCTCCTCGCTGCTCGGGCCGCTGCTGCCGGGCGCGGTGAAGTAGGCGCGAAGTCGCCCGCCCGGACACGGGAAGGCCCCGACAGCACGGGGGTCGCTGTCGGGGCCGGTTCCGGGGGCCCGTACGGCCCCGGCGGGCCCCTGTGGGGGCTCGCGGGGCGTCGCCGGGCGTCGCGGGGGCTAGTAGGCGGAGCCGGAGGCGCCCAGCGAGCCCGTGGGGTGCCAGACGGTCTTCGTCTCCAGGAAGGCGGTCATCCGCTTCGTCCCCGGATCGGCGGTCCAGTCGTCCGTGGACGACCGGCGCAGCACGCGCTTGAGGTTGTCCGCGGCCGCGATCTCCAGCTCCGTGGCCAGCGCCTCGTCGGCACCGGCCAGGTCGATCGCGTTGACGTCCTGGTGCGAGGCCAGGTGCGGACCCATCTCGGCGGCCTTGCCGGACAGGATGTTGACCACGCCGCCGGGCAGGTCGGAGGTGGCCAACACCTCGCCCAGGGAGAGGGCGGGGAGCGGAGACTTCTCCGAGGCGATGACGACCGCGGTGTTGCCGGTCGCAATCACCGGGGCGATCACCGAGACCAGGCCCAGGAAGGACGAGTCCTGCGGCGCGACGACGGTGACGACGCCCGTCGGCTCCGGGGTGGAGAGGTTGAAGAACGGCCCCGCGACCGGGTTCGCCCCGCCCACGAGCTGCGCGATCTTGTCGGTCCAGCCCGCGTACCAGACCCAGCGGTCGATGGCCGCGTCCACGACGGCGGCCGCCTTGGACTTCGACAGCCCCTCGGCCTCGCCGACCTCGCGGACGAACTGGTCCTTGCGGCCCTCCAGCATCTCGGCGACGCGGTAGAGGATCTGGCCCCGGTTGTAGGCGGTCGCGCCCGACCAGCCGCCGAACGCCTTGCGGGCGGCGACGACCGCGTCACGGGCGTCCTTGCGGGAGGACAGCGGAGCGTTGGCCAGCCACTTGCCCTTGGAGTCGGACACCTCGTACACCCGGCCGCTCTCGGAGCGGGGGAACTTCCCCCCGACGTACAGCTTGTAGGTCTTGAAGACGCTCAGACGCGCCGTCGACGATGACTCAGACATCGAGGTAGCCCTCCAGGCCGTGACGGCCGCCTTCGCGCCCGAAGCCCGACTCCTTGTAGCCGCCGAAGGGCGAGGTCGGGTCGAACTTGTTGAACGTGTTGGCCCAGACGACGCCCGCGCGGAGCTTGTTCGCGACCGCGAGGATGCGGGAGCCCTTCTCCGTCCAGATGCCGGCCGAGAGGCCGTACTGGCTGTTGTTCGCCTTGGCGACCGCCTCGTCCGGGGTACGGAACGACAGCACCGACAGGACCGGGCCGAAGATCTCGTCGCGGGCGATGGTGTGCGCCTGGGTGACGTTGGTGAACAGCGTCGGGGCGAACCAGTAACCGGCGGACGGCAGCTCGCACGCCGGGGACCAGCGCTCGGCGCCCTCGGCCTCGCCGGTCTCGGCGAGCGCGGTGATCCGGGCCAGCTGCGCCGCGGAGTTGATCGCGCCGATGTCGGTGTTCTTGTCCAGCGGGTCGCCGAGGCGCAGCGTCGACAGGCGGCGCTTGAGCGAGTCGAGCAGCTCGTCCTGGATCGACTCCTGAACCAGCAGGCGCGAGCCCGCGCAGCAGACCTGGCCCTGGTTGAAGAAGATGCCGGTGACGATGCCCTCGACGGCCTGGTCGATGGGGGCGTCGTCGAAGACGATGTTGGCGCCCTTGCCGCCCAGCTCCAGGGTGACCTTCTTGTCCGTACCGGCGACCTGGCGCGCGATGGCCTTGCCGACGGCGGTGGAGCCGGTGAAGGCGACCTTGTTGACGTCCGGGTGCTCGACGAGGGCGGCGCCCGCGTCGCCGTAACCGGTGAGGATGTTGACGACGCCCTTGGGCAGGCCCGCCTGGCGGCAGATGTCCGCGAAGAACAGGGCCGAGAGCGGGGTCGTCTCCGCCGGCTTGAGGACGACGGTGTTACCGGTCGCCAGCGCCGGGGCGATCTTCCACGCCAGCATGAGCAGCGGGAAGTTCCACGGGATGACCTGGCCGGCCACGCCGAGCGGGCGCGGGTTCGCGCCGTAGCCCGCGTGGTCGAGCTTGTCGGCCCAGCCCGCGTAGTAGAAGAAGTGCGCGGCGACCAGCGGGAGGTCCGCGTCGCGGGTCTCCTTGATCGGCTTGCCGTTGTCCAGGGTCTCCAGGACGGCCAGCTCGCGGCTGCGCTCCTGGATGATCCGGGCGATCCGGAAGAGGTACTTGGCGCGCTCCGAGCCGGGCAGCGCGGACCACTTCTCGAAGGCCTTGCGGGCGGCCTTCACGGCGCGGTCGACATCGGCGGCGCCCGCCTGGGCGACCTCGGCGAGGACTTCCTCGGAGGACGGCGAGATGGTCTTGAAGACCTTGCCGTCGGCGGCGTCGGTGAACTCTCCGTCGATGAAGAGGCCGTAGGACGGCGCGATGTCGACGACCGAGCGGGACTCGGGAGCCGGTGCGTACTCGAAAAGGGATGCCATGGTGATCAGTCCACCGTCACGTAGTCGGGACCGGAGTAACGGCCGGTGCTCAGCTTCTGGCGCTGCATCAACAGGTCGTTGAGCAGGCTGGAGGCGCCGAAGCGGAACCAGTGGTTGTCCAGCCAGTCCTCGCCCACGGTCTCGTTGACCAGGACCAGGAACTTGAGCGCGTCCTTGGTCGTACGGATGCCGCCCGCGGGCTTCACGCCGATCTGCACGCCGGTCTGCGCACGGAAGTCGCGCACGGCCTCCAGCATCAGCAGCGTGTTGGCGGGGGTGGCGTTCACGCCCACCTTGCCGGTGGAGGTCTTGATGAAGTCGGCGCCGGCCATCATGCCGATCCAGGAGGCACGGCGGATGTTGTCGTACGTCGACAGCTCACCGGTCTCGAAGATGACCTTGAGGCGGGCGGCCGTCCCGTCGGGGCGGACGCAGGCTTCCTTGACGGCCTTGATCAGCTCGAAGGTGTCGAGGTAGCGGCCCGCGAGGAAGGCGCCACGGTCGATGACCATGTCGATCTCGTCCGCGCCCGCGGCGACGGCGTCACGGGTGTCCGCGAGCTTCACGGGCAGGGCGGCGCGGCCGGCGGGGAACGCCGTCGCCACGGAGGCCACCTTGATCCCGGTCCCGGCGAGCGCCTCGTGCGCGATCCCGGCCATGTCGGGATAGACGCAGATGGCGGCCGTGCGCGGGGTGGTCCGGTCGGTCGGGTCGGGGTTCGCGCCCTTGGCGCAGAGCGCCCGGACCTTGCCCGGGGTGTCCGCGCCCTCGAGCGTGGTCAGGTCGATCATCGAGATGGCCAGATCGATGGCGAACGCCTTGGCCGTCGTCTTGATCGAACGGGTGCCGAGAGCTGCGGCGCGCGCTTCCAGGCCGACGGCGTCGACGCCGGGCAGCCCGTGCAGGAAGCGGCGCAGCGCGCTGTCGGACGTCGTCACGTCAGCGAATGCGGGGAGTGTGGTGGGCATGGTCACCAGATGAGCATATCTACGCGCGTAGCGGCCTGTCACCCCCTCCCCCATAACCACCCGATATCGGTCTGCGGGGGGCGAGTGGTTACGGGAGGGGTTACGCGAGTGGTTACGGGAACGGCTGGGGATGGCTACGGATCGTGCGGGCGGTTGCGGGAAGGGCTCCCCGGGCGGACGCTGTCGTTGCGCTCCACACGGTTCGGGTTGCCACACCGCCCGACCACTCCAGCTGCCCGAGGAGTCGTCATGCGTCACCCCCTGCGCACTTCCCTCGCGACCGCCGCCCTGGCCGGAGCCCTACTCGCCCCCGCCGCAACGGCGGCTTCGGCCGTCCCGGGCGGCGGGACGGCGGTGGGTGTGGGTGCGCGCGTGGGTGTGATTACGGGTGCGGGTGCGGGTGCGGGCAGCGTGTCGGGCGACGGCCGGTACGAGGGGACTCCGGTCTACATCGGCGAGGGCCTGGTCGCGGTGCTGCGCAACAAGGCGGAGGGCCCCGAAGCCTGGATCCGGTACGTGGGCCCCGGCTGGAAGCCCGGTGACCCCTACTTGGTCCGCGTGATGGCCAAGCTGGACCGCGCGCACCCCACCGCCACCCTCAGCGGTCTCCACCTCGCCCTCACCAAGGCGAACACCCCCACCCCGGCCCTGACGGTCACGAAGCCGGCGGGCGGCGCAACGACGTCCTACCCGCTACCGCGGGCGGCATGAGAGCGCGGCTCCGCCGCGGGGGGCCTGCGGCTTCGCCGGGGCGGGGTCGGAGAGGTCCCGGGGGCTGCCCGCCAGTTCAACTGTCTCTCCGTGGGGCCGTGACCTGTCAAGGGCGCTCCCTGCGGTCGCGTCGCTGCGCGATGGCCTGCGGCCACCCTTGACAGGCC
>NZ_JBVHUE010000063.1:0-26795 GCF_055565515.1 Streptomyces sp. NPDC028419 | reverse complement strand
AGGTTCACCGTGTCACGGCGCCCGGCACGGCACCTCGCCGCGTTGTCGGACCACGACGGTACGTCCAGTACGAGTCGCGGTCCTCCGCCTTGCGAGCCGTCCCCTCGGCCCTGCGGGCCTGGGGAGGCCCCAGGGCACCGGACACCGCGACCCGGCAAACCTTTCCGGCCACGGCACTAGCAGGCCCCCGGCGCCGCGGCCGTCCGCCCCGAGGACCGGAAAGCGCACGGTGGGGCCGCGCCCTCGGTAGGCTCGGCGGCATGGAGCATCAGGTGTTCGTTCCGGTACCGGCAGCCGACCTCCGAGCGGTGCTGCGGGACCCCGCCCGCCTGGCCCGGTGCGTACCCGGCTTCCAACAGGACGCCGACGACGCCTCCGGGCCGCTGGCCGGTCGGCTGAAGCTGCGGGTCGGCGGGCACACCGTGACCTACCGGGGTGCGTGGGCCGTCACCGAACGGGACGAGGACACCTTCGAGGCCGACGGCGAGGGCACGGAGGTCCGGGGCCAAGGCTCCGTGAAGACCACGCTCTCGCTGCGGCTCGTGCCCGAGGACGGCGGCACCCGGCTGGTCTTCACCGCCGCGGGCAGCGCCGACGGCCGGGCCGCGGGATTCGCCCCGGAGGCCACCGCCACCTCGGTGCACCGGCTGCTGGACCGCACCTGCGTGAACCTGACGACCGCCGCCACGGCTACGCCCGCCGCGGACGCGACGTCCGCGGACGCGGCCGCCGCAGACGACGTGGACGAGCCGGAGGGACCCGGGGTCATCGAGGTGTCCGCCTCGGTGTTCGACACCGAGGTGCCGCCGCCGTCGCTGGACCCCTTCCTCGACCAGGACTTCGGTCGGTTCGGGGAGTTCGGCGATCTCGGGGACACCCCGCGCCCGCCCGCCGAAGCCGCCCACGCCCGCCGCACGATGATCGGCCGCAGCGCCGAAGAGGTCGACCACGCACCCCCGCGCGGCCGTTACGCACCGGTCCCCGCACCGGACTCCGGGTCCCCGGCCCTGAACCTGCGCTGGCTGGCCCCCGCCGCGGCCCTCGCCCTCGCCTCGGCGGTCGTCGTCGGACGCGCCCTGCGGCGCCGCCGCTAGGTCCTGTCGTCAAAGTGCCGTCGTCGCCCGAAGGGCGGCCCCGCGGCGTCTGGTGCGTGCTCTCGCCGTGCCGGGCGGAAGCCCGCGTACTGGACGTACTTGGCTTTCGCCCGGTGCGGCGAGAGTGCGTGCCAGGCGTCGCGAGGCAGACGGCACTTTGACGACAGGGCCTAGGGTCGGGGCATGAGTACGCGACTGAGCGCCGGGGGCGCCGAACTGACCGTCGACCAGGAGAACGGCTGCCGGATCAGCAGTCTGCGCGTCGACGGACTGGAGCTGCTGCGCCAGGGGGACGACTTCGGGTCCTTCCCGATGGTCCCGTGGTGCGGGCGGCTGGGCGAGGGGCGCTTCCGGGACGCCGGCGTGGTCCACCAGATGCCGCTGGACCACCCGCCGCACGCCATCCACGGCTTCGGTCGGCACGCCGCCTGGAGCCCCGCCGGAACCGCGACGGCCGAGCGGACGGCCGAGGCCTCCTTCACCTACGACCTCACCGAACCGTGGCCCTTCCGGGGCCGGGTGACCCAGACGTTCGCCCTCGCACCGGAGGCGCTCACCCTGGCCATGGGCGTGGAGACGTACGACGACTCCTTCCCGGCCCAGGTCGGCTGGCACCCCTGGTTCCGCCGCAACCTCGGGGTGGGGGGCGACGTACAGCTCTCCTTCGAGCCGGTCTGGCAGGAGGAGCGCGGTGCGGACTACCTCCCGACCGGCCGGCGGATCGAGCCGCTGCCCGGCCCCTGGGACGACTGCTTCGGCATGCCTTACGGCGTCGACGTCACGCTGACCTGGCCCGGCGCCCTGGAGCTGCGCCTGACCAGTAGGGCCGAATGGCTGGTGGTCTACGACCAGCCCGAGGAGTTCGTCTGCGTCGAGCCGCAGTCCGGACCGCCCAACGGTCTGAACACCCTGCCGCAGCTGGTCACGCCCATCGACCCGCTGGAGCTGTCCACCACCTGGACCTGGCGCCGTCTCCAGGCGTCCGACGCGCACGACGGGCTCTAAGCTCATGGGCATGAGTGACGTACGTGGTGAGCTGCTCCAGCAGATCAAGGACAAGGCCGTGGTGCACGGCAAGGTGACGCTTTCCTCCGGGCGGGAGGCCGACTACTACATCGACCTGCGCCGGATCACCCTGGACGGCGAGGCCGCCCCGCTGGTCGGCCAGGTCATGCTCGACCTCACCGCCGACCTCGACTTCGACTGCGTCGGCGGTCTGACCCTGGGCGCCGACCCGGTCGCGACCTCGATGCTGCACGCCTCCGCCGCGCGCGGTCAGCGTCTGGACGCCTTCGTCGTCCGCAAGGCGCAGAAGGCGCACGGCATGCAGCGCCGCATCGAGGGCACCGAGGTCAAGGGCCGTCGCTGCCTGGTGGTCGAGGACACCTCGACCACCGGTGGTTCCCCGCTGACCGCCGTCGAGGCCGTCCGCGAGGCCGGTGGCGAGGTCGTGGCCGTCGCCACGATCGTCGACCGCGGCGCCGCCGACGCCATCGCTGCCGCCGGAGTGCCCTACCTCACCGGTTACCAGCTCGGGGACCTCGGCCTCTCCTGAAGCGAACGGGTGCCGCGGGAACTGGTGACTTAGGTCCCCACCTTTCCCCGAGACGGTCCTGACCTGCGGCTTTCGCACCAGCCGGGGTGTTTCACGTGAAACACCCCGGCCGGCTGGGCCCGGGCAGGTCCGCCACCGAGGTGGAGTGTCGTGCGGAGTCTGGAAAGATAGCCCCGACGGCAACGTCGCCCCCAGGTCAGGGCCCGCAATAAGCACACTCCCCGCACATCCAAGGAGCGGACAGATGCCCATCGCAACCCCCGAGGTCTACAACGAGATGCTCGACCGGGCGAAGGCAGGCAAGTTTGCCTACCCGGCGATCAACGTGACCTCGACCCAGACCCTGCACGCTGCACTGCGCGGCTTCGCGGAGGCCGAGAGCGACGGCATCATCCAGATCTCCACCGGTGGTGCGGAGTTCCTGGGTGGCCAGTACAACAAGGACATGGTGACCGGCGCCGTCGCGCTGGCCGAGTTCGCCCACATCGTGGCCGCGAAGTACGACATCACCGTCGCCCTGCACACGGACCACTGCCCGAAGGACAAGCTGGACGGCTACGTCCGTCCGCTGCTCGAGGTGTCCGCCGAGCGCGTGGCCCGTGGCTTGAACCCGCTGTTCCAGTCGCACATGTGGGACGGTTCCGCCGAGACCCTCGCCGACAACCTGGCCATCGGCCAGGAGCTGCTGGCCAAGGCCGCGGCCGCCAAGATCATCCTTGAGGTCGAGATCACCCCGACCGGTGGCGAGGAGGACGGCGTCAGCCACGAGATCAACGACGAGCTGTACACGACCGTCGACGACGCGCTGCGCACCGCCGAGGCCCTGGGCCTGGGCGAGAAGGGCCGCTACCTGCTGGCCGCCTCCTTCGGCAACGTCCACGGCGTCTACAAGCCGGGCAACGTCGTCCTGCGGCCCGAGCTGCTCAAGGACCTGCAGGCCGGTGTCGGCGAGAAGTACGGCAAGGCGTCGCCGTTCGACTTCGTCTTCCACGGAGGCTCCGGCTCCACCGCCGAGGAGATCGCCACCGCGCTGGAGAACGGCGTCGTGAAGATGAACCTCGACACAGACACCCAGTACGCCTTCACCCGTCCGGTCGTGGACCACATGTTCCGCAACTACGACGCGGTCCTGAAGGTCGACGGCGAGGTCGGCACCAAGTCCAAGTACGACCCCCGCACCTGGGGCAAGGCCGCCGAGGCGGGCATGGCCGTGCGCGTCACCGAGGCGTGCGCGAACCTGCGCTCCACCGGCACCAAGCTGAAGTAGTCGCCGCAACGCGAAAAGGGCCCTGTTCCATCGCTTCGTCAGCGGTGGGGCAGGGCCCTTCGGCGTATTCGTATGTCGTGCTCTGGTGCTCCGTGTTCCGGTGCCCCGTGCTGCGTCCCCCGTGGCCGCAGTGATCAGGGCGTCATCCCGAACGGCAGTGGCTGTACCTGGCCGGTCCCCACGACGGCGAGGAAGACCTGTTCGTCCTCCTGCGTCCCGGTGACCCGGACCGTGGTGGGGCCCGTGCGCTCCGCGGTGACCCACAGCGGTATGCCGAACTCCGCGTACCGCTGGTAGGTGCTGACGACCGAGACGGGCATGACGGCGGGCGCGGGCGTCAGGGCCACCGCGGCCTGGCGGGCGGCCTCCAACAGGACCATGCCCGGCAGGTGGTCCCCGGGGTGGTCGAAGAGCACCGGGTGCCGGGTGTCGTACCGCAGCTGCCAGGTGACGGCCGTGGTGGTCTGCGCGGTGGCCGCGAGGACCACGTCGAAGGGCGAGATCCGGCCCACCTGGGCGGGCTGGAGGGGCGCCGAGGGCAACGACGGCATCGGGCGGCGGTCCAACTGCGCGGCGCGCAGCCGCCGGTAGACGGCGGGAGAGGTCACGGTGTAGCCGACGTCGCCGGTGGCGATCACCACTCCGTTCAGGAGCATGGTCACCTCGTACCGCAGGGCCTGGAGCTGTGTACCGCGCATCCGGATGTCGGAGCAGGTGACCTCCAGGTCGAGGTCGGCCGGGGCGTCCCCGATCAGGAGGTTGTCGGGCATCGTCGTGTAGTCGAGGCCCCAGAGCAGGAACTGGTGGCCCAGCGGTACGCCGTACGCCTCGTGGGCGACGTAGGAACCGACCTGGCGAATGGTTTCGCAGATCATCATCGGGTCGTAGTGCGTACCGGCGATCGGGCTGAAGAAGCTGTGCCCGCGCGGGAGTTGGGCGCGCACGTGGAAACGGTCGGGGCCCGGGCGGCACATACCGGTGAGGAAAACCTCGGCGACGGCCGCGCGGTGCACGAGTTCGCGCGGCACCGTGCTGGTCAACGCGCTTCCGGAGCCGTCCGGGCAGACGCAGTCCACCGGGAGCGAGGGCGAGCGCGGGGTGAGATCGGTCGTCGGTTCCAAGGTCGTGATCATGATGCCCCTTTGGATCATGGCCGGAAGTCGCACCGGGTTGCCGTCGCCGGGTACGTACTTCCGGGTTTGATTGACAGACAGAGGATTACCCGATGATCACTCAGTTTGGGCATCGGAAGTGACGTACTCCACACGAGAAGGGGTAGCGGAATCGGCCGCCGCGAGCAAGATTCCCGCAGGTCAATGACTAGGAGCGACTCATTCCGTCACCCTGCGTCGATTTTCGGCCTACCAGCCAGATCTAGACATAGATCGGGTATCTTTTATCCTGCAGCGCCTGCGTACTTGGGAGTATTTTTCTGGGGGTCCCCCGGTGGGCCGGTGGCTGCAACTGTTCGGAACGGTCCCGCCGCCCCTCGCAGCGCCCCGCACCCGCACCACCTGCCACCCCAAGCGGCCCCCGCCGATGGGAGACACCGATGCCCGCCCGCCACGCCACCCGCCCGCTGGGGCACTTGAGGCTCGCCGCCGTCAACATCGACGGGGTCCTGCTCAATGACACCTTCAGCCCGGTCATCCACCAGTTCGTGACCAGCCGCGGCGGCACCTACGACGCGGACGTGGAGCGCGCGGTCTTCTCGCAGTCCCGCACCGTCGCGGCCCGCGCGCTCGGCGCCGCGGCCGGCCTCGACTGGACCCCCGAGCGGGTGCTGGAGGTGTACTTCGAGGAGCGCGCCGCCTACCTCGCCGAGCACCCCCTCGCTGTGCTCCCCGGCGCCGAGCAGCTGCTGCACCGGTTGCGCGCCCTGGGGCTGCGCACGGTGTGCTACGGGGGCCTGGACAAGGCCCACTTCGACACCCACCTCGGCCGGTACGGGCACCTCTTCGACGAGCCGGGCTACGTCTGCACCAACGATTTTCGGCCGGGCATCCAGGAGATAGCCGTCGACACCTTCGGCGTCGCCTACGACGAGGCGGTCTTCATCGACGACGTGGCACGGGTCTCGGAGGCGGCCCGCGCGCTGCGGGTGCCCTTCATCGGACACCCCAGCCGCTTCCCGCACGGCTTCCAGGCGAGCCTGATGCGCGAGGTGGGGGTGCGGCACGTGGTCGGCTCCCTCGACGCGATCGACGAGGAGCTCCTGCGTACCCTCGACGGCGAGGCGGCGGCGGGCCTGTCCTGGGCCGCCTGAAAGCTTCCGGACCGGGCCGTGGGAACCGCGCGGACCTGGGCGGACGGGTGCCACGGGCACCCACGACACGAGGACATCTGAAATGGGGACTGTCATGGCGGGAGAGCGGATGCTCGACGGCAAGGTCGCGCTGATCACGGGCGCGAGCAGCGGCATCGGAGCCGCCGCGGCGCGGGTGTTCGCGCGCGAGGGGGCCCGGCTGGTGCTGGCCGCGCGCCGCGAGATCCGCCTCAAGGAGCTGGCGGAGGAGCTGCGCGCCCAGGGCGCGGAGGTCGAGTACGCGGTGACCGACGTGACCCGTGCGGGGGACACGGCCGCGGCGGTGGCCGTCGCGGTGGAGCGTTTCGGGCGGCTGGATTGCGCCTTCAACAACGCGGGTTGGGGCGTAGGGCGTTCGCCGCTGCACGAGATGGGCGACGACCTCTATGACCAGATCATGGACGTGAACGTCCGGGGCACCTGGAACTGCCTGCGCGACGAGATCGCGGCCATGCTGGCGACCGGTGGCGGCACGATCGTCAACAACAGCAGCGTCGGCGGCCTGCTGGCGACCCCGGTGGCCGCCCCCTACGTCGCCGCCAAGCACGCGGTGATCGGCCTGACCAAGGCGGCCGCCGCGGAGTACGCCGCCCAGGGCATCCGGGTCAACGCGGTGGCCCCCGGCACCACCCGGACCGAGGTCGTCGAGCAGTGGTTCGCCGCCGTTCCGGGCGTGGAGGAGCAGCTGCACGCGGCGACCCCGCAGCCGAGGACGGCCGAGCCCGAGGAGATAGCCGAAGCGGCCGCGTGGCTGTGCAGCCCTCGTGCCTCCTTCGTCACAGGCGTCACGATGCCTGTGGACGGAGGGTTCACGATGGTGTGAAGCTGTACTCGTAAGTACGTACCCGGGGGCATGTAATGCCGATCGGACGGGGGGCATGGAGAGGGACAGAACGACTGATGAGGACTGAACGACCCCAGGTGAAGCAGGACCGCGCCGTGCGGACGCGCCAGGCGATCCTGGAGGCTGCCGCGCTGGTCTTCGAGGACCGGGGCTACGACGCGGCGAAACTGACGGACATCGTCAAGATCGCCAGGGTCACCAAGGGAGCCCTGTACTTCCACTTCGACTCGAAGGAAGACCTGGCCCAGGCGGTCATCGACGCGCAGGTCAGTGTCGAGCCCGCCTTCACCCCGCAGGAATTCAAAGCGCAGCAGTTCGTCGATGTCGGAATGATCTTCTCGCACCGCCTGCAGCACGACGTGCTGATGCGCGGGAGCGCGCGGCTCACGCTGGAGCAGAACGGCCGCTCGCTGGACCGGGCGGCGCCCTACCAGGGGTGGATCGACCTGCACACCGAGCTGATGACGGAGGCCAAGGCCCGCGGCGAATTGCTCTCGCACGTGGATCCGGCGCAGCCGTCCCGGCTGATCGTCGGCTCGTTCGCCGGGCTGAACGTGATGTCGCAGACCCTCGGCCTGACGCTGGACGAGGAGGTGTCCGCCCTCTACACGAGCGTGATGCCGAGTCTGGTCGTCTCGGCCGTGGCGATCCGGCTCGACACGGCGCCCGGTCGCGGCGGCCGTGCGCTGCACGGTGCGCAGGGGGCGCACCTGTGCGACTGCGACGGTTTGCGGCAGTTCCCCGACGACGCCGACGAGGACGTCGCCTGAGGCGACCACCTGACGTCATCGGCGTGCTGTGTGCCGGCCCTCCGCCCCGTGCGGGGAGGGCCGGTTTTTTTTGTGCCCCGGGTCACGTGATTCGTGATGTGGAAGGCGTTCCCTTGAAAAAAACTTCCGGGTATTATTTTTCTCCAGGGCTCGGTATGTAAACGGGCCCCGCCGCGGCGCACTCTGGGGAGGGATTCATGGACATCGAGGTGCTCGGCGGGCTTCGCGCCCTGGAGAACGGCGTGCCCGTGGTCCCCACGCACCAGCCCGCCCGGCAGGTCTTCGCCGTACTCGCCGCCTACGCCGACCAGATGGTGCCCACCACGGTCCTGGCGGCGGAGCTGTCGGCGCACGGACCCGACGGCGAGCGCGCCCGCGCGATGCTGCTGACCGCGATCCGCCAGATACGTGAACTCCTCGCGGGCGCCGCTGACTCCGCCGGGCGGCGTACCCCCGAGGCCGTCCTGGTCTCGCTGCCCGGCGGGTTCCTCCTGGACACCGACAGTGGCCGCAGCGACCAGGGCGTCTTCGCCCGGGAGGCGGGAGCGGGCTACCGGGCCATGGCGCGCGGGGAGTTCGCCACCGCGGCCCGGCGGCTGCGCGGCGCGCTGCGGTTGTGGCGGGGCCCGGCCTTCGGGGGGATCGAGGCCGGTCCGCGGCTCGCCGCGCGGGTCGCGGACCTGGAGGCGACCCGGCTGTCGGCGCTGAAGCAGTGGGTGGAGGCCGAGCTCGCGCTGGGCCGGCACCGGGAGCTGCGGACGGAATTGCGGGCTGTGACGTCGGCAAAATCGCTCGAAACATACCGAACCCTGGCAGAAGTGCTCGGTTCGGACCTCGGGCCCTGTCCGGCCGACACCACCCGCGCGCTGCGCCGGGCTCTGCTGCCCGGTCCGCCCCAACTCGTGCCAGTAGCCGCCTGACCAGGTGTTTCCGTAGGGACTCGGACCCTCTGGGGCGTTTCCTGCGATGCGGTCCTTTTCCTGCGACCCGGCGGATCGATCACCATTCCCACCGGTATGTTTCTCCTAGAAAGTGTCACCTCATGAACCACCACCACACCGCCTCCCGCGCCTGCCGAGCCGCATCCCCGGGCCACCCGTTCGCGGGTGACACGGGATGGGGGTAGCCCGGCCCCCGCTGGTCGTGGTCGTCCACGCGGGGCGGGCGGGGCGGGTGTGCGCACAGGCGGTCGTGGCGCGCGACGGCGCCGCGGACGCCGGTGCGCGCAGCCACCTCGTCGCCGCCGCGGAGCTGGGCGACGCGCAGTGGGAGCTGCTGGCCGAGGCCGACGGCATCCTCTTCGGCACGACGCTGCCGCAGGTGATCGGGCGCGGTGACTGGCTGGGCAAGCCGGCCGCCGGGTTCGTGGCCCCGGGGGCGGACGCGCGCGAGCGGCTGGACGAGCTCGCGGCCTTCGCCGAGGGGCTGGGCATGTGCTGGATCGGCCCGGCCGGACCGCCGGGGCGGTTCGCCGGGCCCGGCCCGGACCCGGTGCTGGACGCGGTGCGCCGACTGGGTTCCCGGATGGCGCGGATGGCCCGACTGGCGGGAGCGGCACCGGTGGGCGCGCCGGGTGGGGTGAGTTGACACACAGCCGGCGGCGGCGGTGTGCGGCGGGCTCCGGACCAGCACACTCGCTGGATATGGGTGCTGCGTTTGTGGAAGAGCCCGGCGCCGCGGATGCCGTGCGCCGCCTCGTGGCCGAGGGGGTCACGCCGTGGCTGGAGGGCGTGCCGGGCGTCGGTCCGGCGGGGATGCGGGAGTTCGCGAACCGGCTGGGGGTGCGCAACCTCCTGTACGGGACGCAGCGGCGTCCCGCGGCCATCGGTGCGGTGTGCGACGCGCTGGGGCCGGTGGGCGGGCTGGTGGCGGCGCCACCGCTGGGGGACGGGACCTCGTACGAGGCGGCCCGTGCGCTGGTGGAGGCCGTGGACCGGCCCAACTTGATCGTGGTGCTGTCCGCCTCGGGGGAGGGACCGGCCGCCGGTGCGCGGCTGTTGGGGGAGGGCACCGGGGTCTGCTTCGGTCCGATGACCGGCCCCAGGACGTACGAGGGGGTCCTGGGAGCCTGGTTGGGCGGCCTGGAGCGGGCCAGGGAGCGCGGCCTCGACCTGGCCGCGCTCCCGGCGTTCGCGTCGCTGTGCGTGGGCGAGTTGGGACCGCTGGCCGTGCCGACGGCGCGGTTGCTGTACGCGCGCTACGACCGGGCGCTCGGCGGAATGCGCTGGCGGGCCCTGGCCGCGGCGGGCGCCCGCCCGCACCGGCTGATGTGGACGGCGCTCGGCGACCGCGCGGAGGACCTGCCCGGTCTGATCGGCTGGGGGACCTCCGCGGCCCTGACGCTGCGGGCCCTGCAGTCCCTGCCGGCCCTGCGGGGCGACACGCTGAGCCCGCCGTGAGCCCGCCCTGAGCCCGCCGCGAGACCCGTACCGGTCCCGCCCGGAGCCCGCCCGGTCCCCCTCCGCCTTCCGCTTACGTCCCCGGGGCGGCCGTCGCATCGCTCGTGCACCCGCTCTGACCAGCGCAAGCTCACTTGACCACGATCACAGTGGAACCTAGGTTCGGATGGCTAGTTTCGTACCGGTACGTGGGGAGCGGGGGAACGGGAGCCATGGAACGAGCGGCGGACACCGCCGGGAACGTGGCCGGGGGCTCGTCGCCGGCACTCGCCGTCCTGGAGCTGCTGGCCGCGGGCGCGCCCGAGGCCGCCTTCGACGCGCTCCTGCCCACGGCGGACCCCGGCCTGGCCAGGGCCGTCCTGTTGGCCCGCGAGATCCGCGCCCGCACCTCCCCGGCGCCGCTCCCGCCGCCCCGGGACCCCGGCCCCGCACCTGAGGGCGGCGACGCGCTGGTCGCGCTCGCCGACACCGCGCACGACCTGACCTCCTCCTACGACCTCGACAGCCTGCTGCGCGTCATCGCGCGCCGGGCGCGGCGGCTGCTCGGGCTCGACGTGGTCTGCGTCACCTTCACCCGGCCCGACGGGACCTCGTACCCCCACCTGTCCGACGGCGGCACGGCCGGCTACGAGTCCGGGCTCGGCATCGGCGCCGCCGACGGGCTCGGGGCGCTCGTGCGCGAGCGCCGCGCCCCCGTCTGGAGCGCGGACTACCCGAACGACGCCACCCTCGCGCACGCCCCCGGCGTGGACGCCGCGGTGCGCGCCGAGGGCGTGCGGGCCGTCGTCGCCGTACCGATGCGCCACCGCGACGGCATACTCGGCGTGCTCTACGGAGCGGACCGCCGCGTGCGCTCCTTCGGCCCCGCCGAGGTCGGCACGTTGCTGTCGCTGGCCGACCTGGCGGCCGTCGCGGTCGAGAAGGCACGGTTGTTGGAGCGGGCCCGCGACGAGGTCAGCGAGCTGGAGCGGTTCGGCTCCGTCACCGACACCACCTTGACCCGGGTCCGTTACCTGTGGGACTGCCACGCCCGGCTCGCCCGCCTCGTCCTGGACGGGGCGGGGCTGGCCACTCTCGCCCGGACCACCGCGGACGCGCTGGACGGCGTGCTCCAGGTCCGCGATCCCGGCGGCCGCCCGCTGACCCCGGGGCCCGGACCGGTCGGCCTCGACGAGGCCGCCGTGACCCGCGGCGCCCTGCACGCGCACACGGCCCGCCGCCCGGTCCGGCTCGCGCACGCCGCCGACGCCGACCGCACCGCCGAGCCGATGTACGCCGACGAGCACGCCGACTTCTCCGATGCCGACTTCGCCGCGCGCGACACGGGCGAGGTGTGGGTCGCGCCCGTCACGGCCGGGGCCGAGGACCTCGGCGTACTGGTGCTGCACGCGGCCGAGCCCCTCACCGAGGAGGACGTGCGGCTGCTGGAGCTGGCCGCCCTGTCGGTGGCCTCCCTCATGCTGATCCAGCGGGGCACGGCCGCGGCCGAGGGCCCCGTCCGCGACGAGCTGCTCCAGGAACTGCTGGACCGCCCGAACCACTCCTCCGACCTGCACGTGCGCGAGCGCACCCGGCGCCTGGGCATCGACCTCGACGTGCCGCACGTGGTGGTCGTGGTCCGGCCGGAGGGCGGGGAGCTGGGCCGTGCGGTCGCCTGGGCGAGTTCGTACGCGTACCGGGTCGGCGGCCTCAAGGGCGTCCGGCGCGGCTGCATCGTGCTGCTGCTCCCCGGCGCCGACGCCTCCGCGGCGGCCCGGCAGGTCTCGATGGAGGTCACCCCGTTGCTCGGGCACCCGGTCTCCACGGGCGCGGCCGGTCCGGCCAAGGGCGCCGCCGCGGTCGCCGGGGTGTACGAGGAGGCCGCGCGCTGCCTGGACGCGCTGACCGCGCTCGACGGGGTCGGTGGCACCGCCTCCCTGAGCGAACTCGGCTTCCTCGGGCTGCTGTTGTCGGCGGACCACGACGTGGACGCCTTCATCGGCCAGGCGCTCGGCCCGGTGCTGGAGTACGACGCGGCCCGCTTCACGGAGCTGACCCGCACCCTGGAGGCCTACTTCGAATCGGGCGGCAGCCCCACGCACGCCGCCGAGGTGCTGCACGTCCACGCCAACACGGTCTCGCGCCGCTTGGAGCGGATCGCGGAACTCCTGGGCGAGGGCTGGCAGAAGCCGGCCCAGGCCCTGGAGATCCAGATGGCACTGCGACTGCGCCGCACGCGCGAGGTCCTCGTCCGCACCCGGCCGCCCACCTAGTGCCGTGACCGGGCCGTCTCCGGCCCCGCCCCGGGGCGTCTCTCAGCGCAGCCGCAGCGCCCCCGGTGCCTGACCCTCCATGATGTCCGTCAGCCAGTCGAAGACCGTCGGGCCCTCCCCGCGCCGCGCGGCCGCCAACTCCTCGGCGATGCGCTCGCGGTTGGTGGGATGACAGCGCGTCAGGCGCAGCTCCAACTGGCGGGCGGTCTCGGCGTGCCCGAGGCGCTCCCGGGACAGCTCGTGGTCGTACCAGTCGAAGTGGAAGTCGGAGCCGTGCGTCCCGTAGCCCCCGCGCAGGCAGTCGTTGAAGGCGTCGAGATTGCGCCCGAAGTACCCCTCGGGACCGTTCACCGCCTCGCCGATCTCACGCCAGAAGTCCTCCAGGTTCCCGATCCGCCGCCCGTCGAGCACGTAGAGCGCCGTGTCCAGGGCCGCCCGCACCGCCGCCGCGAAGTCGTCCGGATTGTCCAGCATGATGTTGTGCCCGCAGTCCTCGACCGCCACGACGGACACCCCGGCCGCCTCCAACTCCGCGGCCCCCTCCAGCGCGCCGTCCTCGGCCGGATAGAGGAAGGCGCGCGGGATCCGCAGCCCCAGCAGCAGCTCCCGCATGGTGGGCACGGTCCCCGCGGCGAGGTGGACGGCGCTGCGGTGCAGGGCGGTCCGCCCCGCCAGCCGCATCGTCGACCACCAGTGCGCGCCGACCCGGTCGCGGACCTCGGCCCACCCGCCCGCGAGGAACTCCTCCTCGGTGTAGGTGGCGAGGCCGCTGCTCCCGGCCGGCACGGCGGCGCCCGGCGCGGGCGGCCGGACCGGGTCGAGGTTGGCGTCGACGAGCACGAGCCGGGAGACCAGCTCCGGATGGCGGTGGGCCAGCACGATCGCGACGGCCCCGCCCATGCTGTGGGCGATCACCTCGCCCCCGCCGACCCCGGCGTCGACCAGGGCGGCCGCCACGGCGTCGGCGTGCGCCTCCAGCGTGTACGAGAACCCCTCGGGCCGGTCGCTGTGCCCGTGCCCCAGCATGTCCAGCAGCAGGGAGCGCCGCCCGGCGAGGCGGGGGTGCGTCGCGCTCGCCGCGAAGTACGCGGGCGAGGTGGAACCCAGCCCGTGCAGGTACACCCTGGCCGGCTCCTCACCGGCCAGCTCGACCCATCGGATCCGGTCGCCCTCCGCGGTGACCACAGCACTGTGCACAACGAACCCCCGTCATTCCCGTACGACTTGATTCCCGTACGACTTGTCGGGCCGACGGCCGGGGCGGACCTGTGGGTCCGCCCCGGCCGTCGGCCGGCTACCGGGCGACCCTAGACAAGATCACGACCGACCGGCATCCCGGTTTCCGACAGGCAGCGCGCCGCGTGCGCCACCGACGCCATCGTCACGTGCCGGTGCCAGCCCTGGAGCGAACGCCCCGCGAAGTCCCGCAGCCCGACCTCCTGCACGCTGTGCGCCGAGCTCGCCGACACCCGCCGCGCCTGCTTCGTCATCCGCAGCAGCACGGCCGGGGTCACCGGCACCGGCCGGGCCAGGTCCGTCACCCACAGCTGCGAGGGCAGGCTGCGCGCGTCGGTCCACTCGCCGAGCAGGGTCAGGTGGCGCCGCCGCGCCGGGGACGGGTCCGGCATCATCACGCGCACCGCGGCCACCAGCGAGGTGCGCCGCTGCCCCGGGTACAGCGGGTCGGCCCACTCGACCACCGTGCGCAGCGCCCGTACGTTCTGCAGCACGTCCCGGGCCGCCAGGGTCCCCGCGCCGTGCCCGGGCAGCGCCGGGTCGGTCACGAGCAGCCGGGCGGCCGGGCTGATCCGGGCGAGCACCGGCAGCCGCGCGTCGGCGAACCGGTTCATCGTCGAGCGGGTGCCGATGTTCTGGATGTCGAGCAGCACCGGCCGCGCCGGCACCCCGACCTCGCGCACGGCGTCCAGGACCCCGGTGACCGCGCACTCCTCGTACGTCTCACCGGAGCGCTCGCCGCCCTCGAACTCGGCGGTCGCGGCGGCCCCGGTGGCGGCGCCCTCGTCGTCCGGCAGGTACAGCCGCCACCCCACGGGAGTGACGACGTCGGCCGAGGTGAACCAGATCCCGAAGGCCTGCTGCCCGCGGAACATCTGCCCGCGGTGCGGGTCGTACTGGCGCCCCACGCCCACCGAGTGCTCCCCGCCCTTGGGGATCGCCATCGGCTGGGCCACCCAGGCCGTCAGCGGCGAGGACTGCTCCAGGTACTGCGACAGGGCGGTGCGGATCGGCTGCCAGTCCCAGGTGGAGCCGGCGATGAAGTGGTGCAGGCTCTGCTCGGCGGCGGGCCCGCCGATCTGCTGCGCGATGTTGCGGATCGACTTGCGGCCGGGCGTCGCGAGCAGGCCCCGCACGTACTGGAGGCCCTTCTCCCGCTGGTCCCGGCGCCGCAGCGATCCGAAGACCGCCCCGCACAGGTCCTCGGCGGCCTCGTGGGCGCGGTGCCCGCCGTCGGCGCGTCCCAGCCCGGTGCGGCCGCTGCGCGGACGTGTGGCCAGGTGACTCCTGTGGATGGTGCTCGTGGTCATTGTCTTCCCCCGTTAAGTCGACTGACGACCTTCGTGTCCCACCGTCCGGTGAGGGACCCGGGTGCGGGGAGGTGTGCCGGGCACACACCTGGCGCCCGGTGTGGTGGGCCCCCCACCACGGGCCCGGGAGTACCGCAGACTGGGGGCATGTCGATTCACGAGAACCTGCTCGGCGGCCCTGCCCCGACCCACCTGCCCGACGACCCCGAGCCGCGCGAGGCGCTCGCCGCGGGCACCGAACCGGCCGAGGTGGCCGCGAAGTACCCGACGTCCTCGCTCGCCTGGGCGCGCCTGGCGGACGACGCCTTCGAGGCCGGCCGCCCCGTGGAGTCGTACGCCTACGCCCGTACCGGCTACCACCGCGGTCTGGACTCGCTGCGCCGCGCCGGCTGGAAGGGCCACGGCCCGGTGCCGTGGGAGCACGAGCCGAACCGCGGCTTCCTGCGCGCCCTGCACGCCCTCGCGCGCGCCGCGCAGGCCATCGGCGAGGACGCGGAGTACGAGCGCTGCTCGACCTTCCTGCGCGACTCCTCGGCGACCGCGGCCGACACCCTGAACTGAGGCTCCCGGCGCTCCCGGGCCCGCCGGGGAGGGTGTGAAGGTGGTCACTCTCCACTGGCGGGCCCCGTGGGGCCCCGGCCTATGATGCGAACAGGGGACCGGAGCTCCACTCACCCAGCAGGAAGGGGCGGACCGCTACCCGGAAGTTCATATCGAGGAGACAGCGATGTCGGAATCCCTTGATGCCTCCGGAGTGGGCGGTTCGGAAACCCCGAACCTCGACTTCGCCGGCACGACCCCCTACGAGGACTACGTCCAGGCGGACGTCCTCACCCACCTCCAGCACCCGCGCTCGGACGATCCGGGCGAGATGGTCTTCCTGGTCACCACCCAGGTCATGGAGCTGTGGTTCACGGTCATCGTCCACGAGTGGGAGACCGCGGCCCGGGCACTGCGCGAGGACCAGATCCCCGTCGCGATGGACGCGCTGAAACGATCCCTCCGCGAGCTGGAGGCCCTCAACGCCTCCTGGCGCCCCCTCGCCCAGCTGACCCCGGGCCAGTTCAACTCCTACCGCGCCGCCCTCGGCGAGGGCTCCGGCTTCCAGTCCGCGATGTACCGCCGCATGGAGTTCCTCCTCGGCGAGAAGTCCGCGTCGATGCTGGTCCCGCACCGCGGCGCGCCGCGCGTGCACGCCGAGCTGGAGAAGGCGCTGGCCGAGCCCAGCCTCTACGACGAGGTGCTGCGCCTGCTCTCCCGCCGCGGCCTGCGGATCCCCGCCTCGGTCCTGTCCCGCGACCTGACCCAGCGCTACGAGCCCTCCCCGCTCGTCGAGGCCGTCTGGACCGAGCTGTACGCCGACCCGGACGCCCACGGCGACCTGCACCGCCTCGGCGAGGTCCTCACCGACGTCGCGGAGCTGGTCTGGCGCTGGCGCAACGACCACCTGGTCGCCACCCGCCGCGCGATGGGCGCGAAGACGGGCACGGGCGGCTCGGCCGGGGTGACCTGGTTGGAGAAGCGCGCCACGAAGAACGTCTTCCCGGAACTCTGGACGGCGCGCAGCCATGTCTGAGACGCACGCAGCACGTCCGGCGGGAGCGAATTCAGCCCCGCCGGCGTTTGAGGAGCGGGGTTCGGGTCAGAGCCCCGAGACGCCCGGCGCAGCCGCCCTCCAGGCCCGCGCGGCCCGGCTGGACGCCACCGACGACCTGGCGAAGCTCCGCACCCGCTTCACCCTCCCCGAGGACCTCGTCTACCTGGACGGCAACAGCCTCGGCGCCCTCCCGGCGGGCGTCGCGGCACGCGTGGCCGAGGTCGTGACCCAGGAGTGGGGCAGCAGCCTCATCCGCTCCTGGTCCGAGGGCACCTGGTGGACCGCCCCCGAGCGGATCGGCGACCGCATCGCCCCCCTGATCGGCGCGGCCCCCGGCCAGACCGTGGTGGGCGACTCCACCAGCGTCAACCTCTTCAAGGCGCTGGTCGGCGCCGCCCGCCTCGCGGGCGAGGGCCGCACCGACCTGCTGGTCGACGCGGCCACCTTCCCGACCGACGGCTACATAGCGGCCTCCGCGGCCCGGATGACCGGTCTGCGGGTCATACCCGTCGACCCCGACCGGGCGGCGGAATCGTTCGGCCCGTCCACCGCCGTGGTCCTGCTCAACCACGTCGACTACCGCACCGGCCGCCTGCACGACCTCCCGGCCCTCACCGCGGCGGCCCGCGCCGCGGGCGCGGTCACCGTCTGGGACCTGTGCCACAGCGCGGGCGCCCTGCCGGTGGACCTCGACGAGAACGCGGTCGACCTCGCCGTCGGCTGCACGTACAAGTACCTGAACGGCGGGCCGGGCTCCCCCGCGTACCTCTACATCGCCGCCCGCCACCAGCGGGCCTTCGATTCGCCGCTGCCCGGCTGGAACGGTCACGCGGACCCCTTCGCGATGACCCCCGGCTTCAGCCCGGCCGAGGGCGCGGTCCGCGGCCGGGTCGGCACCCCGGACATCCTGTCGATGCTGGCCCTCGAAGCGGCCCTGGACGCCTGGGAGGGCGTGACGGTCGAGGCCGTCCGCGCCAAGTCCCTGGCCCTGACGGACTTCTTCCTGGAGTGCGTGGCGGCGTACGTGCCCGCGGGCGCCGTCGAGTCGGTCACGCCGGCCGCGCACGCGGAGCGCGGCAGCCAGGTGTCGCTGCGCACCGAGAACGCCTCCGCCGTCATGGCCGAGCTGATCGCGCGCGGTGTCGTGGGCGACTTCAGGGCCCCCGACGTCCTGCGGTTCGGCTTCACCCCGTTGTACGTCGGTTTCGCGGACGCGGAGCGGGCGGCCCGGACGCTGGGGCACGTGCTGCGGGAGTCCTGAGGGATGTCCTGGGGGATGTCCTGAGGGGCGTACCGGATCACACGGGTCGCATATACGGGTGATGTCGGGGCGAAACGTCACGGCAAGGGGGCGGGCGGGGCTACGGCCGCGCCCGCCCCCGCGCGTGCGCCCCCGTACGCCCGGGGTGGCACGGAACAGCAGGTTCCGGCCTGATACGGTCCCGCTCTGCCCGGAACACATGTACCCGCCGGCTCTGCTGTCCCCGCTGTCCCACCCGTTACCGGAGGTTGAGCTGATGACGGACCCCGCAGTGGAACGTGACGCTGCCGAGGCCGAGTCGGCCTTCTCCCACCCCCCGGTCGCCCCGGACGCCACCGCCGCCTACGGCGAACACCCCGACCAGGTCATCGACTTCTACGCCCCGCGCGCCCCGGGCCCCGGCCCCGCGCCGCTCGTCGTCGTCCTGCACGGCGGGGCCTGGCGCGCCCCGTACGACCGCCACCACATCACCCCCTTCGCGGACTTCCTGGCCCGCCGGGGTTTCGCGGTGGCCAACGTCGAGTACCGCCGCGGCAGTTCCCTGCCGCACCAAAACGCGCAAGCCCCCATCGCGGGCCGATGGCCGGAAACCTTCGACGACATCTCATCCGCGATGGACGCCCTCCCCACCCTGACGGCGACCGCCCTGCCGGGGATCGACCCGCGCCGCATGGTGATCACCGGCCACTCGGCGGGCGGCCACCTCGCCCTGTGGGCCGCCGCCCGGCACGTCCTGCCCGCCGGTTCCCCCTGGCGGCTGCCCGCGCCGCCGCCGCTGCGCGGCGTGGTGGCGCTGGCCCCCATCGCGGACTTCACCGAGGCCGAGGCGCGCGGCGTCTGCGGCGGCGCCTCGGCCCAGCTGTTGGGCGGCCCCGAGCACTTCGCGGCCCGCCTCCCCTACGCCGATCCGGCCGCCCTCCTCCCGACCGGCATCGCCACGGCCGTCGTCCAGGGCCGCGAAGACATCGTGGTCCCGCACGAGGTGTCGGAGGCGTACGTGGCGGCCGCCGCGCAGGCGGGGGAGACGGTCGGCCTGACGATCCTGGACGGCGTCGGCCACTTCCCCCTCATCGACCCGGCCGCGGACGCCTGCGCGGTGGTCGCGGAGGAGATCGCCCAACTGGCCTGGTGACCGCGCCGCCCGCCTGGCTAGCCGGGCAGGCGGAAGCCGTCGAAGAGGTCGTCCATGCCGCGCAGCGCCAGGCGGGCGGGGGTGGCGCGGACCGCGAGGTCGCGGGCGGCCGCCGCGAGCGGATTGCGCAGGGCGCCCAGCCGGCCGACCCGGCGGGCCCGCACGCGCACGGCGTCGGTGCGCGCCAGCCGGGCGGCGGTGTACGCGGCGAGCGCGGCCGGGACGGGGTCGGCGCCGTCGACGGCTCCCGTGGGCGCGGTCCCCGCGGGCAGCAGGTGGGCGAGGACCACCGCGTCCTCGATGGCCTGGCAGCCGCCCTGGCCGAGGTTGGGGGCCATGGCGTGGGCGGCGTCGCCGAGCCAGGCGATCCGGCCGTGGTGCAGGCGCGGGAGCGGGGCGGCCAGGTCGTAGAGGTCGTTCTGGAGGACGTCGGCGGGGTCGAGGCGGTCGATGCGGTCGAGCAGGGCCGGGATCGGGTCGTGCCACGTGCCGAAGCGCCGGCGGAGTTCGGCGCGGGGGTCCGCCGACCGGGTGCCGGCCGGGGCCGGCGCGGTGGCGTAGAGGTAGAGCCGGCCGTCGGAGAGCGGGGTCAGACCGAACCGTTCGCCCCGCCCCCAGGTCTCGCTCATGGCCGCCACCCGCAGCTCGGGGGCGTCCACGATGGTCCGCCAGGCGGTTTCGCCGAGGTAGTGCAGACCGGGGTGGGCGGGGAAGTGCGCGCGGCGCAGCGGGCTGTGGATGCCGTCGGCGGCGACGACCAGGTCCGCGGAGAGTTCCGGGCCACCTGCCGTTCGGACGATCGCGCGGCCCGCGTCCCCGTCCACGGCGGTCACGGCGGCCCCGTAGCGCAGGGCTCGCGGCGGCAGGGCGCCGGCCAGGGCGGTGGTGAGGGCCGTGCGGGGAACGGCGAGGGGGGCCACGCCGTAGCGGGCCGCCATGTCGGCGGTGGCGGTCCGGGTGAGCCACCGCCCGTCGGAGCGGCGTGCCCCCATCGTCGCCGGCACGTGGCCGCCGGCGGCGCGGGCGGCGTCCACGCCGACGGCGTCGAGCGCGCGCAGGGCGTTGGGGGCGAGGCCGATGCCGGCGCCCGTGACGGGGGGTTCGGGGGCGCGTTCGCAGACGGTGACCTGCCAGCCCCGGCGGTGCAGTGCGACGGCGGCGGTGAGGCCGCCTATCCCGGCCCCGACCACCACCGCGTGACGTTGCGACATGGAACACCCATCCCCTCGCCGAGCTGCCTCTACATCCGTAGAGCCGTCACTCTACAGCTGTAGAGTGGACCCATGTCCATCCCCACCCCTGACCGAACGGCCCCGGACCGAACGGCCTCCGACCGAACGGCCCCGGACCGCCGCACCCTCATCGCGGACGCCGCGATCGCCACCGTGGCCGCGGCGGGCCTCCGCGGGCTCACCCACCGCGCGATCGACACCGCGGCGGGGCTGCCCGCGGGCAGCACGTCGTACTACTTCCGCACGCGCACGGCACTGATCGGCGCCTGCTACGCGCGCATCGAGGAGCTGGACCTGGACGACTTGGTCGACCTGGCCGGCCTCGACGGCGTGGACGACCCCGCCACCACCCACGGCGCCGAGCGCCCCCGCCCGCCCTCGCGGGACGAGGCCGCGGCCTCGCTCGGCGCGCTGCTGCACCACTGGCTGACCGCGGGCCGCGAGCGCCAACTCGCCCGCTACGAGCTGAGCCTCGAAGCCGCGCGCACGCCCGAGCTCGCCGTCGCCCTGCACCGGGCGGGCCTGGCCGCCCGCGCCCGGGCGGCGGCCGTCGCCCGGGCGCTGGGCGCCGCCCGGCCCGAGGAGGCCGGCGAGCTCCTGGTCGCCTGGACCGACGGCGTGCTCTTCGACCGCCTCGCCGGCGCGCAGGCCCGCACCCGGCCCGCGCCCGACCCCGCGGAACTCACCTCCCTCGCCCGCCGCATGCTCGACGGGGTGCTCGCTCCCGGTCGGTGAGCACCCCGGTGACGACATCGCGGCGCCCGAAAATTCCGGACGGGATCGCCGCTGTTTGCCTACGCTCGGCAGCGATGAAGAGACGTCTGCAACTCACCGAGCAGGTCGCGCGGTTCGTCGACCACTACATGCCGGCCACGGACCGGGACGTGTTCGAGCGCATCGTCGACAGGCTCCTGGACGACCCCGAAGGCGAGGGCACCCACCTCGTCTACCGGGACGACCCCGTGACGCGCGGGGTGTGGGAGGGGCACGTGATGGTCGAGTACGTCGTGACGAGCTGGTTCGTGGTCGTCATCGAGACGGACGTCTACGACGCGTCGCGCGGCTTCAACGAGCCGCTCTAGCACGCCCCACGACGGGCCGCCGGCGGCCGTACGGGCCCGAGCGCCCGGAGCCCAGGGCCGCCGCCCGGGCGTGCCGGCCCGCTCGGCCTGCCCGGGCGGGCGGGGGATCCGCTCCGCGCCCGGCGCAGCGGTGCCCGGCAGGACCGGCGCCGGGTGCGCGGGCGACGTACGAAAAGGCGGTCCGCCGCCGCCGGTGCCCGCGTCAAGGCGTGCGCCCCCCCTCCCCGGAAGGGGTGAGCGTGCGCCGACACGCCGGGGAGGTCCCCCACTTGGCGGCACCGGGGCGGCAGGGTCCCGGTCGGTGCGCACCCTTCTGCGGAACCTCGGCCTGACCGCCGCCTCCCTCGCCCTGCTCGGCATGACCACCCCCGCGGCCGCCCCGCCGCCGACCGAGGTGATCCACGGCCTCGGCTTCGACGCCTGCGCCGCGCCCCCCTTGAAGGCCATGCGGGCCTGGCACGGGGCGTCCCCCTACCGGGCCGTCGGCATCTACGTCAGCGGCGGCCAACGGCACTGCGCGCAGCCGGAACTGACCGCCGAGTGGGTCCGTCAGGTCCGCGCCATGGGTTGGCGGCTGATCCCCGCGCACGTCGGCATGCAGGCGCCCTGCAACGACTACCCGCACAAGACCGAGCGCTTCGCCCCGGCCCGCGCCGCCGACCAGGGCCGGGCCCAGGCCCAGGAGGCCGTACGGGCGCTCACCGCGCTCGGCATCGGCAAGGACAGCCCCGTCTACCTGGACATCGAGTCGTACGCGGTGAAGGACGCCCCCGCGGAATGCGGCCGGGCCGTCGTCGACGCGGTGGTCGGCTGGACGCGGGAACTGCACGCCTCGGGCTACCGCGCCGGCTTCTACTCCAGCCTCGGCTCCGGCGTCCGCGACCTCGCCGAAGCGGCCCGCGCCGGCCGCTCCCCGCTCCCGGAGGCCCTCTGGTACGCGCGCTGGGACAAGCAGGAGTCCACCGCCGACCAGGGCCCCCTGACCGCCGACCTGTGGCCGAAGGACGCCCGCATCCACCAGTTCGCGGGCAACGTCCAGGAGACCTGGGGCGGCGAAACCCTCACCATCGACCGCAACCGCCTGGACGGCCCGGCGGCGCGGTAGCCGCGCGGTAGCCGCCGCGCGTGGGGCGTCACCCGGTTGGGTGATCCTCGGGCTCTTCCCTCCCCACTGGGCGCATATCGTCGTATGCTCGCAGCATGTCAGGGACCACTCGTATTACCGTCACGCTGCCGACCGAGCAGGTGGAAGCCCTCAAGGGGCTCACGGACAACATCTCCGGGTATGTGGCCGAGGCCGTGGCCCGTAAGATCCGGCACCACCTGCTCGGCGATGACCTGCGGAGGTACCAGGAGGAGCACGGAGCCTTCACGGAGGAAGAGCTGGCTGCTGCCAGAGCAGAGTTGTCCGACCTGCCCGAGACTCAGGTGTCGGCGCAAGCCGCATGAGCGAGTCGGTCGAGACGGTGGTTCTCGACTCCCAAGGCCTGTCGGCGTGGATCACCCAGGACCGCAAGGCGTGGGGGCGGTTTGCTTTGTACCACTCGATGGGGGCACAGATGGTCGTCTGCGCCAACACGATCGTCGAAGTCAGCCATGACCGCCTGAACGAGGCGAAACTCAATTGGGCGCTGTCGCGCGCCAAGGTCGAGCCCGTCACCGAGGCGTCCGCCAAGGCCGCCGCGCTGCTGCTGAAGGCGACCGGTCTGCACGGCCACAAGTACGCGATCGACGCGACGGTCGCCGAAATGGCCCTGCGGCAGCCCGGCCCCGTGATCCTGCTGACCTCGGACGTCGACGACATGACGAAGCTCTGCGGGGACCGGGTCCGGATCATCGGTCTCTGACCGCCGAGCGCCGGCGGTGCCCCCACGCGCCGAGGGGCGGACCGCGCGGGCGGTCCGCCCCTCGGGCGGTGTTGCGGGTGGCGGCCGGGTCGGGCCGCCGGTCCGGCTACAGGAACGAGTTGATCTCGATCGTCTCGGTGCGGCCGGGGCCGACGCCGATCGCGGAGATCGGGGCGCCCGACATCTCCTCCAGGGCCTTGACGTACGCCTTGGCGTTCTTCGGCAGCTCGTCGAAGGTCTTGGCCTTGGTGATGTCCTCGGACCAGCCCGGGAAGGTTTCGTAGATCGGCTTCGCGTGGTGGAAGTCGGTCTGCGAGTAGGGCAGCTCCTCGACGCGCTTGCCGTCGATCTCGTACGCGACGCAGACCGGGATCTCTTCCCAGCCGGTCAGGACGTCGAGCTTCGTGAGGAAGAAGTCCGTCAGACCGTTCACGCGGGTCGCGTAGCGGGCGATCGGGGCGTCGAACCAGCCGCAGCGGCGGTCACGGCCGGTGGTGACACCGCGCTCGCCGCCGATGCGGCGCAGCGCCTCGCCGTCCGCGTCGAACAGCTCGGTCGGGAACGGGCCGGCGCCGACGCGGGTCGTGTACGCCTTCAGGATGCCGATGACGCGCGAGATCTTCGTCGGGCCGACACCCGCACCCGTGCAGGCGCCGCCCGCGGTCGGGTTCGAGGAGGTGACGAAGGGGTAGGTGCCGTGGTCGACGTCGAGCAGCGTGCCCTGGCCGCCCTCGAAGAGCACGACCTTGTCCTCGTCGAGCGCGTTGTTGATGATGAGGGTGGTGTCGGCGACGTAGGGCTTGATCAGCTCCGCGTACCCGAGCATCTCCTCGACGATCTGGGCGGCGTCGATCGCGCGACGGTTGTACAGCTTCGCCAGGAGCTGGTTCTTGCCCTCCAGCGCCGCTTCGACCTTCTGGGTGAGGATCGACTCGTCGTAGAGGTCCTGGACGCGGATGCCGATGCGGTTGATCTTGTCCGCGTAGGTCGGGCCGATGCCGCGGCCGGTCGTGCCGATCTTCCGCTTGCCGAGGAAGCGCTCGCCGACCTTGTCGAGGGTGACGTTGTACGGCGTGATGAGGTGCGCGTTGCCGCTCAGGAGCAGCTTGGAGGTGTCGATGCCGCGCTCGTTCAGGCCGCGCAGCTCGGAGAGCAGGACGGCCGGGTCGACGACGACACCGTTGCCGATGACCGGGGTGCATCCGGGGGAGAGGATGCCGGAAGGGAGAAGGTGCAGTGCATACTTCTGGTCGCCCACGACGACCGTGTGGCCGGCGTTGTTGCCACCCTGGTAGCGCACTACATAGTCAACGGATCCACCGAGCAGGTCGGTGGCCTTTCCCTTGCCCTCGTCACCCCACTGAGCTCCGAGCAGCACAAGAGCGGGCACAGGCGTACACCTCTTCCGGATGGGGCATGTCCAAGGTCAGGGGGCGTACGACGATGTACACCGCAGGCTGAGCCGTCGGACCGGTACCCCGGAATAGACGAAGGCCCTGGCGCAATAGCGCAAGGGCCTCTTGCACAAAGATGCTACCCGAGGAAGGACCGAGGTGTCGGCTCCAGAGCCCACCATGAGCCATGCGGGCGCGCCGGTAGGCGGCCTGCTCGTGCTCGTCGACCCGGTCGCCCGCCGCCTCGACGGCGAGTCCGTGCGGATCGCGAAGGATGTCTTGTCGGCCGGGGCGGCGGCGAAGATCTGCCTCCCCGAGAGCCTTGAGGAGTTCGCGCGGGCCCTTGCCCGCCGGGGTCATCGCCAGCCCGTGATCGTGGGTGACGACCAGGCGCTGGTGCGCGCGGTGGGGCTGTTGCACCGGCGCCGCGAGCTGGCCGACGCGTCGCTCGCGCTGGTGCCCGTGGGCGCCGCCCCGTCGCTGTCGCTGGCGCGCGCCCTCGGCGTGCCGGTGGGTGCGGTGGCCGGGGCGCGGGCGGTGCTCGACGGGGTCGTGCGCAGCCGTGACCTGCTGATTGACGACAGCGACGGGGTGGTGCTGGGGGGTCTGCGGATCGCCGGGGCGGGCGCCGCGCCCGTCGGTGCGGCGGGGCGCGCTGGACCGCCCGGTTCCGCTTCCGCCTCGGGCGCGGTGGCCGGGCTCGCGGTGGCGCGGGCCGCCGCGCCGCGGGCACCCGGGCGGCCCGCGGCGCCGTCCGTGTGGAGTGCGTGCCGGTCCCTGGTGCGGACCCTGGTGCGGCCGCCCGTGGGGCGCGGGGCGCCCGCCGCCCAGCGGCTGCGGCTGCGCGTGGAGGTGGACGGAGTGCTGGTCAGCGACGTGGACCAGGCGGTCGCGGAGGTGGCCGTGGCCGCGCGCGACGGATTGGTCGAAGTCGTTGTCCGGATGGTGGACGCGGGGCCCGCGGTGATCGGGCGGGGACTGTCCGTCACGGTTTCGGGGGCGGACTTCCGCTACCGCGCCGACCACGCCGACACCGGTCCGGTGCGGCGCCGCACGTGGACCCTGCGTCCGGCGGCGTGGGGGCTCACGCTGCCCCGATGAGGGCGGCCGGGCCGGAGCCGGAGGGGGTGGCGGCGGGAGTGGCGGCGCAGGACGTGGCGGAGGTGGCGGCGCTGGGCGACGGCCCGGCGCCGGACGAGGCGGCGCTGCGCGCGGCCGTGGGCGAGTGGCGCCGGGACGCGCTGCTGCTGTGCCTGCTGCCGGTGTTCTGGTGGCCCGCGGTGGCCGGGTGCGCGCTCGTACGACCGCGGCCCGTGGGGGCGCTGCTGCTGGTGGTGCTGCTGAGCCCGATGGTGCTCGGGGTGCGCGAGTTGTACGTCGCCCGGGGGGCCGGGAGCGCACTGCCGGCCCCGGCCCACTGGAGGCCGTACCGGATCACGGTGCGCCGGCGCGGGCTGCGGCCCCCGGTGCTGCTCCTGGGGGAGGGACGGGTGGTGGTGGCGCTGGGCCCGTTCGGCCACCGCGTCGTCCCGGCACGGCCCTGGCCGCCGGGGTCGGCGGCGGAGGCGGGGGCGGGGGCCGGGGCCGGGGTGCTCTGGTGCGCGGGGGAACCGGGGCCGGGGGCGCGCTGCCTGGTGTGGGCGCCGGGGGCGCGGAGGCTGGGGCGCGGGCGGGTCCGGCCGGCTAGGACTCCTGGAGGTTCAGCTGCCAGGAGACGCCGAAGCGGTCGTTCACCCAGCCGAAGCGGGCACTGAACCCGTACGAGCCCAGGGGCATCAGTTCCTTGCCCTCCTCGGCCAGGGCTCCGTAGAGCCGCTCCAGCTCGGCCGCGTCGTCGCACTCGACGAAGAGCGACACCGCGGGGGTGAAGCCGAAGGCGTGCTTCACGTGGCTGTCGATGCAGGTGAAGCGCTGCCCGGCGAGCGCGAAGGTGGCACGGAGCACCGTGCCCTCCGCGCCCGGGCCCTCGGGGCCGTAGCGGCTGATGTCGACGACCTCGGAGTCCTCGAAGAGCGAGGTGTAGAAGGTCATGGCCTCCTCCGCCCGGCCCTCGAACATCAGGAACGTGGTGATCTTCTGCGGCATCGAGGCCATGGCGCGCCGTCCTCCGGGGTGGATCGGTCTAGGGCGTGTTTCGAAAGTAGCGCCGGGCGCCCGGAGGGCGCGGCTCGCGGCGTCTGGTGCCGTGCATCGCAAGGCGGAGGGGCGCCCGCCTACT
>NZ_JBVHUE010000062.1:0-28858 GCF_055565515.1 Streptomyces sp. NPDC028419 | reverse complement strand
CCTCCACACCTACAACCACCACCGCTGCCACACCGCACTCCACGGTAACCCACCCATCAGCCGTGTGAACAACCCTGCGGGTCAATACACCTAGGTCGGGAGCCCGATGTGGTCGGCGGCGCGGGCTGTGAGCCTGGTGCCATGACGGAATTCACGGGGTTCAGCGAGGCGGAGAGCGCCTATTTGCGCTCGCAGCGCCTGGGGCGGTTGGCGACGGTGGACGCGGCCGGGCAGCCGCAGGCCAATCCGGTGGGGTTCTTCCCCCAGGAGGACGGCACGGTGCTGGTCGGTGGCCTGGCCATGGGCACGACGAAGAAGTGGCGCAACCTTCAGGGCAACCCGCGGCTGTCGCTGGTGGTGGACGACCTGGTGAGCACCCGGCCGTGGCGGGTGCGGGGCGTGGAGATCCGGGGCACCGCCGTGCTGGAGGTGGGGCCGCACGGGCTGGGCCCCCACTTCAGCCCCGAGGTCATCCGCATCCGCCCGACCCGCGTCCTGTCCTGGGGCCTGGAGCCGCAGCCGTAGCCGGTTTCTCCGTCCGTCCCCTCCGGGGGCGCCTCAAACGCCGGCGAGGCTGAAATCTCGCCCCGGCGCTTGAGGCACCCCCGGAGGGCGGACGCCAGGTACCGGCCGAGCCAGATCCAGCCTCGCCGGCGCTTGAGGCGCCCCCGGAGGGCGGGGCGGGGGGCATCCGGAAGGCGGGGCGGGGGGCGTGCGGCCCCGGACGGCCCGCGGCTCAGGCCTGGCCGCCCCGCTTCGCGGCGTGGTTGGCACGACCCACGGCGGACTTCATCCGCCAGTCGCGCCGGATCTCCGAGCGGAGCCTGGCGTCGGTCTTGGCCACGATCCGCTGGTTCTCCCGCAGGAGCTTGCGGTAGCTCTCCAGCCGCCGCTCGGGCAGCGCGCCCTCCTCCACCGCCCGCTGCACCGCGCACCCCGGCTCCGCCTCGTGGGCACAGTCGTGGAAACGGCACCGGGCGGCGAACTCCTCGATCTCGGAGAACACCTGGCCGACCCCCGCCTCCGCGTCGAAGAGGCCGACACCGCGAAGCCCCGGGGTGTCGATCAGGACCCCGCCGCCCGGCAGGGCGAGCAGGTTCCGGGTGGTGGTGGTGTGCCGGCCCTTGCCGTCGACGTCGCGGGCGGCCTGGACCGCCATGACCTCCTCGCCGAGCAGCGCGTTGGCCAGGGTGGACTTGCCGGCGCCCGAGATGCCCAGCAGCACGCTGGTGCCGGAGCCGACGACCGCGGTGAGGACGTCCGTGCCCTCCCCGGTGAGGGAGGAGACGGTGAGCACCCCGACGCCCGGAGCCGTGGTCTCCACGTCCTGGACGAGGTGGGCCAGCGTGACCGGGTCGGGCACCAGGTCCGCCTTGGTCAGGACGACCAGCGGCTGCGCGCCGGACTCCCACGCGAGGGCGAGGAAGCGTTCGATGCGGCCGAGGTCGAGCTCGACGGCGAGCGAGACCGCGATGATCGCGTGGTCGACGTTGGCCGCGAGGATCTGCCCCTCGGAGCGCTGGGACGAGGTGGACCGTACGAAGGCGGTCCGGCGCGGCAGGTACGCCTTGACGTAACGGGGGTTGCCGACCGCCTCGACGGCGGCCCAGTCACCGGTGCAGATGACCCGCAGCGGGTCGTGCGGGGTGACGAAGGCGGTGTCGGCGCGGACGATTCCGTCCGCGGTCATGACGTCACACTGACCGCGGTCCACCCGGACGACCCGGCCGGGCACGAGGCCCTGCTCGGCGTACGGTGCGAATGCGGCGGCCCAGGCGTCGTCCCAGCCGTACGGGCTGAGGGCGTGCGGGAGCGGAAGCTGGAGCGAAGCGATCTGCGGGAAGGCAGAGGAAGTCAAGGGGAACCCTTCACAGGGTGGCCCCGGCAGAACGCGCGCACCGCGCGCGGAAGATGAGGTGAAGGTCAGCCGGAGACCACAGGAATGAGATTGATGAGCTGCTGGGTGCGGGCAGTGCCCTGCGCAACGACCGTCATCAATGGACTCACCTCCTGTGAAATACGGCTCCGCACGCGGCGGTTCCGGTCCACTCGGCGTGAACGAGCTCACGGTATCGCGCGCCCGCGGCGGCGCGCCAACTGTTTTTCCGGGCTCTTTTCCGAGCTCTTTTCCGGGCTCTTTTCCCAGCCCGTCGCCCCGCCCGTCTCCCCGCCCGTCGCCCCGCCCGATCTCGGGCTCTTGGGCCCCCTCCGAGGGGACCTTCCGCGGTACTTCCCGCGATCCGCGCCGCTTACCTTCGGAGCATGACCGCTGCCGAGCACGCCGTGGCCGCCCCCTCGCGGCGCCGATTGCTGGCGCTGCTGCGCGAGGCCGACGGCACGGCCCGGAGCGTCCCCGAACTCACCGCCGCCACCGGCCTCTCCACCGCCACCGTGCGCCACCACCTGGCGGTGCTCGGCAAGGCGGGGCTGGTGACCTCCGCCCCTTCCCCGGGCCCGGGACGGCGGCGGGGCCGGCCGCGCCTGCGGTACGCCGCCACCGCATCCGGCGGCGAGGACCGGTGCGAGGTCTACCGCGACCTGGCGGACGCCCTGGCCGAGGCGGTCGCGAGGACGGCCGCCGGGGACCTTGCCGGCCCCCGGACCGCCGGACGGGAGTGGGGACGGCGGCTCGCCGCGGGCGGACCCCCGGCACCCGCCGCGCAGCGGCTCTTCGCGCTGACGGCCCGCCTGGGCTTCCGGCCCCGCCGGGAGCCGGGCGACACCCGGCTGTTGCTGCTCCACTGCCCGTACGGCTGGTTGGTGCACAGCCACCCCGAGGTGCTGTGCGCGGTCCACGAGGGCCTGCTGGAGGGGCTGTTGGAATCCACGGACACCTCGGTGGAACTCCGGCCCGCCCTCGGGCCCGGCCCGTGCACCGCGCTGCTGCACGATCCGAAGGAGAGCGCCCAGGACGGCCTAGGGTGGTCGTCATGACGCCACGACTCGACATGATCGGCCTGGTCGTTTCCGACATGGCCGCCTCGCTCGCCTTCTACCGCCGTCTCGGGCTGGACCTCCCGGCCTCGGCGGACCGGGAACCGCACGTCGAGGCCGCCGGCCCCGGGGGGCTGCGGATCGGCTGGGACACGGTGGAGGTCATCCGGTCCTTCGACCCGGAGTGGAAGCGCCCCGAACCGGGCGCGGACCGGGTCGGGCTGGCCTTCCTGTGCGACTCCCCCGCCGAGGTCGACGCGCTGTACGCCGAGCTGTCCACGACCGGCGGCGGTACGGCGCACCGGGAGCCCTGGGACGCCTTCTGGGGGCAGCGCTACGCCATCGTGCTGGACCCGGACGGCGGCGCGGTCTCGCTGTTCGCCGCGAACGCGTAGCACCCGGATCCGGGGCCTTGGCGGCCCGGCCGGGTCAGTGCTTGCGCAGCCGGGAGGAGTAGTCCTCGGGCGGGAGGAACTTGGACCAGCGCTCGGGGAACTCCGAGGGCATCCCCGCGTCCTCGTCGTCCTCCGACTCGCCCTCGGCCAGGGCCCGCCAGGCGGCCGCCCGGGCGACCAGCTGGGCCGCCTCGGCCTCCCGCACCCGCTCGTTGGCCTCGCGGGCCGCCGCGGTCGCCACCGACGGCCAGACGCGGTCGATCGCCGCGTTGACGGCGGCGCCCACCAGGACGGCGAAGGCCGAGATCCCGATCCAGAGCAGGACGGCGACGGGCGCGGCCAACGAGCCGTAGATCGTCGGCCCCTCCACCGTGTTCGTCAGGTAGATCCGCAGCAGGAACGAGCCCAGCACCCACATGGCCAGCGCGATCAGCGCGCCCGGCACGTCCTCGATCCACGGCGAGCGCACCGGCACCGAGACGTGGTAGAGCGTGGTCAGGAAGACGATGGACAGCAGGGTGACGGTCGGCCAGTACAGCACCGCCACCACTTCCGTGCCCCACGGCACCCACCGCACCACCGCGTCCGGGCCCACCACCAGGAGCGGCAGCACGACGGAGCCGACGAGCAGGGCGACGACGTACAGCAGGAAGGCCAGCAGCCGGGTCTTGACGATGCCGCGCTGCCCGTCGAGGCCGTACATGACCGTGATGGTGTCGACGAAGACGTTGACGGCGCGCGAGCCCGACCACAGGGCGAAGGCGAAGCCGAGCGAGATGAGGTCGGGGCGGGCCTGCCGGGTCACGTCGTCCAGCATCGGTTTCGCGATGTCGTTGACGCCCCGGTCGGAGAGCACGGTGCCGACCGCCCGCAGGATGTTCTCCTCGATGGTCTGCACCGAGGTGGTGCCGCTCCAGCCGTCCACGTAGCCGACGAGCCCGAGCAGGCCGAGGAACAGCGGCGGCAGCGAGAGCAGCGTGAAGAACGCCGCTTCGGCCGCGAGTCCCAGGATCCGGTACTCGATGCACGAGTTGACCGTGTCCTTGAGCAGCAGCCAGGACATCTTGCGCTTGGACACGTTGCGGTAAAGGGCCCGGGCCCGGTGGAGCCGACCCGGAGGCCGCTCGGGTGTTTCTTTTGCTGCCTGCACCTCCTTACCGTATCGGCATGGCAGCCACCACCCACACAGTCAGCAACCAGGCACCGCCCCTGGTCGGGCACGACGTCTACGGCGGCGACCGCGCCCTCACCGAGGGGGTCGAACGGCACCTCGACCCCGAACTCCTCCCGGGCGTAAGGGAAGAACTCACCGAACTCGGGCGCGCCGCGGGCTCCGCACAGGCCCAGGAATGGGGCGCCCAGGCCAACGAGAACCCGCCGAAGCTCCGTACACATGACCGGTACGGCAACCGGATCGACGAGGTGGACTTCCACCCTTCCTGGCACCGGCTGCTCGGGCACGCGGTGACGAACGGGCTGACCGACGCCTGGGGGCGCGAGGCGGGGCACCTGCGGCGCGCCGCCGGCTTCTTCGTCTGGTCCCAGGCCGAGGCGGGCCACGGCTGTCCGGTCTCCATGACCCACGCGGCGGTGCCCGCGCTGCGCACGGACCCTGAGCTGGCGGCCGAGTGGGAGCCGCGGCTCACCTCGCACGTCTACGACCAGGGGCTGCGCCCGGCCGGGCAGAAGTCGGGCGTCCTCTTCGGCATGGGGATGACCGAGAAGCAGGGCGGCAGCGACGTGCGCGCGAACACCACGCGGGCGGTGGCGCTGGACGCTTCGGGCGAGTACCTGCTGACCGGGCACAAGTGGTTCTGCTCGGCCCCGATGTGCGACGGCTTCCTCGTCCTGGCCCAGGCCCCGGGCGGGCTGACCTGCTTCCTGGTGCCGCGGGTGCTGGCGGACGGCACCCGCAACGTCTTCGCGATCCAGCGGCTGAAGGACAAGCTCGGCAACAGGTCGAACGCGTCGAGCGAGGTGGAGTTCGACGGGACCTGGGCCCGGCGGGTGGGCGAGGAGGGCCGCGGGGTGCGCACCATCATCGAGATGGTCGCCGCGACCCGGCTCGACTGCGTGATCGGGTCGGCCTCGCTGATCCGGCAGGCGTTGACGCAGGCCGTGCACCACACCGAGCACCGCTCCGCCTTCGGCGCGAAACTGATCGACCAGCCGCTGATGCGCAACGTACTGGCGGACCTGGCCGTCGAGTCGGAGGCGGCCACCGCGTTGACGCTGCGGCTGGCGGCCGCCTACGACGCGGGCACCGCGCAGGAGCGGGCCTTCCTGCGCATCGCCGTGCCCACGGCGAAGTACTGGGTGACCAAGCGCTGCACCCCCGCCGTCGCGGAGGCGCTGGAGTGCCTGGGCGGCAACGGCTACGTCGAGGAGTCCGGGCTGCCCCGGCTGCTGCGGGAATCCCCGCTGAACTCGATCTGGGAGGGCTCGGGCAACGTACAGGCGCTGGACGTGCTGCGGGCGCTCCAGCGCGAGCCGCAGGCCCTGAACGCCTTCCTCCAGGAGGTCGGCCTCGCGCGCGGGGCCGATCACCGGCTGGACGCGGCCGTGAAGGACCTGCTGACGGAGCTGGCCGACCTGGAGGGGATCGAGGCGCGGGCCCGGCGGGTGGTGGAGCGGATGGCGCTGGTGCTCCAGGGTTCGCTGCTGGTGCGCTGGGCACCGCCCGCGGTCGCCGACGCCTTCTGCGCCTCGCGGCTCGGCCGGGACTGGGGGACCGCCTTCGGGACGCTGCCGCACAGCCTGGACCTGGGTGCGGTGGTGGAACGGGCGCGGATCACGGGTTAGGAGAGGTCCCCAAACCGCTCCGTGCCCGGATCCGGGCCCGTCTGCCGGCAGCAGGGTGGCGCCGCGCCGACTCGGCACCACACCTGCTCCGGGTCAGCCCCGAGGAGGAGCCTTCACGCCGCCTGTCGGCGTGACGCACAGTTTCGATCGGGCGACCGGGGCTTGGCGAGAGTTGCAGACCGTTGCAACCTGTGAGTCCGATGGGGAATCCGTAACGCACGGTCCGGTTCATTCAGGAGGATCCGGTGGCAACCACTGCAGGTGGCACGGGTACCGCGGTCGACGTGGCGCGGCTCGCCGCGATGGACGCGCGCGACGCGGCCCGGCTGCTCAAAGGCGTACGGGCGGCCGCGCTCGCGGGGAACCGGCCGCCGGCGACGCCGCGCCCCGAGATCGCCGAGTCCTGGCGGCGGATGCTGGCCGGCGGGGTGCACCCGGACCGGGACACCCGCTCGCGGATGCTGTCGGCGGCCGAGACGGAGGAACGGCGCCAGGTGTCGCCGCTGCGGGCGCTGCTGCCGGTGCTGCGCGAGGGGCTGCTGCCCAACCTGGACGAGGTGCTGCACATCATGGTGATCGCCGACGCGGACGGGCGGTTGCTGTGGCGCGAGGGCGCCTCCTCGATCCTGCGCCGGGCGGACCGGCTCGGGTTCGGGGTGGGCGCGGACTGGGACGAGGCGGTGGTCGGGACCAACGGGGTCGGCACCGCCCTGGTCACGCGGCGGCCGGTGCAGGTGTTCTCGGCGGAGCACTTCGTCTCCACCCACCACGACTGGACCTGCGCGGGGGCGCCCGTGCACGATCCGCGCGACGGGCAGCTGCTGGGCGTGGTGGACGTCAGCGGGCCGCTGGCCACGATGCATCCGGCCACCTTGACCTGGGTGGCCTCGGTGGCCCGGCTCGCCGAGCGGGAGCTGCGGATCCGCCACCTGGAGTCCCTGGAGCGGCTGCGGTCGGTGGCGGCGCCGCTACTGGCGCGGCTGCCGGGGCGGGCGCTGGCCGTGGACCCGCACGGCTGGACGGCGGCGGTGACCGGGCTGGCCCCGGTCGACCGGGTGCCGCTGCCCAAGGTCTTCGGGCCGGGGCGGCACTGGGTGCCGCAGCTGGGCCACTGCGCGGTGGAGCCGCTGCCGGGCGGCTGGCTGCTGCGGATCGAGGAGGTCCGTACGGGCGCGGCGGCGGGGCGGGTGGTGCTGGACCTGAGCCGGGCGCGGACCTGGTCGGCGACCGTGTACGGGGCGGCGGGCAGCTGGACCCAGGAGCTGAGCCCGCGCCACGCGGAGCTGCTGTTCCTGCTGGCGGAGAGCCCGCGGGGGCGCACGGCGGCGGAGCTGGCGGCGGAGCTGTTCGGGGACGCGACGCGGACGGTGACGGTGCGGGCCGAGCTCTCGCGGGTACGGCGCCACCTGGCCGGGGTGCTGACGCACCGACCGTACCGCTTCGCGGAGGACGTGGAGGTGGAGGTGGTCCGGCCGGAGCGGCCCGCGGACCTGCTGCCGCATTCGAGCGCGCCGGCGGTGCTCAGGGCGCGGGTCGAGCGGGCGGCCGGGCCGGGGTCGGTCCGCGGTGTGATTCCCTGACCTGCATGAGCATCCTCACCCTCACCACCTGGTCCCTGGAGATGACCTCGCCGGACGACCTCGTTCCGGCGGCCGTTCCAGGTTCCGAGATCACGATCTCGCGTGCGGAGGTCCCTTCGCCCGAGTTCAGCCGCTACCTGTACGCCTCGGTCGGCGGTGACATCCACTGGACGGACCGGCTGTCGCTGACCCGGGAGGAGTGGGTGCGCCAGTTGGGGCGGCCGGGGGTGGAGACCTGGGTGGCCTACGACCGGGGGACGCCGGCGGGGTACGTGGAGTTCGACCCGCAGGACGACGGCGTGGTGGAGATCGTGTACTTCGGGCTGCTGCCGGACTTCCGGGGGCGGCGGATCGGGGGGCACCTGCTGTCGGTGGGGGTCGCCCGGGCGTGGGACCTCGCGTCGCGGTGGCCGGAGCGGGAGGCGACGAAGCGGGTCTGGCTGCACACCTGTAGCCAGGACGGCCCGACGGCCATGGACAACTACCTGCGGCGCGGCTTCCGCCTCTTCCACACGGAAACGGAACCGAAAGCCGACACCCCCACCCCGGGCCCCTGGCCCGGAGCCTGACCCCGCCCGCGAAGCCCCCGCCCGCCGCCCGCCGGGGCCGCCTCAAACGCCGGCGAGGCTGAATTTCCCACCCCGGCCACATCAAGCCCCGCCGGCCGACCTCCCCTCCGGGGGCGCCTCAAACGCCGGCGAGGCTGAACCCACCACCCCGGCCACATCAAGCCCCGCCGGCGATTGAGGCGCCGCCGGAGGCAGCAGCAGCCACGTCCGGCCTGCCCTCCGGGGGCGCCTCAAACGCCGGCGAGGCTGAATTTGCCGCCCCGGCCGTCCCCCCGGGGGGCTTGCGCACGGGGCTCAGGAGGTGACTCGGGACACACGATCCCAGAATGCGGGACGCTTTCGTCCGAATGGTGGACAGTAGTGGACTCCTCCAATCGGCCCATGACACGCTTCCGCCATGAATGGAGCTGGAATTGCCTTGGTGAGTCGGCGGCACGTCGACCTCGGCCGCATGTCCAGCGCCATCTGTCCGGCGCGCTGACGGAACCAGCCACCGCCGCACCTCGTCGCCGCCGCCCCGCGGACGCGTCGATTCCGCAAGCCCCCGCAGGCCGAAAACCGCCCCCCGCCCACCGGCGAAGGGGGCGCGATCCGCCACACCTGTCAGCGCACTGCCGCGCATCACCGCAGGTCGAAGCCGTGGGCACCGTCGCTCCGCCCGCCCTTGCTTCGAGCCGCCACAGAAGGACGTACCGCCATGGCCGCCACCCCAGAAACGCCCGCAGCCGCCCCCGCAGCCGCGCGCCGCAAGCCCGGCCGCCACCGCGGCGAGGGCCAGTGGGCCGTCGGCCACCACACGCCCCTCAACGGCAACGAGCAGTTCAAGAAGGACGACGACGGTCTCAACGTGCGGACACGCATCGAGACGATCTACTCCAAGCGGGGCTTCGACTCGATCGACCCCAACGACCTGCGCGGCCGGATGCGCTGGTGGGGCCTCTACACCCAGCGCAAGCCCGGGATCGACGGCGGCAAGACCGCGATCCTGGAGCCGGAGGAGCTGGACGACGAGTACTTCATGCTGCGCGTCCGCATCGACGGCGGCCGCCTCACCACCGAGCAGCTGCGCGTGATCGGCGAGATCTCGCAGGAGTTCGCCCGCGGCACCGCCGACCTCACCGACCGCCAGAACGTCCAGTACCACTGGATCCGCATCGAGGACGTCCCGGAGATCTGGCGCCGCCTGGAGGCGGTCGGCCTGTCCACCACCGAGGCCTGCGGCGACACCCCGCGCGTCATCCTCGGCTCGCCCGTCGCGGGCATCGCCCAGGACGAGATCATCGACGGCACCCCCGCCATCGAGGAGATCTACCGCCGGATCGTGGGCAACAAGGACTTCTCCAACCTGCCCCGCAAGTTCAAGTCGGCCGTCTCCGGCTCGCCGCTGCTCGACGTGGCGCACGAGATCAACGACATCGCCTTCGTCGGCGTGAACCACCCGGAGCACGGCCCCGGCTTCGACGTCTGGGTCGGCGGCGGGCTCTCCACCAACCCCAAGCTGGGCGTCCGCCTGGGCACCTGGGTCTCGCTGGACGAGGTCCCGGACGTCTACGAGGGCGTCATCTCGATCTTCCGCGACTACGGCTACCGCCGGCTGCGCAACCGCGCCCGCCTGAAGTTCCTCGTCGCCGACTGGGGCCCGGCCAAGTTCCGCCAGGTCCTGGAGGACGAGTACCTGGGGCGCAAGCTGACCGACGGTCCCGCCCCGGCGCAGCCCACCGGCCAGTGGCGCGACCACGTCGGCGTGCACCAGCAGCGGGACGGCCGCTTCTACGTCGGCTTCGCCCCCCGGGTCGGCCGCGTCGACGGCGCCACCCTCACCAAGATCGCGGACGTGGCCGAGCGGCACGGTTCGGGCCGGCTGCGCACCACCGCCGAGCAGAAGATGGTCGTGCTCGACATCGAGGCGGACCAGGTGGACTCCGTCGTCGCCGCCCTGGAGGCGCTGGACCTGCGGGTCAAGCCGTCCCCCTTCCGCCGCGGCACGATGGCCTGCACCGGCATCGAGTTCTGCAAGCTGGCCATCGTCGAGACGAAGGCGCGCGGCGCCTCGCTGATCGACGAGCTGGAGCGCCGCCTGCCGGACTTCGCCGAGCCGATCACCATCAACATCAACGGCTGCCCCAACGCCTGCGCCCGCATCCAGGTGGCGGACATCGGTCTCAAGGGCCAGCTGGTCCTGGACGACGACGGCAACCAGGTCGAGGGCTACCAGGTGCACCTCGGCGGCGCGCTCGGCCTGGAGGCCGGCTTCGGCCGCAAGGTCCGCGGCCTCAAGGTCACCGCGGACGGTCTGCCCGACTACGTCGAGCGGGTCGTCACGCGCTTCGAGGAGCAGCGCGAGGACGGCGAGCGCTTCGCCGCCTGGGTCGCGCGCGCCGACGAGAAGAGCCTGGCATGAGCGAGCGCGCCGCGCCCTTCCACTGCCCGTACTGCGGCGACGAGGACCTGTTCCCCAACGAACAGGGTCACGGCGCCTGGGAATGCAGGTCCTGCAATCGAGCCTTCCAGCTGAAGTACCTCGGGCTGCTGGCCCGAGGGCTTCGGTCCGACACCGCTGGAGGGGAAGAGATATGACGACAGCTCAGGAGAGCCGCACGGGTCAGCTCAAGGAGCTGGCCGAGCGGGCGGGCCGGGACCTGGAGGACGCCTCCGCGCTGGACATCATGCGCTGGGCGGCCGACACCTTCGGCCCGAAGTTCGCCGTGACCTCCTCGATGGAGGACGCGGTGGTCGCCCACCTCGCCTCCCGGGTGCGCCCCGGCGTGGACGTGGTCTTCCTCGACACCGGCTACCACTTCGAGGAGACCATCGGCACCCGCGACGCGGTCGAGGCCGTGATGGACGTCAAGGTCATCACGCTCACCCCGCGCCAGAGCGTCGCCGAACAGGACGCCGAGTACGGCCCGAAGCTGCACGACCGGGACCCGGACCTGTGCTGCGCGCTGCGCAAGGTCAAGCCGCTGGAAGAGGGCCTGACGGCGTACGACGCGTGGGCGACCGGCCTGCGCCGCGACGAGTCCCCGACCCGGGCGAACACCCCGGTGGTCGGCTGGGACGAGAAGCGGCAGAAGGTCAAGGTCTCCCCCATAGCCCGCTGGACCCAGGAGGACGTCGAGGCGTACGTCGCCGAACACGGGGTCCTGACCAATCCGCTGCTGATGGACGGCTACGCCTCCGTGGGCTGCGCACCGTGCACCCGACGCGTGGCGGAGGGCGAGGACGCCCGGTCCGGCCGTTGGGCCGGGCTCGGCAAGACCGAATGCGGGCTGCACGGCTGATGACCGAGTCCGCGAACCGTACGGAACCGACGGAGAACGAACAGATGAGCGTGAGCGACCAGGGCGCCACCGTGTGGCTGACCGGGCTGCCGAGCGCGGGCAAGACGACCATCGCGTACGCGCTGGCCGAGCGGCTGCGCGGCGAGGGCCACCGGGTGGAGGTGCTCGACGGGGACGAGATCCGCGAGTTCCTCTCCGCCGGGCTGGGCTTCACCCGCGAGGACCGGCACACCAACGTGCAGCGGATCGGCTTCGTCGCCGAACTGCTCGCGAGCAACGGCGTGAAGGCGCTGGTCCCGGTCATCGCCCCGTTCGAGGACAGCCGCGAGGCCGTCCGCAAGCGGCACGCCGCCGAGGGGACGACCTACCTGGAGGTCCACGTGGCCACTCCGGTCGAGGTCTGCTCGGAGCGCGACGTGAAGGGCCTGTACGCCAAGCAGGCGGCGGGCGAGATCTCCGGCCTGACCGGTGTGGACGACCCGTACGAGGCCCCCGCGGCCCCGGACCTGCGGATCGAGTCGCACACCCAGTCGGTGCAGGAGTCCGCGGCGGCACTGTTCGCGCTGCTCAACGAGAGGGGTCTGGCATGACCACCAAGGTCGCCCACGTCCACACCGAGGCCGACGCGCCCTACGCGCTGTCCCACCTGGACGCCCTCGAATCCGAGGCCGTGCACATCTTCCGCGAGGTGGCGGGCGAGTTCGAGAAGCCGGTGGTCCTCTTCTCCGGCGGCAAGGACTCCATCGTCATGCTGCACCTGGCGCTCAAGGCGTTCGCGCCCGCGCCGGTCCCCTTCACCCTGCTGCACGTCGACACGGGTCACAACTTCCCCGAGGTGCTGGAGTACCGCGACCGCACGGTGGCCGAGCACGGACTGCGCCTGCACGTGGCGTCCGTACAGGACTACATCGACGCAGGGAAGCTGCGCGAGCGCCCCGACGGCACCCGCAACCCGCTGCAGACCCTCCCGCTCACCGAGGCGATCCAGCGGCTGCGCTTCGACGCGGTCTTCGGCGGCGGCCGGCGCGACGAGGAGAAGGCCCGCGCCAAGGAGCGGGTGTTCAGCCTCCGCGACGAGTTCTCCCAGTGGGACCCGCGCCGCCAGCGCCCCGAGCTGTGGAACCTCTACAACGGTCGGCACGCGCCCGGCGAGCACGTGCGCGTCTTCCCGCTCTCCAACTGGACCGAGCTGGACGTGTGGCAGTACATCGCCCGCGAGGGCATCGAGCTGCCGGGCATCTACTTCGCCCACGAGCGCGAGGTGTTCCAGCGACACGGCATGTGGCTGACCGCGGGCGAGTGGGGCGGCCCGAAGGAGGGCGAGGAGCCCGAGACGCGGCTGATCCGCTACCGCACCGTCGGTGACATGTCCTGCACCGGCGCCGTCGACTCCGACGCCACCACGCTGGACGCCGTGATCGCCGAGATCGCCGCCTCCCGGCTCACCGAGCGGGGCGCCACCCGCGCCGACGACAAGATGTCCGAGGCCGCGATGGAAGACCGCAAGCGCGAAGGGTACTTCTAGAGATGACCGCCACCACCGAACCGCTGGCCGACCTGTCGGCCACCACCCTGCTGCGCTTCGCGACCGCCGGATCCGTCGACGACGGCAAGTCCACCCTGGTCGGCCGCCTGCTGCACGACTCCAAGTCGATCCTGACCGACCAGCTGGAGGCCGTCGAAGCGGTCTCCGCCCAGCGCGGCCAGGACACCCCCGACCTCGCGCTGCTCACCGACGGCCTGCGGGCCGAGCGCGAGCAGGGCATCACCATCGACGTCGCGTACCGGTACTTCGCCACCGCGCGGCGCCGGTTCATCCTCGCCGACACCCCCGGGCACGTGCAGTACACCCGGAACATGGTCACCGGCGCCTCCACGGCCGACCTGGCCGTGGTGCTGGTCGACGCCCGCAACGGCGTGATCGAGCAGACCCGCCGGCACGCGGCCGTCGCCGCCCTGCTGCGGGTGCCGCACGTGGTCCTGGCCGTCAACAAGATGGACCTGGTGGGCTACGAGGAGAAGGTCTTCGCGGCGATCGCCGAGGAGTTCACCGCCTACGCCTCGGACCTGGGCGTCCCGGAGATCACCGCGATCCCGATCTCCGCGCTGGCCGGGGACAACGTCGTGGAGCCCTCCGCGAACATGGACTGGTACGGCGGCCCGACGGTGCTGGAGCACCTGGAGACGGTCCCGGTCAGCCACGACCTCACCGCCTGCCCGGCCCGCTTCCCGGTGCAGTACGTGATCCGCCCGCAGAGCGCCGAGCACCCCGACTACCGCGGCTACGCGGGCCAGATCGCCTCCGGCGTGCTGCGCGTCGGCGAGGCCGTCACCGTCCTGCCGTCGGGCCGTACGAGCACCATCGAGGGAATCGACGCGCTCGGCGAGAGCGTCGACATCGCGTGGGCCCCGCAGTCGGTGACCCTGCGGCTCGCGGACGACATCGACATCTCGCGCGGCGACCTGATCGCGCCGAGCGCGAGCGCCCCGGCCCCGACGCAGGACGTCGAGGCGACGGTGTGCCACGTGGCCGACCAGCCGCTGTCCGTGGGCGCCCGGGTGCTGCTCAAGCACACCACGCGCACGGTCAAGGCGATCGTCAAGGAGATCCCCTCGCGGCTGACCCTGGACGACCTGTCCCAGCACCCGGAGCCCGGGCAGCTGGTCGCCAACGACATCGGCCGCGTGGTCGTGCGCACCGCCGAGCCGCTCGCGCTCGACGCCTACGCCGACTCGCGCCGTACCGGGTCCTTCCTGCTGATCGACCCGGCCGACGGAACCACCCTGGCGGCGGGCATGGCGGGGGCGGCCTTCGCCTCCCGGCCCGAGACCGCCGACCCGGCTCCCGCCGACGAAGAAGGCTGGGACTTCTGAGCATGACGAAGACCGACATCTACTCGACCTTCGCGAAGGAGGGCGGCCGCGTGGGCAGCGGCGCCCTCGGCAGCGGCCAGGGAGGGGTGGCGCGATGTGCGCGATGACGTACGCGCACCGCATGCGCGCCCACACCCCCCACCAGCTGCACCCGCCCTTGCTCCGTAGACGAAGACGCGCGTCGTGAGACCACGACGCGACGAGAGGAACACCTCCCGTGCCTGCCACCGGTACCACCCGTAAGTCCGTCCGCCGCGGCGTCGTCGCCGCCGCCGCCCTGCCCCTGCTGATCGGGGCGCTCGCCTCCTGCGGCTACGGCTCCGAGGCCGCGAAGGACGAGAGCGCCGGCGCGAAGGCCGGCGCCGCCCCGACCGACGCGAAGAAGCTCTCGGCCTCCGAGGTCCGCATCGGCTACTTCCCGAACCTGACGCACGCCACCGCGCTCGTCGGCATCCAGGAAGGGCTGATCGCCAAGGAACTCGGCAGCACGACGATCAAGCCGCAGACCTTCAACGCCGGCCCGTCCGAGATCGAAGCCCTCAACGGTGGCTCTCTCGACATCGGCTTCATCGGCCCCTCCCCGTCGATCAACGGCTACGTGAAGTCCAAGGGATCGAACCTGCGGATCATCTCCGGCTCCGCCTCCGGCGGCGTCAAGCTGGTCGTGAACCCGGACAAGATCAAGACCCTGGACGACCTCAAGGGCAAGAAGATCGCCACCCCGCAGAAGGGGAACACGCAGGACGTCGCCTTCCTCAACTGGATCTCCGAGAAGGGCTGGAAGGTCGACCCGGAGTCCGGCAAGGGTGACGTCTCCGTCGTCCGCACGGACAACAAGGTCACCCCGGACGCCTTCAAGCAGGGCTCGATCGACGGCGCCTGGGTGCCGGAGCCGACGGCCTCCAAGCTCGTCTCCGACGGCGGCTCCGTCCTCCTGGACGAGACCAGCCTGTGGCCCGACAAGAAGTTCGTGATCACGAACGTCATCGTGTCGCAGAAGTTCCTCAAGGAGCACGCGGACGTCGTCGAGGCCGTGCTGCGCGGCACCGTCAAGACGAACGAGTGGATCAACGCCAACCAGGACAAGGCCAAGGCGTCCGCGAACGCCGCGCTGAAGACCCTGAGCGGCAAGGAACTGGACGCCAAGGTCCTCGACCCGGCGTGGCCGAGCATCCTGGTCACCGACGACCCGCTGGCGAGCACGCTGAAGACGGAGTCCGACTGGGCGGTCAAGGCCAAGCTCATCGAGCAGCCCGACCTCGCCGGCATCTACGACCTGTCGCTCCTGAACAAGGTGCTCAAGGCCGCGGGCAAGCCCGAGGTCTCCGACGCCGGTCTCGGCGCCAAGTAGTCCGCCAGTAATCCGTCAGCGCAGTTGATCCCCAGGAGGTGACGACCATGGCCACCACGCTCGCCAAGGCTGCCGAGGGCACCGCAGCGACGGCGTCGACGACGCACGCCGCGCGGATCGAGCACGTCTCGAAGTCCTTCTCCGGCCCGGCCGGCTCGCAGCTCGTGCTGGACGACATCAGCCTCGATGTCGCACCCGGCGAGTTCGTCACCATCCTGGGGGCGTCGGGGTGCGGCAAGTCCACCCTGCTCAACCTGGTCGCGGGGCTGGACGCCCCGTCCGCGGGGTCGATCGAGACCCCCGGCGGGCGGCCCGCCCTGATGTTCCAGGAGCACGCCCTCTTCCCGTGGCTCACCGCGGGCAAGAACATCGAACTCGCCCTGCGGCTGCGCGGGGTGCCCAAGGCCGAGCGCCGTCCGGAGGCGGAGCGGCTGCTGGAGCTGGTCCGCCTCGGCGGTGCCTACGGCAAGCGCGTCCACGAGCTGTCGGGCGGCATGCGCCAGCGCGTGGCGCTCGCCCGGGCGCTCGCCCAGGACAGCCGCCTGCTGCTGATGGACGAGCCGTTCGCGGCGCTGGACGCCATCACCCGCGACGTGCTGCACAACGAACTGACCCGCATCTGGGCGGAGACCGACCTGTCCGTGCTCTTCGTGACGCACAACGTCCGCGAGGCTGTCCGGCTCGCGCAGCGCGTGGTCCTGCTCTCCTCGCGGCCCGGCCGGGTCGCCAAGGAATGGACCGTCGGCATTCCGCAGCCGCGCCGCATCGAGGACCCGGACGTGGCGGAACTGTCCGTCGAGATCACTGAACACCTGCGTGGGGAGATCCGCCGCCATGGCCAGCACTGACATCACCGAACCGGCCCCGGCCAAGGCGACCAGCGACGACCTGGCCGGCCTGGAGGCCGGCCTGGACGCGCTCGACGCGGTCCAGACCCACCGCACCCCGGTCCGCGAGGTGCTCGTCAAGAAGGTCCTGCCGCCGGTCATCGCCGTCGGTCTGGTCCTCGCCGTGTGGCAGGTGCTGGTCTCCGCGCACGTCACGGACGCGACCAAGCTGCCCTCGCCGTCCGCGGTGTGGGACGGCCTGACCGCCATGTGGCTCAAGGGGACCCTGCTGGAGGTCATCTGGACCAGCGTCTCCCGCGGCCTGCTCGGCTTCCTGCTGGCCCTGGCCATCGGCACCCCGCTCGGCCTGCTGGTCGCCCGGGTGAAGTTCGTGCGCGCCGCGATCGGACCGATCCTCCAGGGCCTGCAGTCCCTGCCGTCGGTGGCCTGGGTGCCGCCCGCGGTCATCTGGCTCGGCCTGAACGACTCGATGATGTTCGCGGTGATCCTGCTCGGCGCGGTCCCCTCGATCGCCAACGGCCTCGTCGCGGGCCACGACCAGATCCCGCCGCTGTTCCTGCGGGCCGGGCGCACGCTGGGGGCGACGGGCCTCAAGGGCACCTGGCACGTGGTCATGCCGGCCGCGCTGCCCGGCTACCTCGCCGGTCTCAAGCAGGGCTGGGCCTTCTCCTGGCGCTCGCTGATGGCAGCCGAGATCATCGCCTCCTCGCCCGACCTCGGCCTGGGCCTGGGCCAGTTGCTGGAGAACGGCCGCAACAACATCGACATGCCCGGGGTGTTCCTCGCGATCATCCTGATCCTGCTGGTGGGCATCGCGATCGACCTGATCATCTTCAGCCCGCTGGAGCGCTGGGTGCTGCGCACCCGCGGTCTGCTGGTCAAGAGCTGACAGCGCCGTGCGTCCCGTTCTGCTGGTCATCGCCCACGGCAGCCGCGATCCGCGGCACGCGGCGACCGTGCACGCCCTCACCGGGCGGGTGCGGGCGCTGCGGCCGGGGCTGCGGGTGGAGACGGCGTTCCTCGACTTCAACGCCCCGTCCGTGCCCCAGGTCCTCTCGGCCCTGTACGCGGACGGCGTGCGGGACGTCGTCGCCCTCCCGCTGCTGCTGACCCGCGCCTTCCACGCGAAGGCGGACGTCCCCGCGGTGTTGGAGCGCTCCCGGGCCGCGCTGCCCGGACTGTCCCTGCGGGTGGCCGACGTGCTCGGCCCCTCGCCCCTGCTGACCGGCGCCCTGGAGCGCCGGCTGGCGGAGGCCGGCCTGCGTCCGGCCGACCGTTCGACCACCGGCGTGGTGCTCGCGTCCGCCGGTTCCTCAGACCCGGAGGCGATCGCGGTGATCGCTGAAATCGCGCGGGAGTGGCGGCACACCGGTTGGTGCGCCGTGCGGCCCGCGTTCGCCTCCGCGGCATTGCCCCGTACCGAGGACGCCGTACGGGCGCTGCGCGCCGAAGGTGCCCGTCGGGTGGTGGTGGCCCCGTACGTCCTGGCCCCCGGGCGGCTCCCGGACCGGATCGCGGCGGGCGCCGCGGCCGCCGGGGCCGACCTGGTGGCCGAGGTGCTCGGCGCCGCCCCCGAGGTGGCCCGGCTGCTGCTGCGCCGCTACGACGCGGCGGCCCCGGCCCCGGCCCTGCTCCCCGCGCTGTCGGCCTGAGCCGCGCCGCGCGCGAAGGCGAGGACCTCCGGGGCCGCGTCCGCGAGGCGGGCGAAGTGCCGGTGCACTCCCTCCACCGCGACCGGCGCGTTGACCCCCCAGACGGTCATCCCGGCGGCCAGGCCCGCGCGCACGCCCGTGGGGGCGTCCTCGACGACCAGGCAGTCCCGGGGGTCCGCCCCCAGCAGCTCCGCGGCCCGCAGGTAGGGGACCGGCGAGGGCTTGCCCTCGGCCACCGCGGCGGCGTCCACCAGGACCTCGGGCACGGGGAGTCCGGTGCGCTCGAAGCGGCCGCGCACCCGGTGCGCGTAGTTCGAGGTGACCAGCGCCCAGGATCCCGGCGCCAGCGCGCCCAACAGCCGCGCCGCGCCCTCGAAGGCGTCGTAGGCGCCGGTCCGTACGTCCTCGTCCTCCAGCGCGTGCAGCAGGGCCAGGCAGGCCGCCGGGTCCCGGTCCGGCGCGAGCTCCGCGAAGGTCTCCGTCGGGCGGGTGCGCAGCGCGACCCGGTACGTCTCGGCCGGGTCCAGTCCGTAGTGCTCGGCCCAGGTGCCCCAGACCCGCCGCTGGTTGTCGAGCGCGTCGATCAGCGTGCCGTCGACGTCGAACAGGACGTACCGGCTCATCCGCGGGCCTCCGCCTCGTCGGCCAGCGCGGTGAGGTCCCCGATGGTCATCGACCCCGGGGGCAGGCCCTCGCGGGCGAAGATGTTGGCCGCGCGCCGCAGCACGTCGTTGACGGGCGTCGGGACCGCGTGCAGCCGCCCCAGCAGGGACACCTCCCCGTTGAGGTAGTCCGCCTCGATGCTGCCCGTGCCCCGGCGCAGGCTCTGCCAGGACGAACCGCCGCGCACCCCGGGCGGCTGCACGGCCTTGCCGTCGCGCGCCGCGGACTCCTCGGCCTCCGAGGCGTAGGCGATCCCGGCCGCGGCGAAGGCGGCCTTGGCCTCGCGGATCGCGCGCAGCAGCAGGGCGCCCTTGGCGGGGTCCGGTGCGGGGCCGGTGGTGGCCTGGATCGCGTTGCCGAGGTTGCCCAGCAGCTTCGCGTGCTTCCAGCGCATCACGTCCTCGGTGACCACCGTCTCGAAGCCGGCGGCCGCCAGGTCGGCGCCGATCCGCCGGGCCCGCGCGTCCGCGCCGCCCGCGGCCCGGCCCAGGTGCAGGATCCCGGTGTGCGGGCTGCCCAGGGCCGAGACCGCGCCCGGTTCCAGGAAGCTGGCGGGCAGCCACACGCACAGGCCGTAGACCCGGTCGAAGCGGCGCAGCGCGAGGCGCTCGCCCTCCACGCCGTTCTGCGCGCAGACCAGCGCCAGGCGCTGGGACGCGGTGCCGCCGCCGGCGACCTCCGCGTCGCCCCACGCGTCGAGCGCGGCGAGGGCGTCCTGGGTCTTGACGGCCAACAGCAGGACGTCGTCGGGGCGCAGCTCGCCCAGCTCCCGCGGTCCGGTGACCACCGGCAGCCGGTGGGTGCGGGTGCCGTCGGCGGTGGTGAGCCGCAGGCCGTCCGTCCGCAGGGCGTCCGCGTGCGGGCCGCGGGCGACGAGGACGACCTCGCCGCCGGCCTCCGCCAGCCGTCCGCCGATGGTGGCGCCGATCGCGCCCGCGCCGATGATGATGTAACGCATGGGACGAGCCTGGCACACGGCCGCGCCTGCGTTACCGTCAGGGCATGGTGGACACGGTGTTCGGTCTGGGCGGGGACCTGTCGGTGCGTCGGCTCGGCTTCGGGACGGGCGGCCTCGTCGGTCCCGGGTACTGGGGGCCGCGCGGGGACCGGGAGCAGGCGCGGGCACTGCTGCGCACGGCGGTGGAGCGCGGGGTCGGGCTCATCGACACCGCCGACAACTACGGCCCCGATCTCGCCGAGGAGCTGGTCGCGGAGGCCCTGTACCCGTACGCGGACGGCCTGGTGATCGCGACCAAGGGCGGGGTGGTGCGCACCGGCCCCGACGAGTGGCACGTGGCGGGCCGCCCGGAGCAGCTGCGGGCGGCGTGCGAGGCGAGCCTGCGGCGGCTGCGGGTGGACCGGATCGACCTGTACCAGTTGCACCGCTTCGACCCGGCACTGCCGGAGGCGGAACAGCTGGGCGTGCTGGGGCAGTTGCGCGCGGAGGGCAAGATCCGGCACATCGGCCTCGACAGCGTGGGCGCCGACCAGTTGGCGCAGGCCCTGGAGACGGAGGCGGTGGCCTCCGTCCAGAACGCCTTCCACCTGATGGACCGTTCGGCGGCGCCGGTGCTCGCGCTGTGCGAGGCCGAGGGGATCGCCTTCCTGCCCTACTACCCGCTCGGCGGCGGCGCGCTGACCCGCGACGGGTCGGCGGCGCTGGCCGCGGTGGCCGCCGCGCACGGGGCCGGGCCGGGGCAGATCGCCCTGGCCTGGCTGCTGCACCACTCGCCGGTGCTGTGCCCGACGCCGGGCACGGGCTCGCCCGTCCACCTGGCGGAGAACCTGGACGCGGCCTCGCTCGCGCTGTCCCCGGCGGAGCTGGCCCTGCTGGACGCGCTCGCGCCGTAGGGCGTCCGCCGGATCAGTCCTGCTCCGCGGTCATGTCGACGAGCTTGGTGACCGTGTTCCAGTTGCGGGTGGTGACGTCCAGGCCCTTGACCACCGCCGGCCGGGCCAGCGCCTCGGCCAGCTTGGAGCGGCCGAGGCCCTCGGGGGCGTAGAGGTAGACGACCCGGTCGCCGAGCCGGAAGTCCTCGGGGAGGAAGGCGTCCGCGTCGAGCGCCTCGAAGCGGTCCGCGGCGGGCTGCTCGGACAGGAAGGTGACGTGCAGCTGCTTGCCCTCCAGCGTGGCCGCGGGGAAGGGACAGGCGGCGACGACGGCCCTCAGGTGCGCCCCGTCGACCAGGAGGCAGGGGACGCGGAAGCCGAAGTGCTCCTCGATGGCCGCCTCCAGCTCGCGGGCGAGCGCGTCGGCCCCCGCGTCGGGACCGGTCCGGGCGGTGGTGAAGACGGCGTTGCCGCTCTGCAGGTGGGTCCGGACACCGGTGTGGCCCAGCTCCGCCAGCACCTGGCGCAGCTCGGCCATCGGGACCTTCTTGTGCCCGCCGACATTGATGCCGCGCAGCAGGGCGGCGTACGTCCGTGTGCTCATCCCCGAACGATAGGGGCGGGCACCGACAGCGCGGGGCGCCCGTACCCACGTACGCCCTACCGTTGGTAGCGGGCCAGCACCCGGTTCCCGTCGACCACCAGGCGGCGCTCCAGTGCGGCGAGGTCGATGGCGCCGCTGTAGTACTCCTGGAGGGCCGGGGTCGCCACCTTGTCCTTCCATTCCGGATATCCCCGCACCGACTGGGCCGGTGCCGGGCGCAGCCCGCCCGCCAGGGCCGCACCGGTCGCCCAGCCCCACTCGGGGGTGCGCAGCGCGGGGTCGGCCAGGGCCCGCGCACCGGTGGGCAGCATCCAGTCGCCGCGCGCGAGGCGGACCATGCCCGCCGGGCGCAACAGGAAGTCGATGAAGGCCGCGGCCTCCTTCTTGTACGGGCTGTCCCGCGCGATCGACAGGGTCTGCGGGCTGACCCCCTGCGCCGGTCCGTCGGCTCCGGCGGGCGCGGGCAGCACCTGCCAGGCGAAGCCGGGCGGGGCCTGGCTGACGATCTGCTGGCGGTAGGAGAAGCCGAGCGCCACCATGGCGTACTTCCCGGCGAAGAAGCCGGGCAGGGTGTCCGAGCCGCCCATGCCCAGGGTGGCCCGGGAGGCGCTGTGGTCGATGTTGACCTGGTCGTGGATGGTCCGCGGGACCACCGCGTCGCCCGCTCCCCAGCGGAGCACGGCCTTGCCCGCGCGGCCGTCCGGTTCCCGGGTGAAGAGGCGGCCGCCGGCCGAGACGCCCAGGTTGAGGGTGGCCGAGACGGGGTCCTTCAGCGGCCAGGCCACTCCGTAGCGCCCGTCGGCGGTGAGCCGTGCGGCGGCGGCGCGGAACTCCGCCCAGCTCCAGGGGGCTTCGGGGGTCGGGATCCGGACCCCCGAGGCGTGCAGCAGCGCGGTGTTGGCGATCAGCACCCGGGGCTCCTGGAGGAAGGGCACGCCGTAGATCCCGGTGCCGAGGGTGACGCTCTGCCAGCTCCGGTCCGGGACGTCCTCCTTCAGCCGGTCGGAGAGCAGCGGGCGCAGATCGGCGAGGTAGCCGGCGTACGCGAAGTCGGCGAGGTCGTCGGAGGCGTCGTGGATGACGTCGGGCGCCTCCCCGCCCTCGAAGGAGGTCAGCAGCTGGTCGTGGACGCTGCTCCAGCTCCCCTGGACGTACTGGACCTGGACCTCGGGGTGGGCGGCGTTCCACTGCGCCACGAGCGCCTCGTTGGCGGCCACGGACTCCTTCTGCCAGGCCAGGGACTGGAAGCGGAGCCTGATCCGGCCGTCGCCCGCGCCGGCGCCGCCCGAGCAGCCGCCCAGCAGGGCGGCCAGCAGGGCCAGTACGAGGGCCGCGACGGCCGCCGTACGGGGACCGGAGCGGCGGGGGACGCGGCGGCGGGCCATCAGCCCTTCACCGACCCGGCCAGCATGCCGCCGGTGATCCGGCGCTGGATCAGCGAGAAGACCAGGAGCGAGGGCAGCGTGGCGAGGCAGGCCGCGGCGGCGAGCGGCCCGAGGTCGGCGGCTCCTTCGGCGCCGAGGAAGTGGGTGAGGACCACCGGCAGGGTCTGCTGTCGCGGGCTCTTGAGGAGCACGAGGGCGAAGAAGAACTCGTTCCAGGCGGTGACGAAGGCGAAGAGCCCGGTCGCGACGATCCCGGGGGCCAGCAGCGGGGCGACGACGGAGACGAGGGTGCGCAGCCGTCCGGCGCCGTCCACCGCCGCGGCCTCCTCCAGTTCGGCGGGCACCGCGCGGACGTAACCGACCAGCATCCACAGCGCGAAGGGCAGCGACCAGACGACGTAGACGAGGACCAGCCCCGGGACCGAGTTGATCATCCGCAGCTCCTTGAGCACCAGGAACAGCGGAATGATCACCAGGACGAAGGGGAAGGCCTGGCTGACCACCACCCACCCCGTGGTGGCCGCGGCGAGCCGGCCCCGGCGCCGGGCGAGGACGAAGGCCGCGGGGAGGGCGAGCGCGAGGGCGAGGACGGCGGCGCAGAGCGCGGCGGTCAGGCTGTTGAGGCCGGCCCGGAGCAGCGGCTGCTCGTCGAAGGCCCGGCGGAAGTTGTCCAGGGTGGGGTCGTGCGGGATCCAGGTGGGGTGCAGGCTGCCCAGTTCGCGCGCCGGTTTGAAGGCGGTGGAGAGCAGCCAGAGGAACGGGAAGCCGAGGAAGCCGAGATAGGCGGCGAGCGCCAGGTACTGGGCGGTGCGCACGGAGCGGCGGGGGCGCACGGAGCGGCGGGGGCGTGCGGCCATCACGCACCGCCTCCCTTCAGACGGCCGGCGAGGTGGAGGGCGAGCAGGACCGAGACCACGGCGACCATGACGCAGCCCATGGCGGCGGCGTAGCCGAACTGGCCGTACCGGAAGGCCTCCTCGTAGGCGAAGAGCATGGGCAGCCGGGTCCGGCCGCCGGGCCCGCCGTTGGTGAGGACGTACACGAGCGCGAAGGAGTTGACGTTCCAGATGAGGTTGAGCGCGGTGACGGACAGCGCGACGGGCCGCAGCGCGGGCCAGGTGACGGCGCGGAAGCGGCGCCACGCCCCGGCGCCGTCCAGGGCGGCGGCCTCGTGGAGTTCGTGCGGGGTGTTCTGGAGTCCGGCGAGCAGGACCACGGTGGTCTGCGGCATGCCGGCCCAGATGCCGACGACGATGACGGCGGGCAGTGCGGTGGCCAGCCCGCCGAGCCAGTCGGTGTCGCCGCCGAGGCCGATCCCGCGCAGCGTTTCGTTGAGGACGCCCGCATCGGGGTGGTAGACGAGCCGCCACATGACGGCGACGACCACTTCGGGCATGGCCCAGGGGACGATCGCGAGCGCCCGGGCGAGCCCGCGCAGGCGCAGGTCCTGGTCGAGCAGCAGGGCCAGCCCGAGGGAGAGCAGGAACTGCGGCGCGGTGACCCCGACCGCCCAGAGCAGCCCGATCCGGAAGGACTCCCAGAAGAGCCGGTCGTGCAGCAGGTCCTGGAAGTTGAGGGCGCCCACCCACTGGGTCGCGGCGGTCCGGCCCGACTGGGCGTCGGTGAAGGCGAGCGCGATGCCGTAGAGCAGCGGACCGACACTGAGCAGCAGGATCGGGACGAGGGCGGGCAGGACGAGGAACCAGACCCCGTGATCGGCACGCGCCCGGGAGCGCGCGGGCGGGGACGGGGTCGAGGTCGAAGCGGGGGTGGTGGGATCCGTGATGGGGGGCGGGGCCACGTCTCCCCCTTCCGGGTGGATCCACCTGAGCCGGCCCGGCCATCGTGCGCAGCCCCTGATGGCGCGTCAAGGCACCGCACGGCGGGATGCGAGACTTGGCCCGTTCACGACGGTGCGGACCGAACGGGAAGAGCGGCGGGGCGGCATGGACGAGGCACGGGCCAGGGACCTACTGACGGCGGCGGGCCTCGGCCGGAAGGCCGAGCTGCTCGCCCTGGGCGAGAACGCGGTGTTCGCGGACGGCGACCTGGTGGTGAAGGTCGGCCGCCGGGATCCCGCGCTCGTGGCCCGGGCGGAGCGCGAGTTGGCGGTGGCGGGCTGGCTCGCCGGCGTCGGGATCGCCGCGGTACGGGCGGCCGAGCCGGCGCCGCGGCTGGTGGACGGCCACCCGGTGACCCTGTGGCACCGCCTCCCGGAGGCGGTGCGGCCGGCCGGTCCGGCCGATCTGGCCGCCCTGTTGCGCCCGGTGCACGCCCTGCCCGCGCCGCCCTTCGACCTCGCCCGCCGGGACCTGCTGGGCGGGGTGGAACGGTGGCTGCGGCTGGCCGGTGACGCGATCGATCCCGAGGACGCGGCGTACCTGCGGGCCCGGCGCGACGGCTACGCGGCCGAGGTCGCCGCCCTCGTCCCGCACCTGCCCCCGGGGCCGATCCACGGGGACGCCCTGCCGCGCAACGTCCACGTGGGCCCGGACGGACCGGTCCTGGTCGACCTGGAGACCTTCGCCCTGGACCTGCGGGAGCACGACCTGGTGGTGATGGCCCTCTCCCGCGACCGGTACGGCCTGCCCGAGGAGTCCTACGACGCCTTCGTGACGGCGTACGGCTGGGACGTGCGCGCCTGGGACGGCTGCGCGCTGCTGCGCGGGGCGCGGGAGACGGCGAGCTGCGCCTGGGTCTCCCAACACGCCCCGACCAACCCGAAGGCGCTGGCGGAATTCCGCCGCCGGGTCGCCTCGCTGCGCGACGGCGATCCCGAGGTCCGCTGGTACCCCTTCTGACCGCCCGGTCGATATTCAATTCCACCGACTTTGTCTTCACATTGCTTTTCGTTTACGGTGGCGGAGACGCGGGACGAACCGCGTTCGAATCCGCGGGAGGTGATCAGCGTGCCTAGTGGCAGTAGTCCCGAGGCGTATGCGCCACCGATCCCGCTTGACGCACCGCAGTAGCGTCCCGCGGGGGAATCGACCTTCCCCCGCGACCGCGTCTCCTCGTACGGGCCCGAAGCCGAAGACGGCTTCCGCGTACCCGAATTCCTCGCGTACATCATCGCGTTCACCACACGTTCACCACCGAAGCACGTCCGGGGTCCGCCGGGCGGGCACCCCGTGTGCCGCCCAGGACGTGCCGTGACGGGAGTTCCCCATGCCCAACCTGACGCCTACGCACCACGACAACGCCACCGACCCGACGCTCATGCCAGCGGAAACCGTGGAGGAGCACGCCCAGAAGGTGGAGCTGCTCCGCGAGATCAATAGGGAGATCCGCGGGCTGAACAAGGAAATGGAGGATATTCGGGAAATTACTGAAGACCAGCTGAAGGTCACGATCGAAACCCGCAAGGTGAGCGCCTGGACGGCAATAGCCGTCGTACCCGGCGCCCTCGCATCGCTCTACGGATCCAACTTCGAGCACATGCCGGAGCTGAAGCTCACCTACGGCTGGCCGCTCTTCCTCGCCGCCCTGGCATCCACCGCATTGGCCACCTACGTCGCGGTCAGGCGCAAGGGCTGGCTCTAGGCCGGCGGTCCCTTTCGTCCTAGACACCGACATCGACCAGAGGAAGGCGATTCACATGTCGGACAGCCCCGCGCGCGACGCGCGCTCCCCCTTGGCCGGACTGACCCCGAAGGACCTCGACGCGTCCTCGACCGAGGAGCTGCTCTGCTTCCTCCGGGGAGTCCGTCGGTACCGCAAGGAGTTGGTCCTCCTCCACCGGAAGTCGGTGGAGCTCCACGACGGGACCAGGCTCACCCGGAGGGTGACGTCGTGGCTCGTGGTGTTCATGGTCCCCACGCTGCTGGGCGGCATCTACTCCGCGAACTTCCACCAGCCGGAGAGCGCGTTCGTCTGGGCCTGGCCCGCCTTCCTCGCCCTGGTGGCGGGTTCGGGCATCGCCATGTTCGCCCACCTCAGGCGCAGGGGCTGCGTCTGACCCCCCGTCCGCCGAGCGAAAGTGATCGTCCATGACCCGCAGCACACGGCGGGATCGTCGCGGGGGCCGCCCCCGCCACACCGCACGCATCGCCGTCCCGGCGCTGCTGCTCGCCGGAGCACTGTTCTTCCCCGGGCTGCTGCCCAACCGCCCGGGCAACCTCGGCAGCCTCGTCGAGACGGTCCTGCCGTGGTTCGGCGTCGCGATAGCCGCGCTCCTCCTCGGCGCCGCGACGCGCGGCACCAAGGTGGCGGTGGCCGCGGCCCTGGTGCCCCTGGTGGCCTGGTGCCACCTCTTCGTGCCCGCCCTGACGGCGCCGCCCCGAGCGGGGCCCAGCGCCTTCGAGGCCCTGTCCTTCAACGTCGGCGGGACCCGCACCACGCCGGAGGCCGTGGCCCGGGAGGTGGTCGCCACCGGCGCCGATCTCGTCGCCCTGGCGAAGGTTCCCGTGTCGGCCGTCCCCGCCTACGAGAAGGCGCTGGCCGCGGCCTACCCCCACCACACCACCCGCAACACGCTCGGGCTGTGGTCGCGCCATCCGCTGCGCGAGGTCGAGGCCATGGACCTGGGCGGCCCCTGGCCGCACGCGATCCGGGCCGTCGTCGCCGCCCCCGGCGGGGACACCGCCGTGTACGCGGTGCGCCTGCCCTCGGTACGGGTCCGGGCGACCGAGGGCTTCGCCATCGGGCCCCGAGACGCGGCCGCGGCGGCGCTGGCCGACCGCGTGGCACGGGATCCGGCCCCGCGCGTGCTGATGCTCGGCGACCTCAACGGCAGCCTGGCCGACCGGGGCCTGGCGCCCCTCGCCCAGCTCCTCGAAGCGGCGCAGGACCGGGCGGGCCGGGGCTTCGGCTTCACCTGGCCGGCCGCCCTCCCCGTGGTCCGGATCGACCACGTGCTGCTGCGCGGCCTGGCGGCCACCACCACCCGCGTCCTGCCCGACCTGGGCAGCGACCACCGCCCCGTCCTCACCGGGCTGAGACCCACGGCGTGATGCGGGGGCGGGCCGCCTAACGGCTGAGCGCGTCCTCGTCCTGGGGCCTGCGGGGGATCAGCGGCCAGGCGGGCTCCACCACGGCGGTCGGGTCCGCGGTGCGCCGCAGGTACGCCTGGAGGGAGACCGACTGCTCGGCCGCCGCGCGCACCTGGAGGTCCTGGAGGTCCGCCAACGGCATGGCCCCGACGGGCCGGTGCTTCTCCCCCATCCGCCGCACGACCCGGGCGGCCGCCACGGCGTCCGCCCGCGCGTCGTGCGCGTCGAGGAGCGGCACCCCGTAGTGCGCGCACAGCGCGTGCAGCGCCCGCTTGCCCTTGCGGTACTTGTCGACGTGCTTGTCGATCACCAGCGGATCGATGACGGGCGCGGGCACCCCACCGAGCCGCTCGCTCACCGACTCCACCCCGTACCGCCGGCACTCCCGGTCCAACAGCGAGAGGTCGTAGCGGGCGTTCATCACGACCAGGGGCGTCCCCCGGCGCAGCCCCTCGGCGACGGCCCGCGCGATCTCGTCGATCGCGGCGGCGGCCGGTGCGCCGTGCGCGCGGGCGTGCTCCGTCGAGATGCCGTGGATGGCCGACGCCTGCTCCGGTATCGCCACTCCGGGGTCGAGGAGCCAGGTCCGCTCCCCCGAGACGGCGCCGTCCTCCTCCAACCGGACCACCGCGGCCGTGACGATGCGGTCGGTCTCGACGTCGGTGCCCGTCGTCTCCAGGTCGAAGGCCACCAACGGCCCACTGATCCAGCTGTCGTGCCGGTCCCCCATCACGCGCCCCTCCCCCGTACACATCCGGTCAACGGCTTTCAGCCTGTCACGCGGCACTGACAGTCCGGCCCCCGGGGTGATCGGCGCGGCGACTCACGCGGGCGCGCGGCTCACGCGGGCTGCCACAGTTCCACGCGGTTGCCCTCGGGATCGGTGACCCAGCCGAAGCGGCCGACGCCCGCCACGTCCTGGGTCCCGGCGGCCACGTCCGCCCCCTTCGCGCGCAACTGCGCGAGCATGGCGTCTAGTGCCGTGGCCGGAAAGGTTTGCCGGATCGCGGTGTCCGGTGCCCTGGGGCCTCCCCAGGCCCGCAGGGCCGAGGGGACGCATCGCAAGGCGGAGGACCGCGACTCGTACTGGACGTACCGT